>NZ_PSRT01000163.1 GCF_004212635.1 Bradyrhizobium genosp. SA-3 | reverse complement strand
GCAAGCGGCGGCGGCTCCGCGGCAGCCGTCGCGGTTGCGGGCGCCTGCTCCCACGTCGCCGTGAGTGGCGGCGGCTGAACTCGCCGCTGCGCGTCAAACATCTCTTCCAGCGAGCTCAGCCGGCGGCGCAGCTCGGCCGCCTGACTGGAGGCCTTGATCGCGACGAGGAAGGCGGCGATCGCAATGATCAACGCAAAGACGTCAAACGGGCCGTCGAACATGAAGCCTCCAGGCAACCGGCGGGCACGGCCGATCGCGAAACCTTAGAGTCTTGGTTTCGAGCATGATCTTGCTCGGAAAACCGCTTACGCACTTTTCCGGATCATGCTCAGCGCCGGGAGCGTACGCGCAAGCCCGGCGCGGGCCGCTCCTGGTGCACGTCGCGGCGGAAGCGATAGAGCGCCGCCGGGCGTCCGCCGGTCTGTGTCGACATCGCCCCGGTCGGTTCGACCAGGGCTTCCGTTTCGACGAGGCGGCGGAAATTCTGTTTGTGCAGGTGCCGGCCGGAGATGGCCTCCACCGTATGCTGCAATTCCGTGAGTGTGAACTCGGCGGGCAAAAGTTCAAAGACCACAGGACGATACTTCAGTTTCGCACGCAGCCGCGCGATGGCTGTGGCGAGGATGCGCCGGTGATCGAACCGCATCGAGGTCCCGAGCGCGGGAAGCGACTTGCGCGCTAATGCCGCAGGCCTGCCGTCGCGTCGCGCCTCCTCGATCAGCCCGGCCTCGTACAGGAGCTCATAGCGATCGAGCACGCGCTCCTCGTCCCAGGGCGCACCGTCGAGACCGAAATAGAATCGCACGCGATCCTTCCGCGGCAGCGCGCGCGTCGTCTCCGGCGTCTCCTCCTCGGCCCATTTCGTCAGCGCCGGGATGATGTCGCGGGCGATGATCTCTGGCGGCTGCTCGCGCCAGTCTTCCCAGGGGAAGAAGCGATACCATGGCTCGAAGCTCGCGCCGGTCGCGGCGAGCTCGCCATCGACGGCGCGCGTCAGCGCGAGATAGCCGATCGACACCATATGCGCGCCGGTGTCGCCGGCCTCGGCATGACGGCCGCGGTCGCCGAACGTGTAGAGCTGCTCGACATAGCCGAGCCGCAGGCCCGCCTGCTGCTCGACCCAGGCGCGCAGGCCAATTTCGAAGGTGCGGTGGGCGAGCGCATCGAACGGCCCAAACGGCAGGCCGGCAAGCCCGTCACCGCCGCGTGCGGTGAGGATAAGCGGCTCGTGGTCTTCGATCGCGACGATCGCGGCGGTCAGGCCAATCTCGATCGGCGTCAGCAGCGTCTCGCTCATGCGGTGATGATCGCAGCTGTTGCCACAAACTCGTCATGCCCGGGCTTGTCCCGGGCATCCACGTTCTTCGTGCCGTGGGAAAGGTCGTGGATGGCCGGGACAAGCCCGGCCATGACGACGTGGAAGCATCTGCGCGGGAGAGGGGGCGCAGTCCCGTCGCGGCTGCTATTCGGCTCCCGACTCATTCGAGCTCGATCACGAAGGGGCGGCCTTCGACCATCATCGCGCCCGGGCCCATCTCGTCGAGCGCGCGCAGCATGCGGCCGTTGCGTCCCAATGCACGATCGGCGAGGCCGACGATGCGCCGGTTCGGCGAGGCGATCGGCGAGGCCGCGCGGATCTTCCTGGCGATCTCGATCTCGTCGCGGTTCGGATTGAGCGCGCATACTGCTGCGAACGCGCTGGCGGTGGAGCGGCTGATGCCGGCGTAGCAATGCACCACCAGCGGCGCGCTACGGTCCCAGCCCCGCACGAAGTTCAGCACCTGCTCGATATGCGTCTCTGACGGTGCGACGAAGCCGTCCATCTCCTCGGTGATGTCGTCCATCGACACCTTGAGATGATTGGCCGGCAGCACGGACACGGGCCGCGGCACCTGCTCGACATTGGCCATCACCGTCAGCACATGGCTGGCGCCGGTGAGGCGGACGGTTTCGGGAAGCGCGGCGAGGGAACAGACGTGGATCATGGCGGACCTTTTTGCCGCTGACTATAGCGGGCGCTCGTAGGGTGGGCAAAGGCGCATCGCGCCGTGCCCACCATTTCGCAACTGCGCGCATCGCTCCTGTTTGGTGGGCACGCTTCGCTTTGCCCACCCTACGAAGGGATGATGCTACGCAACCACCGCGCCAAACCGCTCCAGAAACTGCTTCTCGGCCCGCGCCGCGGTCCAGGGCGTGAGATAGTCGCGCCGGACGCTGTCGGGTAGGCCGGGATCCTTGCCGAACAGGCGCCGTGCCTCGCTCTCGCTGAAACCGGCAAGCTCGGTCGCCTCCAGATAAGCCGCGCCGCGATCGGCGGCCTTGATCGCCTGCGTGATCTCCTCCGGCAGCACGGGCGGTAGCCCGAAGCGGATGTGGATGGCGCCAAGCAGGCGTTTCTCGACCGCCTTGTAATGGCCCTCGAGCACGGCCTTGAACGGCGAGATCATGTCGCCGATGACATACTCGGGTGCGTCATGCAGCAGGGCTGCGAGTCGCACGCGCTGGTCGACGCGCGGCGTCTCATGCCGCATCACGGTCTCCACCAGCAACGTATGCTGCGCGACCGAGAAGATGTGGGTGCCGATGGTCTGGCCGTTCCAGCGGGCAACGCGCGCCAGCCCGTGCGCGATGTCGGCGATCTCGACGTCGAGCGGAGAGGGATCGAGCAGATCGAGCCGCCGGCCCGACAGCATGCGCTGCCAGGCGCGGGACTGCGCATCGCGCGCGGTCTTCTTCTCGGCTGTCATTTGGCCTTGAGGCGCGGCTTGCGCTGCGTCTTGCCGCAGGTCGCGTGACAATGGCAGTCGACCAGATGGTCGTTGACCATGCCGGTCGCCTGCATGAAGGCATAGACGATGGTCGGGCCGACGAACTTGAAGCCGCGCGAGGACAGCTCCTTGGAGATCTGCACCGACAGCGGTGTCGAGGCGGGTACGCTCGCGCTGGTCTTGAAATTGTTGACCTTGGGCCGGCGTCCATGAAGTCCCATAATAGCTTCGAAAAGCCCGGTCCCTTCTCCATGATCTCCAGATACGATTTTGCGCTCAGGATCGCGCCGTCGATCTTGGCCTTGTTGCGCACGATGCCGGCATCGTTCATCAGCGCGTGCACCTTCTTGTCGTTGTAGCGCGCGATCTTTTCCGGCTGGAAATCGTCGAAGGCTTTGCGGAAATTGTCGCGCTTGCGCAGGATCGTGATCCAGGACAGGCCGGCCTGGAAGCCGTCGAGGATCAGCTTTTCGTAGAGTGCGCGGTCGTCATACTCAGGCACGCCCCATTCGGTGTCGTGATAGGCGACATAGAGCGGATCTTCGCCCGGCCAGGGGCAGCGGGTCTTTCCGTCGGGATGCAGGTGAGGGGCGCGGCTCATGCGATGGGTTGCTTCGATGGAATGCGGACGATGTCGGGTTCGGCGAGTGTCAGCGCGAGGCCGCCCGCGGTGAGCGGCTGGCCCGCATCGAGCGCATCGGCGACGCGGTCGACGCGCACCAGCGCGATGCCCTTGCCGCCGGCGGTCGAGCCGATGGTGCCGACCGGCTTGTCGCCGGCGAGAATGGTGGCACCAATCTCGGGCGAGGGCCCCTCGAGCAACACCTTGACGCTGCGGGTGCGCGCAGTGCCGCGATGCTGCATGCGCGAGACGACCTCCTGGCCGACATAGCAGCCCTTGTCGAAATCAACGCCGGCGAGACGGTCCATGTTGGTCTCGTGTGGGAACGCATCGCTGTACATGAAATCGAGCCCGCCGCGCGGCACGCCGAGCGCGATGCGGTGGGCCTCGTATTCGGTGGCATCGACCTGCTCGGCGCCGATGAGATCGGACAGCTTCTGCTTGAGATCCTCGGGGATCAGGATGCGATAGCCGAGCTCGTTGTGGCGCGGATCGGCGAAGCCGAGGTCGGGCTGAGCGGCAGGCTGGCCGTCCCAGGCTGCGAGCACGCCCAGAGCATCGGAGAGGTTTTCCACCGTGACTTTGGCGCGCAGCTTGTAGAATTTCAGCTTGGTGGCGAGGGCCTCGGCCAGCGCCTTCGGGCAATCGATCAGGAACCCGCCGCCATGGCCGGCGGGCACCTCCGTGATCAGGAAATCGACGATGATCTTGCCCTGCGGCGTCAGCAGCGCGCCGAATCGCCCCAGGCCCGGCTTGAGCCTGTCGACATCGGTGGTGACGAGGCCGTTGAGGAAGTTGCGCGCATCCTCGCCCGCGACCTTGACCACGCCCCGGTCGGGAAGAAACGCTGATTTCATGCGAAAATCTCTTGCGACATGTTGCTCCGGAACGTAAGCCCGCAAGGCAAAAACGACAAGACCTCGAGCTCTGCGCTTGGGGATGAGAGAGGTCCCATGACCCAGCGTTTCGACGTGATCCTCAAAGGTGGCACCGTGGTCAACCAGGACGGCGAGGGCCTGCGCGATATCGGCATCACGGGTGGCCGCATCGCCGAGATCGGCACGCTGTCGCAAGGCAGCGCCGCGGAGGTGATCGACTGCAAGGGCCTGCACATCCTGCCCGGCGTGATGGACACGCAGGTGCATTTCCGCGAGCCCGGGCTGACGCACAAGGAAGACCTCGAGACCGGCTCGCGCAGCGCCGTGATGGGCGGCGTCACCGCCGTGTTCGAGATGCCGAACACCTCGCCCCTCACGGTCACGGAAGCCGAATTTACCGACAAGGTGAAGCGGGCCCATCACCGCATGCATTGCGATTTCGCCTTCTTCATCGGCGGCACCCGCGAGAACGTGCAGGATCTGCCGGTGCTGGAGCGCGCGCCGGGCTGCGCGGGCGTCAAGGTGTTCATCGGCTCGTCCACCGGCGCGCTGCTGGTGGAGGACGACGAGAGCCTCCGCCGCATCTTCCAGGTCATCCGTCGCCGCGCCGCGTTCCACGCCGAGGACGAGTATCGCCTCAACGACCGCAAGTCGCTGCGCATCGAGGGCGATGCGCGCTCGCATCCGGTCTGGCGCGACGAGACCGCGGCGTTGATGGCGACGCAGCGCCTCGTCAAGCTCGCGCATGAGACGGGCAAGCGCATCCATGTGCTGCACATCTCGACCAAGGAAGAGATCGAGTTCCTGCGCGACCACAAGGACGTCGCTTCCTGCGAGGCGACGCCGCATCATCTCACGCTGGTCGCGCCGGAATGCTACGAGCGGCTCGGCACGCTGGCGCAGATGAACCCGCCGGTTCGCGGCGCGGATCACCGCGCCGGAATCTGGCGCGGCATCGAGCAGGGCATCATCGACGTGCTCGGCTCCGACCACGCCCCGCATGCGCTGGACGAGAAGCAGAAGACCTATCCGGCCTCACCCTCCGGCATGACCGGCGTGCAGACGCTGGTGCCGATCATGCTCGATCACGTCAATGCCGGCCGTCTGTCGCTGGCGAGGTTCGTCGATCTCACCAGCGCCGGGCCCGCGCGGCTCTACAACATGGCCTGCAAGGGCCGCATCGCCGCCGGTTACGATGCCGACTTCACCATCGTCGACTTGAAGCGCAGCGAGATCATCACCAACAAATGGGTGGCATCCAAAGCCGGCTGGACCCCCTATGACGGCGTCCGCGTCACCGGATGGCCCGTCGGCACCTTCATCCGCGGCCGCCGCGTGATGTGGCAGGGCGAGTTGGTGACGGCCTCGCAAGGCGAGCCGGTGCGGTTTCTGGAGACGCTGAAGGCGTAGGGCGCTCCACACTCGGTGTCGTCCCGGCGAAGGCCGGGATCCATAACCACAGGGAGACGTTTGGCGAAGACTATTCGTTGCTGGGCCTTCCCTCGGTACGAATACCTACGTCCACCGATAGATCACGCGGTATGGGTCCCGGCCTTCGCCGGGACGACATTGAGGAAGCATGGGAGAGCATTCAATGACTCAACCCCTCATCACCACCGAGCAACTCGCAGGCCTGCTCGGCGATCATAACCTCCGCCTCTACGACTGCACGACCTACAACGAGCCCGTCCCGCCCGGCAGCGACGTGCCGTATCGTGCCGTCCCCGGCGACAAGACCTTCGCAGCCGGCCACATCCCGGGCGCCGATTTTCTCGACCTGCAGGGCGAGTTCTCCGACACCTCCGCGCAACAGTTTTTCATGATGCCTGATGTGGCCCAGCTGGAGGCTGCTTTCGGCCGGCATGGCCTCGATGCATCAAAGACCATCGTGCTCTACAGCATCGGCACGATGATGTGGTCGACGCGGTTCTGGTGGATGCTGCGCTCGCTCGGCGTCGATGCGCGTGTGCTCGACGGCGGTTTCGACAAATGGAAGGACGAGGGGCGGCCGGTCGAGAGAGGTGCCCCGAGGGGCTATCCGGCAACCACGTTCAAGGCCGCGCCGCGCCCAGGCTTCTTCGTCGACAAGAACATCGTGAAGGCCCGGATCGGCGATCCCTCGACCGTTATTGTGAACGCGCTCGGGCCGCAATTTCATCAGGGCCTCGAGCCGAGCCGCTACGGCCGGCCCGGCCGTGTGCCGGGCAGCGTCAACGTCCCAGCGGCGTCGCTCACCAATGCCGACAAAACGCTGACGACGCTTGCAGACGCCGAGGCCAAATTCACCGCCCAAGGCGTTACGCGCGATAAGAATGTGATCCTGTATTGTGGCGGCGGCATCTCGGCGACGATCGACCTGCTCATGCTGACCCAGCTCGGCTATGACCAGCTGACGCTCTACGACGCCTCCATGGGCGAGTGGGCGCGGGATCCGGCGCTGCCGATCGAGACGGATTAGGGGTAACTTACCCTCCCCCTCCAGGGGAGGGTAAGAGCGCGCCGAGTAAGAAAGTTGGGAACCTTTCACTTCAACCTGCATCCAATGTCCGGAACGAAGCGAAACAAGCAGGTAACAGCCATGCAACGGACCGCAGCCGGCCTGTCCGCCGGCGTCAGGACATTGGAAGCCGAGCTGATCGACCGCGCGCGGGGCCGTGAGGAGGCCGCCTTGCGCGAGATCATGCAAGCCAACAACCGCAGGCTCTATCGCCTCGCGCGCGGAATCCTGCGCAGCGACAGCGAAGCCGAGGACGTGGTGCAGGAAACCTATGTCCGGGCCTTCACCCATCTCGACGGCTTCCGGGGCGAGGCAGGCCTGTCGACCTGGCTGTCGCGCATCGCCATCAACGAGGCGCTTGGCCGAGTGCGCAGCCGCAAGCCGGATGTCGAACTCGGCGCGATACCAGATGCCGCGCTCGACGCGCAGATCATCAAGTTTCCCGTTTCTCCCGCAGGCGATCCGGAAAGGACCATGGCCCAACGTGAAATCCAGCGCGTCGTCGAACGCGCCATCGACGAGTTGCCGGATGTCTTCCGCATAGTCTTCGTCGCCCGGGTCATGGAGGGCATGACCATCGAGGAGACCGCCGATCTGCTCGCCGTCAAGCCCGAGACCGTGAAGACGCGGCTGCACCGTGCTCGCACCATGCTTCGCGAGAACGTCGAGAAGGAGATCGGCCCGGTGGTGATGGATGCGTTCCCATTCGCCGGGTGGCGCTGTGAACGCTTGACCGTATCAGTGCTGAAGCGGCTCGGCCTCGGCAGCTAAAGTTTTCGGGAACGTTTGCGCGAAATACCCATCCAACTCCTGTGAAGCAACGCGCCGGCCCAAACGTCCGGCACCACAGGAGTATCAAGCCATGTTGTTCCGATCGAGCGCGGCGATCGCCGCAGCCGTCCTGCTGTCGAGTCCTGCGCTGCTGCAGGGCGCTCGCGCAGCCGACAAGCCCACCGATCCGCAGATCGCCCATATTGCCTACACTGCCGGCGTGATCGACATCAACGCGGCCAAGCAGGCGCAGAAGAAAGCCAAGAACAAGGACGTCAAGGCCTTCGCCGAGGACATGCTGCGCGACCACGAGGCCGTCAACAAGCAGGCGCTCGCGCTTGTCAAAAAGCTGAACGTCACGCCTGAAGATAACGACACCAGCCGGGCGCTGTCGAAGCAGGCGAGCGACAAGATGGCTGAGCTCGACAAGCTAAGCGGCGCCGCCTTCGACAAGGCCTATGTCCAGAACGAGGTCGCCTACCATAAGGCGGTCAATAGCGCGTTGGAGACCCAGCTCATTCCGTCCGCGAGCAATAACGAGCTGAAGAGCCTGTTGCAGACCGGCCTGAAGATCTTCCAAGGCCATCAGCAGCACGCCGAGCACGTCGCGGCCGAGCTGAAATAGGAGGGTGCGATGAAGCCGGGACGCCTCGCTTCGATCGCGCTTGCGGTCATGTTCCTGTCAGTGGTCGTCCCGGCACGTGCGGCGACCATTCAAATCACGATGGACAATCTCGTGATCTCGCCGGCCGAAATCTCGGCCAAGGTCGGCGACACCATTGAGTGGATCAACAAGGACATCTTCGCCCACACCGCCACTGCGACCAACGGTGATTTTGACGTCCCTCTGCTGCCGAAGAAGTCGGCGACGTTCGTTTTGAAGAAGGCGGGAACGGTCGGCTACTACTGTCGCTATCATCCCAATATGAAGGCGACTCTGAAAGTCGAGCCCTGATGCCTGGGCGTGCATTCCCGATCGCATCGGGAACGTCTCCCGGTCATCGCCGGACTAATGCTTGTCCGCGTTCGATCGCTTCCATGCGATAAATCGCGGCAGACTTCGCGAGCACTTCGCAAAGTCATTCATCCGCGAACTGGCCCCGTCCTGTGGCGGGGTCATTTTTCGAAAAGGGGTTACTGCCTGGAGAGGCTGACCGAGAATTCGCCGTTGCGGATACGGCCAGGAAAGCCCTCGACGAATTTCGCCACCGCGTCCTCGCCGTAGGTCCCGACGAGTTCGGCAAAGGCCGCGAACAGGCTCGCCTGCGCCAGGCAGTCGCCGTCGACGCCGTCATGGCGCGCCTCGGCCCAGGCCTCATTGAGATAGCTCAGTGCGGCCTGCTTCTGCTCGTGATCGGGCAGCGGCGCGCGGGCGGGGGCGTAGGATGTCGGCTGGCTCATGAAACTCGATCAGGGCTGGGGCGCGATCCACGGCGATGCGCTGCGCGAGAGGTGTAGCACGGGCGTTAACGACCGCTAGGCCACTTCTTTAAGAACGGTTAACGGCTGTGAACAAAGTCGATGACAGAGTTCCCGACGCTGTCATTCCGGGGCGCGCGTAGCGCGAGCCCGGAATCCATCGGGCCGCACAGAATGTCGCAGGATGGATTCTCAGATGCGCAATTGCGCATCGTAGTTCGCGCTGCGCGCGCCCCGGAATGACCGGTGGAGAGAGCTCAGTTCGCGTAGCGCGCCGTGAGATCGCGCGAGATCTTCGAGCCTTCCTCGATGGAGCGACGGATCGCCACCGTCGCCGCCGGCGTGCAGCTCCGGTAGGTCTGCTGGAAGCCGTTATAGCCGCGGTTGAAGCCGGCGATCATGCGGGTGCGGCGCTCGCCGGAGGGGGTTTCGGCATCGATCAGCGCCTGCATCTCGTTGCGCCATTTGTTGCCCTCGTTGGCCCCGCAGATGCCGCGAAGATAATGCAGCCCGCCGAGAATCTCCGCCAGCCGCTGCAAATCGCCGTCAAACGGCGCCGCCACGTCCTGGGCCCTCGTGGGCGCGGAGGCGCAGGCGAGAATCAGGGCAAAAATGGCCAGAAATCGCGTGGACATCGGCGGGTGTATGCCCCGTCGAGGCGGTGGAAGCAAGGCGGGGCGGTCAGGAGCCAATCAGCCGGGCGGCGGACTGGATGACCTCCTCCAGTCCCCCCGTCAGCCTGAGGTCGCCGAGACCGGCGACGGCCTCAGGGGCGATCCAGCGGTAATCGTCGAGCTCGTCGTTCAGAACGGGTTCGTTGGCCACCCAGCGGGCGGCAAAGGACATGATCAGGTAATGACCGGCTCCGGCCGTGGCCGGCAGCACCTCGCGCCAGCCGGCGAGGCCAATGATGTCGATGGCGAGCCCGGTCTCCTCGTCGACCTCGCGCAGCAGGGCCTGGTGCAGCGATTCGCCGAACTCGACCCGGCCGCCGGGCAGCGAATAGAACCCTTTTGCGGGCGAACGGGCGCGGCGGGTCAGAAGCACCTTGCCGTCGCGAAAAATCGCGGCACTGACCGCGATCTGGGGGTGAGTAGGCTGGACCACGGAAGCCATGGGTTCCTTCACCTCTCCCAAGCGGGGAGAGGTCGATTTGCTCCTGGCGATGCGAAGCATCGTTCTGTGCAAATCGGGTGAGGGGGCTCAGTTCTTCTTCCGAGGGAGCGCAACCCCTCACCCGGCGCTATGCGCCGACCTCTCCCTATGGGAGAGGTGGTCCGTGTTCGCGGCAACGTTCGATCGAATCTCATGAGCTCAGGTCGCCATGATGGTGTCGATGTCGGCTTCGGCGCCGCCATTGATGATGCCGCCGCAGGCCGCGATCAGCGGCTTGACCCAGGCCGTGGCCTGCTCGGCGAGCCGGACGCGCGTCGTGTCCTTCTCGACCTCGCGCATGGCTGAGCCGACCGCGGTCAGGATCGAGGTCATGGTATCCGTGATGTGGTCGAACTGGGCGCGCACGTTGGGATCGGCCTTCTCATAGGCCTCGATGGCGAGGTCGCGCGCCCTGAAATTCGACGCCGTGAAATGCTCGGCATAGGACAGCGGCGTCCAGGTCAAAAAATCTTCCGCGCATTCCGGCATGTCAGGGACCATTTCCAGCAGCATCACGGCCTCATTGAAATGGTTGAGATAGTCGGTGGCAAGCCCGGTCCGCGGGTTGATGTTGGCGACGCGCAGCCGCTCGGCCCAGGCGGCGGCCTCGGGGCCCGTCTGTACATGCGTCCGCGCGGGTTGGGAGACCGTTGAGCTCATCGGCCGCAGTGTTAACGTTCGGGGTTAAAAGGCCCTGAACGGACCCTATATAGACGCCCTAGGATGTGTGGACGCTTCGTCATAACTTCGGCCCCCGCGGCTTTGCGGCAACTGTTCGGCTACATTGAGCAGCCGAATTTCCCGCTCCGCTACAACGTCGCCCCGACGCAGCCGATTCCGGTCGTATGGATCGAGAACGGCGCACGCCATTTCCGCCTGATGCGCTGGGGCCTCTTGCCGGGCTGGGTCAAGGATCCCCGCGGGTTTACGCTCCTGATCAATGCCCGCTCCGAGACGGTGCTGGAGAAGCCCGCCTTCAAAATGGCGATTCGCCGCCGGCGCGGGCTGATCCCGGCGGACGGCTATTACGAGTGGAAGGCGGAGGGTGGCCGCAAGCAGCCCTTCCTCATCCATCGCGCCGACGGCGCACCGCTCGGCTTTGCCGCATTGTTCGAGACCTGGGTGGGGCCGAACGGCGAGGAGCTCGACACCGTCGCGATCGTCACGGCGGCGGCAGGCGAGGATCTTGCCGCGCTGCATGACCGCGTGCCCGTCACCATCAGCCCGCGCGATTTCGAGCGCTGGCTCGACTGCCGCAGCGACGAAATCGACGCGATCCTGCCGCTGATGACCGCCCCGCGCGTCGGCGAATTCGCCTGGCACCCTGTTTCCACCCGCGTCAACCGCGTCGCCAATGACGACGAGCAGTTGCTCTTGCCGATCAGCGCGGAGGAGATGGAAGCGGAGGTGGTGAAGCCGAAGAAGGTGGCGCGGAAGGCTGTGGGCACGTTAACCGATGACGGGCAGGGGTCGTTGTTTTAGCTGCTGCTACAACCTCAACTGTCGTCCCGGCGAAGGCCGGGACCCATACCCCCAGAAGCTGGTTGTAGCGAGAGATGGTGGTGGGCGGCCTTCGTCCAATCGAACTCGGTGGTTATGGGTCCCGGATCTGCGCTTACGCTTGTCCGGGACGACAGCAGTGTTTGTAGCGCGCCGCCCTCAAACAACCTCCCTTGCCCTCAGCTGCGCAATCTCCGCCGCATCGAACCCCAGCTCCCTCAGCACCGCATCCGTATCCGCCCCAAGCTCCGGCGCCATGCGGTCCAGCTTGCCGCCGCCATGGGCGAGCTTGAATCCGCTGCCGGCAAAGCGCAGGCGGCCATGCGGCGTGTCCAGCTCCTGGATCGCACCGCGCGCCTTGATTTGCGGGTGGTCGATCACCTCCTCGACCTTCCAGATGCTGGCGCAGGGCGCGCCGGCGTCTTCGAGGATCGTCTCCCATTCGCGCGCCGGCCTTGCCGCCAGCGCTTCCTCGATGATGGCGCGGAGCGCGCCCTCGTTCTCGTTGCGGGCGAACCAGTCGGCAAAGCGCGGATCGGTCAGCGTGTCCTCGCGGCCGAGTGTGCTCATCAGCGCGCGGTACTGCTTCTCGTTGTTGACCGCGAGCAGGATGTGGCCGTCGCCGCATTTGAACAGATTGGCTGTGGTCCTGCGGCTCACCGCCTGGTTGCCCGAGAGCGTTTGGCGATGGCCGGCGACGGACCAATCCGCGATCTGGCCCGAGAGGAACGCCATCGTCGCCTCCAGCATGGAGACGTCGATGAGCTGGCCCTTGCCGGTGCGGTCGCGCTGGTACAGCGCGCTGGACACCCCAAACGCAGCTGTTGCGCCCGACAGCACGTCGCACACCGCAAAGCCCGCGCGCGTCGGTCCGGTCTCAGGGTGGCCGGTGATCGCCATGATGCCCGACAGCGCCTGCATCTTGCCGTCATAGCCGGGCCGCAAGCGATCCGGCCCGGTCTGACCGAAGCCTGATACGGCGCAATAGATCAGCTTTGGATTGATCGCCGAGAGCGCCTCGTAGCCGATGCCGAGCTTGTCCATCACGCCGGGGCGGAAGTTCTCCATGACCACATCGACCTGGCTCGCGAGCTTCTTCACGATCGCTACGGCGTCGGGCTTTTGCAGGTCCAGCGTCAGGCTGCGCTTGTTGCCGTTGATGGCCTGGAACGCCGGCGCCAGCCCGCGCTCGGCCCACTCGCGGCTGAGCGGCGTGCGGCGCATGTCCTCGCCCTCGCGCCGCTCGACCTTGATGACGTCGGCTCCCAGCAGCGCGAGCTGATAGCTCGCATAGGGACCGGCCAGCACTTGCGTGAAGTCCAGGATCTTCACGCCCTCGAACGGTCGCGTCACGTCTCTCTCCCTTTTTCTTCGTTATCGGAGGACGTCAGGCGGCGCGGTTGCCGCGCGCGATCTCCTTCTGCTTGTCGAATTCGGCGCGGCGGCGCGCCAGCTCTTCGGGGCTGAGCTGCGCCACGTTGTTGTAGTCGAGCTTCCAGGAAGCATCCTCGCTCCAGCGCAGCGGCGACTGCATCGTCGTCTGCGGGCCGCTTGCGGTCTCCAGCAGTTTCAACGCGAGCTCCAGCGTCTGCGCCTGCGAGCCGGCATCATGCGGCTTGCCGGCGGAATTGCCGAGCGGGAAATCGGAGAACAGGAAGCGCGGCACGGCCGCGTGCTCGATGATGTCCTTGGCGCAGCCCATGATCACGGTCGGAATGCCGTTCCGCTCCAGGTGCCGCGCCACCAGCGCGGTGGTCTGGTGGCAGACCGGGCAGTTCGGCACCAGCACGGCGACGTCGACCTTGTCGGCAAGGCAGCGCGCCAGGATCTCCGGCGCGTCGGTATCCAGCGTGACCCGGTGGCTGCGGTTGGTCGGCGCGCCGAAGAAACGTGGGGCGACCTCGCCGATCCGTCCCGCGGCGCTGGCCTTCAAGAGCTGCGGCAGCGGAAACCAGGTGCCGCTGTCGGTCGCGCTGGTGTGCTTGCGGTCGTAGCCGATGTGCGAGATGCGAAGGTCGTGCTCTTTCGACGTGTCGCCATCATAGACTTGGTAGAATTTCGCGCTGCCGTTATATGCCGCGCCCGGTCCCTGATCGCCCTTGGCCGGATCGAACGGCGCCGCGGTCGTGATGATCGTCACGCGCGACTGCGCCAATGGCTTCTTCAGCGGCTGGAACGATGCCTCCGTGTAATGCGCCCAGCGATACGGCGTGGTGTAGCCGATCGCCGCGTAATAGTCGCGCGTGCGCTGCATGTAGGGGACGGCAGAATCGTAGTCGGGCGCAAAGCCGAATTCGTCGTCGCGCGGAGCGGACATGGGCGCGTCTCCTGGTTCTTGGTTAGGCCCAGACTAGAGATAGTTTTCGAGTTGCTCAACGGGGAGTGGGGTGGCGCAGGCCAGAATTGCGGATGAGGATGGTGCGGCGTGGACGGTGTCTTTTACCCTCCCCTGGAGGGGGAGGGTCGGCTCACATGGAGCGCAGCGAAATGTGAGACGGGGTGGGGTGACGGTCTCTCCACCTCGCACAGTGCCCGAGCGGAGATCACCCCACCCCGCTCGCGCTGCGCGCGATCGACCCTCCCCCTCCAGCCCTCCAGGGGAGGGTGAAGAGCGTTATCTACCTGAAAACATGCAGCGCCACGTATTGCAGCAGCATGATCGCCTTGGCATCGATGATGCGGCCGTCTGCGATCATCGCCAGCGCCTCGTCGATGGAAAGCTCCAACACCTCGATGTCCTCGCCCTCGTGCTCGAGTCCGCCGCCGTCGCTGACGCGCATCTCCGGCTCGTATTCGGCGACGAAGAAATGCAGCTTCTCGGTGATGGCGCCGGGGCTCATGAAGGCCTCGAACACCTTGTGGACGTCGTGCAGGCGATAGCCGGTTTCCTCCTCGGCCTCGGCGCGGATGCGCACCTCGGGGGCGGCATCGTCGAGCACGCCGGCGGCCGCTTCGATCAGGAGATCGTCGTAGCCGCGAATATAGGCCGGCAGGCGGAACTGGCGCACCAGGATCACCGTGCGCCGGGCGCGGTTGTAGGGCAGCACGGCCGCCGCGTTGTCGCGCTCATAGGTCTCGCGGTGCTGCGTCTGCCACTCGCCATTGGTGCGCCGGTACTCGAACGTGGTGTTCTTCAGGGGAGTCCAGTTGTCGGAGAGCACGCGAACGTCCTTGATGCGGACGCGGTCGGAAATGGTCATGGGTCGCATCTCAGTTGCTTGGAATCGTCGCGCGGCCGTCGAGCCACTTCTGGAACATCACCGAGGTGGATTCCTCGAAGCCGAGTGACCCGTAGAACGCGTTGGCCTGCGCGTTCTCGCGGCGGACCAGGAGCTGCAGTTTTGGAATTCCGGCGGCGCGCAGCCAGTCCTCTGCTCCAGCCATGATGACGCGGCCATGGCCGCGCTTCTGGCTGTCAGGGTCCACCGCGACGTAATAGACCCAGCCGCGATGGCCGTCATGGCCGACCATTACGGACGCGACGATCGCACCGGCCTCGCGGCCGACCAGCACGGTGGAATTGTCGCGCCGCCGCGCCAGCGCGATGTCGGCATGCGGATCGTTCCAGGGCCGGGTCAGGCCGCAGCGCTGCCACAGCGCGACGACGGGCTCGATGTCGGCATCCTCGATCGCGGCGATCGCGAGCGGAGCAGGCGGGACCGACGCGCTCACAGCACCTTCCCCGGATTCATGATTCCCAGCGGATCGAGCATCGCCTTGATGGATCGCATCAGCTCGATCGCGGTCTTGTCCTTCACCTCGGGCAGCTCGTCGCGCTTGAGCACGCCGATGCCGTGCTCGGCCGAGATCGAGCCACCCATGCGCAGCACGATCTCGAACACGACCGCGTTCATCTCGTGCCAGCCCGCCAGGAAGTCCGCACTGTTGGCGCCGACCGGCTGGCTGACATTGTAGTGCAGATTGCCGTCGCCGAGATGGCCGAACGGCACCGGCCGCGCCCCGGGGATCAGCTTCACCACGGCGGCATCGGCCTCGGCGATGAAGGCGGGCACGGCGGCGACGGGGACGGAGATGTCGTGCTTGATCGAGCCGCCTTCCGGCTTCTGCGCCGCCGACATCTCGTCGCGCAGCTTCCAGAAGCCGGCGCGCTGGGTGAGGTTGGCCGCGATCACGGCGTCGTCGACGATCTCCTCCTCCATGGCGCGGGTCAGGATCGTCTCCAGCGGCGTGCGGGCATCCTCGCTCGGAGAGGACAATTCCATCAGCACGTACCAGGGATGCTTTTCTGCGAGCGGATCGCGCACGTCGATACCGTGGCGGATCGAGAAGTCGACCGCCATCTGCGACAACAGCTCGAAACTCGTCAGCGCATTGGCGGCCTCGCTCTGCGCGATCGTGAGCAGTTTGAGCGCCGCCGCCGGCGACTTCAGCCCGACGAAGGCGGTCTCGATCGCTCGCGGCTTCGGGAACAATTTTAGAGTCGCTGCCGTGATGATGCCGAGCGTGCCTTCGGCGCCGATGAAGAGGTTGTGCAGATTGTAACCGGTGTTGTCCTTCTTCAGCTTGGACAGCACGTTCAGCACGCGCCCGTCGGCCAGCACCACTTCCAGCCCCAGAGCCATCTCGCGCGCGACCCCATAGGCGAGCGCGGCGGTGCCGCCGGCATTGGTCGAGAGATTGCCGCCGATGGTGCAGCTGCCTTCGGCACCCAATGACAGCGGAAACAGCCGATCGACCTCCGCCGCCTTCTGCTGCGCGATTTGCAGCACGACGCCGGCCTCGCAGGTCATGGTGTTGGAGGCGGTGTCGACCTCACGGATCTTGTCGAGCCGGCGCAACGACACCACGACCTCGCCATTGTGCGGCGTCTGGCCGCCGACGAGGCCGGTATTGCCGCCCTGCGGCACCAGCGCGATCCTGTGCGCGGAGGCAAGCTTGCAGATCTCCGAGACTTCCGCCGTCGAGCCCGGACGCAGCACCAGCGGCGAGCGGCCGTGAAACAGATTGCGCTCCTCGGTGACGTAAGCCTCGATGTCGGCGGCATCGGTGATAGCGTGGCGCTCGCCGACGATCTTGCGAAATTGCTCGATCAACTCGGGCGCAAGCGGCGGGGTGGCGGATTTATCGACGTTCATGGTGTTGTCTCTTCGTCGCTCTTAGTCTCTTGCGCATGATCTTATCGGAAAACCGCTGCACACTTTTCGCTAACGCGGCCCTTCGGGTCCGGATCATGCGCTATCGCGCAACCGCAGCCCGGCGCAGCCGGTCGTTGATCGCTTCGCCGAGTCCTTCTTCGGGGATCGTCATCACGGCGATCGCGCGTGGCCCTCTGGCATCGAGGGCGCGAAGATAGCCGAACAGATTGGCAGCGGCTTCATCGAGATCACCGGCGGGCGACAAATTCATGACAGCGGCGGCGGCATCAAGGCCAGGCGGGTGCGCCGGACCGAATGCCAGCAGCGCTTCGCCCGGCGCCACCTCGTGCGCATTGAGCCGTACGGCCGCGCGCGGCGCATAAT
Source organism: Bradyrhizobium genosp. SA-3 (assembly GCF_004212635.1). GTDB lineage: Bacteria > Pseudomonadota > Alphaproteobacteria > Rhizobiales > Xanthobacteraceae > Bradyrhizobium. The sequence goes on along the minus strand of NZ_PSRT01000163.1, from coordinate 7 downwards.
GCGAGGC
>NZ_PSRT01000162.1 GCF_004212635.1 Bradyrhizobium genosp. SA-3 | reverse complement strand
TGTCGTCGCTTGAAAACCCAATTTCACAAAGAGTTCGCTCGCGGCGTCGACGATCGTTTGGCCAAGCGCCTCGTTGGCGGGCCGGCCGCGCCGGCCCTGTCTGTTTTCGGTCACGACAATTCCAGTACTTGACAGTATTCTAATTCTTGAATTACGATACCATGCAGTTTCCGAAATATGCACGAGCGTCGTCTGACGATGTCGGCGATCCTAGAACACAAGAGACCATGCAACGACGAACTCTGCTGAAGCTGGCCGCACTTTCCGCTCTCGGCGCCGCCCGCGCTCAGGCCACTGCCAAGGCCAGCCCATCCTCCCAGTATCGTTGCCTGATGAGAGCAAGGTTCGCTGCTGGCGCATCCAGATTTCGAGATCGGCCACGATCGGCCTCGACTTATCACGACGTGCCGCAAGCCGCTGTTCCGGCGTTTTGCCGTTGATGGTGCGCGAAATCTGGAGAGGCGCCGATTGCCAGCGAGGCCGTGCGACGCATCGATATCCTGTTCGAGATCGAGCGCGCCAGGTCGAAGAACTTTCTGCGGCCGTGGATCCAACAGGCCGCTTCAAGGATCGGAGCTGGCTTCCTTTGGGCCTTGTAGAGCTGGTTATATCCATCGAAGGCATCGGCCTGCATGAGGCCCACATAGCCGGCAAGATGGCTTTGCGGATGTTCTCCAGCCCGGTTGCGTGAGTAGTAGAACAGGGCCGCCGGCGGATCCGTGCCGCCAAACGGCCGGTCATCGCGAACATAGGTCCAGATCCGGCCGGTAACCGTCTTAAGCTTGGCCAGCACCGGCACCGTCGTATCGTCGGCGTGGATGCGTTCCGCGCTCATGATATGGATCCGGATCGCCTCAATAATGGGATCGAGCGCCACCACGCAGGCGCCAATCCGATCCGCCAGGGTCGAGACATCGATCTCGACCCCTTCGCGGGCATACGTCTTGCTCTGCCGGTTCAATGGCTGATGCAGCAGGAACTTGTTGACCAGCACCATCGCCAGCAGGTTCGGCCCGGCAAAGCCTCGTGGGATCGGATGGGAGGGTGCCGGCGCTTGTGTGATCGCCTCGCAATCCCGGCAGGAGAACTTTTCGCGGACATGCTCGATAATCTTCCAGCGCCGCGGCTCGCATTCCAGGGTCTTCGAGACCACCTCGCCGAGCTTGTGCAGCCGCTCGCTGCCGCACTTACCACATGCGCAAGGCGCGGGTTCGACGACGCGCTCGACCGGCAGATTGTCCGGCAACGGACGTCGCGGCGGCCGTGGATTTTGCGCGCGCTTCTCCTTGGCGGCCCCTGGCGCGGCGAGTTCGGCCTTGGTTTCCTGTTCGGCCTGCGTCTCTTCGAGATCCTCGATGGCAAGCTCGAGCTGTTCGACCAGCAGCTTGCCGCGTTCGGAGGATTGCCCGAACTGTTCGCGCCGTGCCTTGGCCAGCATCAGCTTCAGCCGCTCGATTTCCAGTCGACCGACGGTCACTTCGCTCTTCGCCAGCGCCAGTTGTTCGCGCTGCGCAAGGATTATTGCGTGCGCAGCGGCAAGGTCGGCGGGAAGCGGATCGGAAGGCGTTGTCACGAGGGCAAATCAATCATATTCGCCGCTAAAATTCGCGACCGATCTCCCTCGTGAGTCAATAAGCCACAGCTTAACCGGAAGCCTGCGGACGCCAGGTTGCCTGCGGCATTCGTCAGTCAATTCCGGACAGGAGATAGGATAGTTGCGCAACGCTGATCGTCACAACGCCGTCCGCCAGCGATGGCCACAAAAAGCGGCCGCGCTCCAACCGCTTCGTGAACAGACATGCGCCCTGGCCATCATGCCAAATGATCTTGATCAGGTCGCCGCGGCGGCCCCTAAAAACGTAAAGATCACCAGCGTGCGGATCACGCTTCAAGCTCTCCTGAACCAGACGCGCAAGGCTCGGGAAGCCTCGGCGCATATCGGTATGGCCGGTCGCAAGCCACACCCGCACATTACCCGGTATGGCGATCATCGGCGCTCAAGCACCTCGAGAACCCGCGCCAGCGCCTCCGGGTCGACGTGCGCATCCACCCGGATGCGTCGCCGGTTGCCAAGATCAATCTCGATCAATCCAGTACGCGCGGACGCTACGGAGCGCACCCGGCCGTCACCCGCAGGCAAAAGCTTCGGAGTTTCCTCCACCTCCGTAGCGACGATCTGCACCGGCGCAAAAGATGGTACAACCTGCTCTGATGTCCGTGCTTGTCGACGCCAGGTAAACACTAGGCTGGTCGCGACTCCGTTGCGGCGCGCAACCTCAGTCACCTTCGCGCCCGGCACCAACGTCTGCTCGACAATCCGCGCCTTGTCGTCCTGCGACCAGCGCCGCCGCCGCTCCAGCCCGCCCAAAACCTCGACCCGCATCGCCTGATGACCTTAAAGCTAGACTTAAGGTCACACGCTTCGCGAATTAACTCGCGTCACGCAAGACGGCGCCCGTCGGATGCGTACCATTCGGATGAGTAAGCTTCGTCTGCGGGCGCTTGCGCAGGGATCAAAGACCTAGCACTTGATCCGGTCACTCGGCACATGGGTCAACGGTTGGCATTACGGCCGCTCTAAGACCTATTTTGGGAGGCGGATCGCCCGTGAGCCCCAAACACAAGGCTGTGTAACAAGCCAACGGAGGGCTTGAAAAAATCTTAATTCAATAGGGTAAGGTGAGCGGCTCACGCGATCCCGCTAGTCACTTTGTTCAAGTTGGCCGCTTCGAAGTCGTCCCATCCAGAAGCGCGAACATTGGTAATGACGATCCGTGCTGGCCAAGGCTTACAAGCTCCATCTCCTCGCTCATCGTCCGTGTAAGAGCCTCTGCCGGTAGATGGATGAGTCCGTCCAGATGGGAGCCAAGTCGCTTCTCCGCTGCGGTAATTTCAGAATCGCTCGCGATGGCAAACAACGCCTTGAAACCATGGCTTGTGAACCATTCCATCCGCCGAAGTTCGAGCTCCTGTCCGGCATCAACAGGTACGCCCGCCGCCGACCGCTCGATCATAGCTGCAGGCGGGAAATTGGCGACGCCGGTGATGCCGGCATCCTTCAACGATTCGGCAATATCCTCCCAGCAAGCGAAGGGGTCGATCATGAGTATCGCCGCATAGACATGAGGAGCGGACGTTGCCTTGTCGAGGGTTAGCAAGTCTCGCAAAAGACAGTCGTTCCAGTCGAGGATTGGCAGGGTCGCCATGACCAGCAGGGAGCCTTCTGGAAGGCTGCGCAAAGAGGGCGCGTAGACTTGCAATTGTGCGCCTTTAGCTATGTCCGAGATGTGTGTGGCAAGTTTGCCGGGAACTCTCGCTCTCACCGTTTCTACCCAATGTTACCCATTTGGACGCCTCACCGATCTTATACCCGGGTGAAGCCGGGTCTAGACCACCTGTTGTTAGGAATGGTTCTGGGAGGAAGATCGTGTCTCACCATTGTACGGACGACCAGAGGTCGGCCCGGGATGGTAACCTGTCCGAACTGGCGACTGGAGCCGCGACTACGGACGTGGTCGCGATCGTGGCCACGCTGGATACCAAGGGCCGCGAGGCGTCTTACCTTGCCGACATTATCGAGGCGTGCGGCCGCAAGACCATCCTGATCGACGTCGGCACTAAGAGGGATAACGGCAACAAACAAGCCGATGCGAAGGCCCCCACCGAACTCTTAAAGCAGATTGCTGAAAGGACGCGCAGTAAGGTTGGTGATCTCCTGGGATCAGGAACGATCAGCGCGATTGTCGGGGTTGCGGGTGGCAGGGGGAGCGCGGTTTTCGGCGAGGTTGTGTCTGAGCTGCCTTATGGCTTTCCGAAACTTCTGGTGAGCAGCGCAAGGCCTGCGCTACTCGCCGAACTGGCCACTCACAGCGACATCATCCTCTATCCAACGCTGGTCGATCTCTTCGGCATCAATGTCTTTACCACAAGAGTGCTCGAGAACGCGGGGCGGGCCATTGCGGCCACGCGCTATGCTCCAGCCAAGCTTGGACGAGACAAGAAGATCGTTGCGATCACTGCCTTCGGCGTGACCACGCCGGCGGCGAATCAGTGCGCAGCGCGGCTTGCCGACGCCGGCGTAGACGCAATCGTCTTTCCGGCTAACGGGGCGGGCGGCCGTAAAATGGAGCAGCTGATCGCGGCTGGTGAATTCGACGCCGTCATTGATTTGACCACAACGGAGCTCGCAGACGAAATCGTTGGAGGCACCGCAAGCGCCGGTCCGGATCGGCTCAAGGCAGCGTCGCGGCAAAAGATTCCGCAAGTGATCGCGCCCGGTGCGGTCGATATGGTCAATTTTGGCCTGCCATCGAGCGTTCCTGATCAGTTTCGCGGTCGCCAGTTCTACGCCCATACGCCTTACACGACGCTCATGCGCACAACTGCGTCTGAGAACGCGAGCATTGGCCGGCTCACGGCAGAACGGCTATCGCGAGCAAAAGGACCCGCAATGGTCCTTTGGCCGGCGAAAGGCGTATCCGATTACGACCGCCAAGGCGGCATCTTCTACGATCCGGACGCCGACAAGGCTTGGCTGGATGCGGTCAAGGAACATCTCTCCGCGCACGTCATGGTCCGCGACCTGAACTGTCACATTAACGATGGCGAGTTCGCCGAGGCTGCCGCGGCATGGATCCTGGAACAACTCACGCAAGAAGGTTCATCCCATGCGGATGTTTGACCGAGCCGAAATTCTTTCCAGGATCGAAGGACAGGTGGCGGAGCGAAAAGCAATTCTCGCGGCAGGAAGTAGCTGCGGCCTGGTCGCGAAATGTGCCGTTCTTGGAGGTGCCGACATGCTGGTGGTCTACTCGACCGGCCTGTCGCGTCTGATGGGGCTTCCCACGAGCCGGATTGGCGATTCCAACGCACGTACGCTGGAGCTTGCGGCGGAAATTCGTAACGTGGTGTCTTCCGTGCCGGTGGTTGGCGGTATCGAGGCTTGGGATCCTCTCCGGCTCGATCTCGATGCTCTTTTGGACAAGTTCTGGGCTGCTGGGTTCTCCGGCGTCATCAACTATCCGACGATCTCCACTATGGGTGACAACTGGCGTGACCGCCGCGGCCGCGTCGGCCTCGGCTTTGAACGTGAGGTCGAGCTGATCGCTCTCGCGCGCAAGAAGAACATCTTTTCGCTCGCCTATGTCGCAAGCCCTCAAGACGCCAAAGCGATGGCAAGTGCAGGGGCCGACTGCATCGTCCCACATGTCGGCGCAACGCGCGGCGGCCTGGTCGGTCATGAGGACGGGCAATCCATAAAGGAGGCGATCCGGCGCATCAATGAAATCAACGCGGCGGCGCGAACCGTCCGGTCGGACGTCCTCTCGTTTTGCCATGGTGGGGCAATTGCCGAGCCTGAAGATACGATCGAGGTCTATCGAACGACCGCGTGTGTCGGCTTTGTTGGCGCATCCTCAATTGAAAGAATTCCAATTGAGCGGGCAGTGAAAACAGCGGCGGCGGAATTCAAAGCTGTCCCGCTTCCGCAAACTCATTGATGTTCACTGCAACGTGCAGCGAGGCCGCATGAACACACCAAATGACCGCGCTAAACCGGACACGATCGCTTTCGCCTCAAAAGGATGCACGAGGCCTGATCAGGACTGGGAGACAGATGTCCTCGTGATCGGCAGCGGCGCGGCTGGACTGTCGGCGGCGCTGTATGCGGCAAAGGCCGGACTGCGCGTCATTGTATGCGAGAAATCTCCGCGACTTGGCGGAACGACGGCCCTGTCGAATGGCATGATCTGGGTTCCTTGTTCTGCTCAGGCGCGCGCGGCTAACATCGATGACACCATCGCCAATGCGAGGACATACCTGCAGCATGAACTCGGCGTTCATTATCGTGCGCAATTCATTGATGCTTATCTTGAAGACGGCCCGGCGGCGCTAACCGCGCTCGAGAATGGCACGAGTGTCAAGTTTACCTTGGCCTCTACGCCCGATTATCACTCGAGCCAACTTGGCGGCGCTGATACGGGACGGGCACTGAGCCCCGCTCCCTATGATGGGCGGCTTCTAGGCAACGACTTCGATTTGATTGGTGACCCCATTCGGGTTGTGCTCGGGGGCATGATGATCTCATCGAGTGAGGTGAGAAGCTTTCTCAACCCGCTCCAATCTGTTGCGTCGCTCAAGCACGTCTTAACTCGCCTGAGCCGCTATGCGCGGGATCGGCTCAGCTTCAGGCGTGGTACTGAGCTCAGCGGCGGGAATGCCTTGATCGCCCGGCTGCTGGTGAGCCTGCGCGAGTACGGCGTTGAAATTTGGCCATCTTCTCCAGCGCGCGAACTCATCAAGGAAGGCGGGCGTGTCACGGGTGCCGTTGTCAAGCGGATCAACCTTGACATCCGCGTGCGCGCCTCGCGTGGTGTTGTTCTCGCAACTGGCGGTTTTGCCCGGAACGCGCAGTTGAGGGCGGACCTCAGTGGTGCACACCAGCATGACGTTACGTTGGCCCACGCCGATGTTAACGGTGACGGCATTGGGCTTGCAACCACGCTCGGGGCAGCCATCGACAAAGATGTCGCATCCGCCGGCTTCTGGACCCCGGTTTCAATCCTGAAACGCGGCAGCGGCTCGCACGTTGTGCCATACGGCTGGCTCGACCGCGGCCGTCCGGGGGTCATTGCTGTCGGTCCGAATGCCAGACGCTTCGTCAACGAATCGAATTCGTACCACGATATTTGCCTGGCAATGTTTGAAAACGGATATCCAGAGAATAAGCGATTCTACTTCATCTGCGATCACCAGTTCGTGCGGTTGAGGGGCATGGGACACCTGCTGCCATGGCCCTGGACGTTGAGCATCGGTAAATATGTCCGCCTTGGCTACATCAAGGCAGGTGAAACGATTTCGGAGCTCGCAAAGCAGCTGGAGCTAGATTCCGCCGTGCTTCAAAAGACCATCGAGGAACACAACGCGCACGCTGCCCAAGGACGCGATCCTCTGTTTAAGCGTGGGGAATCGGCTTTCAATCGCACGCTCGGCGATCCGACCGTGGGAAAAAATCCAAATCTTGGACCAATCAAGGATGGACCATTTGTCGCGTTGCCGATCGTTCCGGCAACGCTTGGCACGGCGACCGGATTGGCGACCGACAGTTACGGAAACGTCCTGGATGCACAAGGCAACGCAATCCAGGGTCTTTACGCTTGCGGCAACGACATGACGTCGCCGATGCGCGGAATTTATCCCGGGGCAGGCATAACAATCGGTCCCGCTATCGTATTCGCATATCGAACCGTCAACGCAATAGTGCTTTCCGCTGATCAGGAGCAAAAAGCCCTCGCTTCCGGAGCTTGATCGTCTACCACACTCGTGTGTGGCGGGGGAATATGTGCTCGGGTCCGGGGCGCGCATCGATAGAACTGGAGTCGGACAGCCTTCAGCAGCTCTCAGCGGACGTGGGTCCCGACCCGCGACATTCTCGAGATGGCGGCCGGGTTCGAGTGTGGTGAGCCCCGGCGGAGGGGGAGATCGCCGCACCAACTGTCTTCGATGTATCGCAAAGAGCTGGGCTCCCATAGGTGTTCCAAGGCACATGACATCGGGAGAAATCGATCGTTCAACAGCTAGGCTGTCTAGTGACGAATCGAAAATGTCAGGACAAGCCGCGCAGGCGTCTGCTTCCCCGACGCGATCGCAATCGGCCGGCCGCGAGGCAGTGATGCAACTCGACAAGATCGATTTTCGTCTTCTTGATCTCGTCCAACGAAACAATCGCCTCTGTAGTGAACAACTTGGCGGGAAGGTCGGCTTATCCGCATCCGGAGTTCAACGTCGCCTGAAGCGCCTTCGATCCAAGGGGGTCATAGAGGCCGACGTTTCCATCATTTCTCCAAAAGCAATTGGACGGAATGTGACGGCAGTGGTTCTCATGTCCTTAGAGCGCGCGCGTGCCGACACCGTTGATCGCCTAAAGCGGCAAATTCGCAAGATGCCTGAAGTGATGAGCGCATTCTACGTTACAGGTCTGGCCGACGTCGTCTTGCTAGTTACCGTAAACGATATGGAAGATTACGAGCGGTTTGCCCGACGTCTTACAGAGGAAAGTGCAGACATAAAACGCATTGAAACAATGGTTGTCATGGATCGGTTCAAAGCAGGATTCACTTTGCCAATAGCGTCCATCGCATAGTGTTAAGCGACTGACGAAGAGGACATTGGCTTGCTCAACTGCCGTCGACCGCAGTCCGTAAGGGTCGGCTTTGGACTTTATGGCTAGATCGATCATATTCTTTCAGGGGGATACGTTGCGTCGCTCGCGTCACGCCAAGATCGTGGCAACCGTCGGTCCGGCAAGTGCCGAGCCTGAGAAGATACGTGCTCTCTACCTTTCCGGGGTAGACATCTTTCGGCTAAACTTCAGTCACGGAACCCACGAAGACCACGCCAAGAGTTATGTGTGTATCCGTGAACTCGAGCGGGAATTCGGCCGGCCGATAGGCATCCTGCAGGATCTCCAAGGTCCAAAGCTCCGCATCGGCTCCCTTGAAGAAGGCAGGCTGGCTTTGCGTGCTGGTGAAACGGTCCGCTTTGTGATCGACGGAGCCAAAGGAGCAAAGCAATCGATACCCTTGCCTCATCCGGAGATTTTTGCGGCCGTCCATCCCGGACAAGAACTTCTCATTGACGATGGCCGGGTGCGCTTGAGGGTCACCGAGCCAGGAGACGGAGAAATCGTTGCGCAAGTGGCGGTCGGAGGCCTGATTTCGGACCACAAGGGGGTCAACGTGCCGGGGGCCATGCTCGACTTATCTCCACTCACCAAGAAAGATCGCGCCGACCTCGCGTTCGGCATTGATCTTGGGGTCGACTGGGTGGCCTTGTCCTTTGTTCAGAAACCGTCCGACCTGATCGAGGCGCGCGCCATCATTGGCGAGGCCGCAGGTCTGATCGCCAAGATCGAGACGCCGATGGCGCTCGATCGCATCGACGACATCATTGGCTTGTCGGACGGCGTTATGGTGGCGCGCGGTGATCTTGGCGTCGAAATCCCGGCCGAGGAGGTCCCTGGCCGGCAAAAGGAGCTCGTGCGCGCCTGTCGGCGTGCCGGAAAATCCGTCATCATCGCAACGCAAATGTTGGATTCCATGGTGGCTGGGCCGACGCCGACGCGGGCGGAAACCTCAGATGTTGCGACCGCGATCTATGATGGAGCCGATGCAGTGATGCTATCTGCTGAATCGGCAAGCGGGGCCTACCCGGTCGAAGCGGTTGCCATGATGGATCGCATCATCAAAAGCACGGAGCGGCATCATCTCTATCGGTCGCTGATTGAGGCTTCTCGAGCTGACGTGGAGAGTACCCCTTCGCATGCTGTCGCGGCCGCAGGGGCAGATCTTGCGGCTACAATTGGCGCCAAGGTCATCATCGGCTTCACGGCAGGCGGGACGACAGCCGCTCGGATCTCGCGAAGCCGGCCGCCGGTGCCGATCCTTGCCCTTACTCCGGATGAGAGAGTGGCTCGGCGCATGAGCTTGTTGTGGGGGGTGCACAGTGCAGTGTCCAGCGATCCTTCTGGCTATGAGGAGATGACGCGCATCGCCTCGGCGGCCGCGCACCACGAGGGCTATATTCGATTGGGCGACTTGGCTGTGATCGTCTCTGGAGTGCCGTTTGGACTTAGAGGCGCGACAAACAATCTTCGCGTTGTCGCTTGTTAAGACAATGCCCTTGAATCGCGCTGCAGAAGGCCACCCGATCGCCATATGGACCACGCTCAGGATTCAGCTGTGACCGGGAGCCGGTATTGCTTGAGTTCGAGGCACTTGTAGTGTGTCAGAAGTTCTCCTATGTTTCTGACACTGGAGCGTGAGCCGTGACCCACCTGAGCACGCGGATTCTGGAAGCAACCAAAGAATTGCCCGAAGGCGCACCGATCGCTGCCAAGGCGCTTTTGCATCTTGGAAAGCGTGCTGCCGTCGATCAGGCTCTTTCGCGTCTTGCCGAGCGAGGAAGACTTCTGCGCGCGAGACGAGGGATATATTTGCGTCCAGTTGAAAGCCGTTTCGTAGTTAGAGCTCCATCAGTCGAGAAAGTCGTCGAGGAAACCAAGGTTCGCAGCGGCGAAACCATTGTTTCGAGCGGCGCGGCGGCGCCAATCATCTTGGTTTGACGACGCAAGTACCTGTTCGCCAGGTTTATCTAACCTCTGGTCCTTCCCGCAGGCTCCGCCTTGGTAAGCAAGTCGTGGAGCTCAAGCATGCACCGCGTTGGCAGCTTGCCCTGGCGAACCGACGTGCAGGTGAGGTAGTGCGTGCGCTTGCCTGGGTGGGCCCAGAGACGGCAGAACGAGCATTGAGGTCCGTCAGTCAGAAATTGACCCCGACCGAAGTGAAGGAGCTGAAGTCTGCTGCTTCTTCCTTTCCGACTTGGCTTGCCAAGCTGGTAAGCGAACTCCGTGACGGATAGATTTTTAAAGCTGTCTGACGCCGAGCGCCAAGAGGCGCTCGGCGTTGCTGCGTCCAACTCAGGTCGTCCGGCACATCTTCTCGAAAAGGATGTCTGGGTCGTCTGGTGCCTGAACGCGCTCTTTTCCTCGCCTTTAGGCGAACATCTCGTCTTCAAAGGCGGAACTTCGCTATCAAAGGCTTACGGTGCGATCCGCCGTTTTTCGGAAGATGTCGATCTCACCTATGACATTCGGACAATACGTGACGAGCAAAGTACTCTCTTTCCATTGGAGTGCGATCGAGCCGCTGATCGATGTTCCGGTCTTCACGGAGGCGGTTAAGGAACTCGCGCCTGCTGCTGGAACCCCTGAATCTGACGCGCAGGAGCGCTCCTTGAATGCGGTCGAAAAACACGTCGCTGCTGAGCGCCGCAAAGGCGAAGGTAGCAGCGTCAGGCGAGGCTGATGAGCATGAAACTAAGACGGATTCCGCGGAGGGGAGATCTGTCGATGAAACAGATCCCTGAATTCGTCAGGTAAGCCCGCAAGACCAAATCCAGTGCCGTCTGACAGTTTAAATATTACTTAGTTTATAAATCTATACTTGATTTACAGAAGATTCTTCGAACTAGACGGCGGTTTAAGATTATGCTATTATATCAATTATGGATAGACAAAGAGGACAGCTCTTAAACCAGCTCGATAAGCTCCTTCCGGAGGGGCTGGTCGTGGATTCCGCTTGGCTCAAGCGACACGGCTACTCAACTCAGCTCCAACATCTCTATGTGCAACGAGGCTGGCTCGAACAGCCAACTCGAGGGGTCTTTCGGCGGCCACGCTATGAGCTGAGCTGGCAGCAGGTGGTGATATCCCTTCAAGGCATCCTGAATTATTCACCGCTCGTCTTGGGAGGACGGACGGCGCTCGAATTGCAGGGATACGCCCATTACCTTTCGCAAGCGACGAGCCGCGTTCACCTCTACGGACCGAAAGCGCCGCCATCGTGGGTGGACAAGCTGCCGTTGACGGTCAAATTCATCTACCACAATGATCGGCGACTTTTCAAAAATGATCCCGTTGCGAAAGGCGTAAGCAGCGTCCGCTGGAATGTCGAGACCGGAAAGATGCTGGACGTCACGGCCTTCCGGGGAGGCGACGTCACTCAACTGAATTGGGGGCAATGGGACTGGCCTCTGACCCTGTCGACGCCGGAGCGCGCCGTTTTCGAGCTGCTTGACGAATTGCCCAACAACGAGAGCTTTGAACAGGTCGACGCCCTGCTTGGTGGCCTTGCCAATCTTCGTCCGGATCGCTTGCAAAAGCTCCTGAAAGATTGCGCGAGCGTGAAGGTCAAGCGTCTCTTTTTCTACTTCGCCGACCGCCACAACCATGCCTGGCTCAAGCGGCTTAACAAGAATGCTGTCGATCTAGGACATGGCAAACGCATGCTCATCAAAGGTGGTGTTCTCGATCCGACCTATCAAATAACGGTGCCGGGAGATCTCGATGGCGTTCGCTGACGATTACAAAAAGCAAGTCGCGCTGCTTCTGCGCATTCTCCCATTTATCAACGAAGAGAAGTGCTTCGCCCTTATCTCGCGCAAGTGTTACGACGCAACCTGTTTTAGAGTTTTTTGTTTGGAGCTACTCATTGGCAACAACCATTGAATCGATCGTTTCGGCTTATGTACGTCTGAAGAACCGGCAAGCCTTAGAGAATATGCGAGACCTTCGGCGCCAGTTGCTCGAACAGCTGCAATCCACATCAGGCGTTGACCCGACTGCCTCTCGAGATGCTCTACTTGAGGACCTCCGAGTGATCGAGGATGGACTCGAGCAGTTCCAGCTGAGGCCGTAACGGGGGCACGCCAGTTCACCCTGGCAGATCTACGTGTTAACCAGCAGGCGCCGTGGCGATCGTGCGGAACGTCGTGGCACGGCCGCAGGGGCTGGTCCAAAGCGGCTCCTGCGGTCGTTTGTTCTGTAATGTCCGGAAGTGTCCCCATTTCCAGAAACGAATGTTTTCTTGGGCACTTAAGGGGCTGATAGCCGCGACGGTGCAGCCGTTGCTGAGGCTATGGGCCCGGCCTCCTAGGCACACCGGCCCGCGTCGCTCAAGGCCGCCTCAGTTGGGCGCCGTTCGCTTGATTTAGCCCAGTCCATCAGGCCGCGCCTGCCGCGCCGCTGGCAAGGCGTTCGTGGTCGACGATTTCAAGACGGATCAGCGTCGGACAGGGCGGCCGAAACTGATATCGCAGCCATGTTCGAGGAGCGGGCGATTACCGTGGTTGAAAAGCCGCCGCTCCCCCATTGCCTCGACACTGGCTCGGGCGAGCCCCTAATCGTCGGGCTCAGAAGGGCAACTTCCACACGAAATAGAGAAGCGCAGCAATGGTCCCCCAGAAAAGTATGCCGCGGAAGATGAAACCGATCGCCATGTTAATCGCCGTCTCGCCCAAGCCGCTGCGCCATGGCGATTCCATCGATCGCGTCTGCCAGCCCTTCTAAGAAAACCCGATACCACGCATCATCATCGGGAAGCTCCCACTCTCGTAGGCTGCCGACGTAACGGGTCAGAGCAATAACGCCCGCGATCGTGGTTGGCGTTGAACGGATGAGCACATTCGCATGCTCCGCGAGAACATGGTTCCTTTGACTGCTGATTTTGTCGGCGGCATCAAACTCGGCCCCCCCATCGAGCTTCGCCGACACGGACAAGGCCGCATCGTAATGCGCCGACAGCTCGCGATGACGCTCGATCACTACGAAGATTAGATCCCGATCGGCTGCAGCAGTCGACTGGGTGGAAATTTCCTGCGATGACAATGTTGGCCCCGAGCAAATAGCAGGCCTACGTTAGCATCGCGACCATGATGATAATCAGCGTAGAGGGTCCTTCATCTGCGGTATTCCTGCTCGATCGGCTTGGGCATTCAGACGAGGTCACCGGCTCCATTTGGAGGTCGAGGTTTCGGGGACGAGGACGCGCGCCTTACTCGCGCTGGAAAACGGCTCCGCTCCAGCCATTCCCGGCGTAAAGCTGCATATTTTGCGCGTATCAGAGGTTGTTATCCCGCATCGGCTGCGCTTGGATACGCTTCTACATTCGAAAGGGGCGGGCGAAATATGAAGTTGATTGCAATAGTTGCCGGTCTGTTGCTGCTCGGCGTGATCGGACAAGCAAACGCACGCGGAGGACATGGAGGGCGCGTCAGCTACGGCGGCGGACATCACACTACCAGTCATGGCGGCAGCTATTTGGGCGGATCCGGCTCATCACACCGTGGCGGGACTTATGTCAATTCGAGAACTGGCAACCGTTACGGCACTCATCGATAAGGAGCGAAGAAGCGGGACTCGAGGCGCGGCCATTCGATGGGGCTTTTTACGCGTGGACAACAATGGAAGCCGACGTTTCGGCTACGAAGCCGTCAGGGTCCCGGAAGGGACTTTCTAACTGCGCTGTCTTGCTCTGGGGCGTGATCGGCCTCCTCTTCAATGCGGGCACTCTCTTTGGCCGGGCTGGCTCGGTTGGGATCGGCACTTCGGTTTATGTCACCGCCATCCTCATTTGGATTGGCGGCATGGTTCTGTTCGGTTTGGGAGCGCTGCTCTCGCACAATGACTTTGATGGCGAGCGGCCACGCCAGAAGACGCAGGCGATATTCGGATAACGCGCTAGAACTCTCTAGGTTGAGGGCCGGGATGAAATGCAGCCCGGAGTGTCCGGACGCATGAGAGGCTCAGCTGCGGTTCTTCACGTTGATCCAGTGGTTTTGTCCTGCGTTACAGGATGGGACTTAACGCCGATGAGCGTTTCGTCGAGCGAAATGGCAGACTGCCGTCAAGCAATTCAAAGCTTTATGCAAGCCTATTGCGTAGCGAAGATCTTGCGAGGTGTGCTGCGCTGCTTAAAGCATCACACCTCAACCCCGGCCGCTGGCGACGCTAGGCCCTTGAAGTTCGTATGAAGAGCGATTCGATGATGAGGTAGACCGCTTTCGGATCGGTCTGCCTAGAGACCAGATACGATAGGATGTCGTGGCTGAGCCGCAGTACGAACAGCTCTTTGCGATCGATTCGATTTTCCTCGTACCAGCAGATGACAGCTAAGCAAAAATAAAGCGAGCACGACATCGAGCGCACAATTAAGTCATCTCGCGCAGCCTTAAGCTGAGCTTAGTTGCCTGCGAAGCGATATTGAAGGTCCGTTTCGAAGTCGTGCGCGCTCACGCGAGCGATGTACGACGCGAGCGCAAGATTCGTTAGCAATGGCGAGGCGACTTTGGCGTGAGACAGCGCAGCGTGTATCCTGGGGGAAATGTTGGGTCCGCCAGATTTTCACAGTCACCCGCCCATTTTTCGCGCGCGAGCTTGAGCGTGTTACTGTCAAATTCGATAGCCAAGCCGAGCGCTTGCGTTATCTGGAAGCAATTCGTCACATGCGCTGCCGCACGAGTGTCGGCTTTGTTATTTCTCATACGAGCTCGTCGCGCTTCAGACGGATTGTCGCGAAAACGCCAGCTCATTTGCCCGGCCACAGAGATTGCGAGAGCGGAAATCTCGACACTGTGGGTTTGATGGTCTGGTCAAATTGCTGAGCGCTGGGCGCTGGTACGAAGCTTGCTTAAGAGCAGGTCCATCTCTTCTCGGATCGGCGGACTACATCCGCCTTGTGACTGGCTCGGGACGGGGACGCTACAAGAAGGTTACCAGCATGTCAGGTATCGCTGCCGCTTTTCTATTGCCTTGGAGCAGTTCCCATCAGACTGTTTATGATCAGCTCAAGCACATGCTTCCGAAGCTCTCACTTCGCGGACAGGCAGGAGTCGGCATCGCCGCCTTCATGCACAACAAAGGCGTTCGATATAAAACCGCGTCTCGGCCATCACACGAACTGCGTGCGATCGACAAGGATGAGCAGGATCTGGAGTTCACTCCCCATGTTGCAATCGGTCATGTTCGCGGTCGAGTTTGCACAGAGGGTGAGAGCGACGATCAACCAACTCCCAATCGCAGGGCCACCTCCCGTCAACTGACAATTTCGTTGGACGGAGCGTTAGTAAATGCTCGAGAGATTAGGGCAGAACTGGTTTCCCAAGGTCGCACCTTCGCGGGTCGGACGGATGCCGAACTCTTGCTCAAGCTAGTTGAACACATTTGTGAAAGGGATTATTGGCGCCAAGGCCTGCGAGTCAACTATGAGAACGTCTTTCGTGAGATTGATGGGCGCATTGATGGTGCTATTAGTGCGCTTTTGCTGGACACCGAAGGAAATCTGGTTGCGTTCCGCAATAGATATGGTCTGCGTCCTTTGGAGTTCATGCAGACGGACGATGGATTCTTGCTCTTTGCGTCGGAAAATTGCGCCTTTGCCGGGCTTCGGGGCAAGTCAGACCAAATCGTCCCCGGCTTCATCAAATATGTGGATGGCAAAAGGGGGCATTGCCTCGATCGTTGTGTCAGCGATTCTCAACGTGCCGCCAAGCTTTGCGTCTACGAAACTCTTTACCTCGGAAGTCCGGATACGTCGATCCAGGGCCGATCTCACCTGGAAACTCGTCACAGTATCGGTTTCTCGCTGGGTGATCTTATTGCGCGTCGGCTTCCCGCAGAGCCGGACGCCACTCCAATCATCGTCTCGTCCATGCCTCATACCGGAGGGCCCTACGCTGACGGCTTATTTTCAGCTCTTGTAGCACGCGGGGTTAACGCCGAGCGACGTGAAGTCATCGAGACACAAATCTCTGAGCGAACTCTCATCGGCCCAAATAGCGAGCGCAAGCGTCGTATTGCTCACAAGTACCGCCTGGCTTCGACTGACGTCGAAGAACGCACGATACTCATTGCCGATGAGGCCCTCATTCGTGGCGATACCAGTCGAACCGTAACGAATATGCTTCTTGCTGCGGGTGTCAAAGCTGTCCATTGGGGAATCGGCTCACCGCCTATCGTGGCCCCAAATTACTACGGCGTGAATATTGAGACCATCGATGAACTGGCCTTCTGGCGGACATGGAAGGGACTGTCCGCTCAACAGCGGAAGAAAAGCCTATTATTTAAAGATATCGAGCCGCATGTCCTCAAAGCCATCGAAGGAAGAATCGCGGCCTCGATCAACGCGGCAACTGTGACTTACTTGCCCTTCCCGCGTCTCACATCGTTGCTGCCGCGGGGGAACGAGGGAATAGATTTGTCACCCTTTACATTCGAAATGCCAACTCCTGCAGGGCAAACGCGCGCAAATAGAGACTTGCATAACCTGGTGGCTGACCACTATAGCGCTGCCTGAGGCCCGAAGCATGAAGCCAGTTTTTGTTTTTGATTGGAATGGCACGTTGCTTGACGATGCCAATGCGCTACTGCAAACGACGAACACTATCTTGGAGCGCTTCGGACGCCCGACGATCGATCTGGACACCTTTCGGGATCATTCCGATGTCCCACTCTCCATTCTTTTCCGAAATGTCGGAATGTCAGAAGAGGAAGTCGCAGCCGTAGATCACGATGGGGGCGCAATCTTTCATGATACGTACGAGCCGCTAGCCGATAAAGCGGAGTTACGCATAGGTGCGCGCGCAATGCTGGAATTGGTGCGCCAAGAAGCGGCGTCGTCCATCATAGTGAGCAACCATATAGTCGCGCCCCTTGTTGCTCAATTGCAAAGGCTCGGAATTGATCGCTACTTCAACGGCGTCCTGGCCTTTGAAAGCCGTGCCACGCAGTATAAAACGATGAGCAAAGGGGAGAGACTTCGGCGATATATGGAGCAAAATGATTTAAATCCCGAGTCAACCTTCATCATCGGGGATATGCCAGTAGAAACGAATATTGCACGAAGCCTTGGACTGATAAGCATATCCATTACCGGTGGATTTGTTTCCGAGTCGCGCTTGCGAGCTGCGAAGCCGGACCACATCATCCACAACTATCACGAGCTGTTACCAATCGTTCAAACGCACGGCTTTTTTCTAAATGCATAGATGCTAGGTGCGAACGCGAGACACCGCATTCAGAGAGAGAGAGAGAGAGAGAGAGAGAGAGAGAGAGAGAGAGAGAGAGAGAGAGAGAGAGA
>NZ_PSRT01000161.1 GCF_004212635.1 Bradyrhizobium genosp. SA-3 | reverse complement strand
TCGACTCCCGCTGCCGCGCGACCGCGCCCTACCGCTCCAAGATCGCCCTTGCCGTCGCCTCGTCCGTGATCAGGCCGTTGATCAACCGCCCGTCCAATGCCGCCGCGATCGCCGCCACCTTGGCGGCGCCCACCGCCGCGCCGATCGTCGTGGTGTTGGCCGGGACTTCCGGCGGGATGCTGGTGAGGCGCTTGTTGGTGCCCGATTTGAGCAGGCGGCCCTTGGAATCATAGGCCCAGCCGGTGATCTCGCCGATGGCACCCAGGCGCATCATTTCGAACAATTCGTCGCGGGTGACAAAGCCGTCGACATGCACCTGCGCCTTCTGGTCCATCTGGCCGATGCCGACGAGGCGAAGGTCCGCCTTGGCCGCGACCGCCTTCACCTTCGCGATCGGCTCGATGCGGACCATCTTGTTGCGCTCGTCCTCCGACGACATCAGGAACGGCAAGGGCATCGGATAATGCCGCGCGCCGGTGCGATCGGCGAGCCGGCCGACGGTGTCGTAGAAGCTCGCCGAACCGTCGGCGGAGATGTTGCCGACCAGCGAGACGATCTGGTGGTTGGGCCGGTCGATCGGCGTGACGCGCTCGACCGCGGCGCGCACCGCGCGGCCCGTACCGAGCGCGACGATGACCGGCGTCTCCGAGCGCAGCGTGGAATCGAGCAGGTTGGCGCAACGTTCGGCGATGCCTGCGGTGGCCTGGGGTGCGGCAGGGTCGGCTGGCACCACCTCGCAATGAACCAGATCAAAGCGCTGCTTCAGCCGCGCCGCCAGTTCCATGCAGGCGGCGATGGGATGCTCGAGTCGAAACGTGATCAGCCGCTCGGCGAGGCACAGCGAGACCAGCCGCTGCGCCGACGCGCGCGAGACCTGGAGCATCTTTGCGATCTCGTCCTGGGTATGACCGGCAATGAAATAGAGCCAGCCCGCGCGCGCGGCGTCATCGAGCCTTGATTTCTCGTTCTCGGCGGCCATGCGGGCCTTACGCCCCCTTCCAGAAATCGCTCATGCGCCCGAAGACCCGATCGGCCCCCGCGCCCGACAATATAGCCTGCCCGTCCCGGCCGCTGTAATGGCCTCCGCCGACAAATCCCCAGACGGTCATGCCGGCCGCCTTGCCCGCCTGCACGCCGCTGACGCTGTCCTCGATCACCAGCGTGCGCGCGGGCGGTATGCGCATCTTCTCGGCCGCATGGAGGAAAAGGTCGGGCGCCGGCTTGCCGTGCCTGACCATCTGCGCCGTGTAGATGCGGTTGTCGAACAGCGGCTTGAGGCCGGTGACGTCGAGCGAGAGCGATACGCGGTCGATATCGCTCGACGAGGCCACGCAGAACGGCACCGTAAGGTCCGACACCACCGCCCCCACCCCGGGGATCGGTTCGAGCGAGGCGGCGAACGTCTCGAGCAGGCGCGACTTCAAGCGCGGCAGGAAGCCGTCCGGCACGATTTGTCCGAGATCGCGATAATACTGCTCGATCGCCTTGGTGCTGCGCCCGAGAAAGAGCTCGAGCGCCTGCGCCTCGCTGAGTGCGAAGCCGAATTCGGCCAGCACTTCGGACAGGCAGCGGCAGCTCAACAGCTCGCTGTCGACGAGCACGCCGTCGCAGTCGAAGATGATCAGATCGGGTTTCGGCCGGTCCTGGTCCATCCGGCCATTCGATCATATACCCATTGGATGAGCAATAGCTCAGCCGGAGCAAGCCCTCGGTGGGACTATCTGTGCCTCAATGCGCCACCTGCCGGTAGATGGCCGGCAGCGCCGCCGGCAAACGCTTGATGTTGCCGACGATCGCGTAGCCGCCGCGGCCGAACAGGGTCGGGAAATAGGATTGCGCCGTTGCGTCCACCGTCACGCCGAATGCGGCGATGCCGAGCCGGCGTGCCTCCTGCACGGATTTCCGGGTATCCTCGACCGCGAACCGGCCTTCATAGTGATCGACGTCGTTCGGCTTGCCGTCGGTGAGGACGAGCAGCAGCTTCTTGCGCTGCGGCTGGCGCGCAAGCTCGGCCGCGGCGTGGCGCACAGCGGCGCCGATCCGCGTGTAATAGCCGGGCTTGAGCGCGCCGATGCGGCGCTCGACCGCCCCGCTCATCGGCTCGCCGAAGGCCTTGACCGTCTCGAGCCGCACCCATGAGCGTCGGCGCGAGGTGAAGGTCAGGATGCTGTGATGGTCGCCGCAGGCCGATAGCCCATGCGCGAGCACGAGCAGCGCCTCTTTCTCGACATCGAGCACGCGATAACCGTCGACCCACGCGTCGGTGGAGAGCGAGACGTCGACGAGGAGCGTGACGGCGAGATCGTGCCCCTGCGGGCGCATCGCGACATGGATGCGATCGAGACCACTGCCGCTGCCGGCGCGAAGGTCGCAGCGCGCGCGCACCAGCGCGTCGAGATCGAGGTCGTGTCCGTCGGCCTGGGCACGCATCAATTCGTGACGCGGACGCAAGACTTCGAAGCGGCGACGCACCTGGCGGATGTGGCGGCGCATGGCGTCATCCGCCCTCCAGCTCTCACCTTGCTCGGACGCCGCAGCCGCGAGCACGCGGCAATGATCCGGCAGATAGGAGCCGCTGCGATAGTCCCATTCGGGATAGCTCAGGTCCGCATTCAGGCGTGACGTATCGAGGGCTTCCGGCGGCAGGTCGAGATCGAATTTGAGCCGGCTCGTGGGCTTGCCGCTGCGGCGGCTGAGCGTGATCTCCTCGAGATCGTCGGCCGCCTTCTGCGCATCCTTGTCCTCGCTGTCATCGGCAGGACGATCGACATTGACCATCTCGGCCATGGCGAGGATCTTCTCGAAGCGGTTGAGCACGAAGGGATCGCGACGATGGGCATTGTCCTCGCGCTCGCGCACCGCAAACCGTCTGCGATCGTCCGACGGCGCAGGTGCCGCGCCCGGCGCGCATTCGTCGTCGCCGGTATGCGCGGGCGAGAGCTCGCGGGTCCAGCAATCGCCCCAGAGTGGGCACGGCAGGATCGAACGGTAGCCCGGCGGTGCCTTGTCCGGCAGCGGGCCCGTCCCCATCATCGCCGGCCACAGCTGGCCTGCGGGCGCCTTTCCGGTTCCGAGCAAGGCCAGGGCGATCTGTTCCACCTCCCGCTCGACGCGCGGCAGAGGGCGCTGAGGCCGGGCCTCGGCGGTGGCCGCAGCGAGCTGCGCGTAATCGGCGACAAGCCCCGGGAATTGCGTGAGCACCCAGACCGCCGTCTCGCTGGCGCGACGCAGCGCCAGGAGATCGCGCCTGAGCGGATCCGCCTCCACGATCGCCTCGACCGGCGCAGCCGCGAACCATGCCGCGAGCCAGCGATAGAGCGATGCATTCAGCGCACGGCCGGAAAAGATCGCGATGCGGTCGGGAAGGAAGATAGTCGCGGCGTCGCGGCCCGGCTGCTCGAGGCGCTCGTCGCCGAGGCCAATGCGCTGCCGCCAGCCGAGCCGGTGGGCGGACTTTCGGGCCCCTGCGCTCGCGATCTGCACCCCGGTCTCGCCGCCGAGCGCGCGGAACATCACCGCGAGCCGGCCTTTCATCTCCGTCAGCGTGACAGCCTGATCCTCATGAGCCGGATAGCTCGCGGTGCCGCCGACCATTCTGTGCCAGGCGCGTCCGACCGTCTCCTCCAGTTCGAGGAAGTCGAGCATGGCGGTGGCCTCACCCGATCACGGCGCGCGCGACGTCGAGCAGCGCCGCCTTGACGTCGGCATCGTCGGTGAGCGGCTCGATCATACCGGCGAGCACCGCATCGGCAGTCGGCGTGCCCGCGGCAATCAGCGTCGCGCAATAGACGACGAGCCGGGTCGAGACGCCCTCCTCCAGGTCGTGGCCCCTCAGCGCGCGCAGCCGACCAGCCAGCCCGACAAGCGGCCGCACGCGCTCCGGCGACAGTCCGCTTTCGGCGGACACGACGGCGATCTCCTGCTCGGGCGGCAGGAAGCCGAATTCGATGGCAATGAAGCGCTGCCGTGTCGACGGCTTCAACGCTTTCAGCAGCGTCTGGTATCCGGGATTGTAGGAGACGACGAGCATGAAGCTGCTCGGCGCCGCGATCTCCTCGCCGGTGCGCTCCAGCGGCAGGATGCGGCGGTCGTCGGTCAGCGGATGCAGCACGACGGTGACGTCCTTGCGCGCTTCCACGACCTCGTCGAGATAGCAGATGCCGCCCTCGCGCACCGCGCGCGTCAGCGGACCGTCGGTCCACACGGTGTCGCCGCCCCTCAGCAGATAGCGGCCGGTGAGATCTGCGGCGGTGAGATCGTCATGGCAGGCGACGGTGTGCAGCGGCAATCCGAGCCGCGCCGCCATATGCGCGACGAAGCGCGTCTTGCCGCAGCCGGTCGGTCCCTTCAGCAGCACCGGAAGTTGATGCCGCCAGGCGTGCTCGAACAGCGCGCATTCGTTGCCGCTTGCGACATAGGCCGGCAGCGCGGGCGCCGAGGTCACGGTGTGAAGAGCGGGTTTCATGATGTCTCTCCGGACTTTCCAGGAAGCAGGCGGCCGCGGCGAACCCCGGCCGCCATTTGCATTTTACTCGGCCGGCTGCAGCGCGCCGGGGATGACCGGTTGCCTGGCGCGGCCCGGCACCAGCACGGCCCACACGAACATCAGCGCGGAGATCGCCACGAATACGCCGGAGCCGAGCCGGACCCAGTAGAACATCGCGAGCTGGTCCTGCACGTCCATGTAGCCCTGGCCGAGCACGCGCTGGAGATGGACCTGGACCACGCCGGCAAAAGTCAGCGCGAAGGTCATCACCATCATGGCGGTGCACATGATCCAGAAGCTCGCCATGGAGAGCCACTGGTTGTAGGGCGCACGTCCCCTGATCTGCGGGATCGCGTAGGCCATCACCGACAGATTCAACATCACATAGGCGCCGAAGAAGGCGAGATGGCCGTGTGCGGCGGTGACCTGCGTGCCGTGGGTGTAGTAGTTCACCGAGGACAGCGTGTGCAGGAAGCCCCAGACGCCGGCGCCCAGGAACGCCATCACGGAGCAACCGACCGACCACAGCAGAGCTGCGCGGTTCGGATGCTTGCGACCGGCCTTCCAGGTCATCTGCACCGTGAAGATCACCATGGTGAAGAAAGGAGCAACTTCCAGCGTGGAGAACAGCGAGCCGATCCACTGCCAATAGCCGGGCGCGCCGATCCAGTAGAAGTGGTGGCCGGTGCCGAGGATGCCGGAGAACAGCGCCAGCCCAATGATGACGTAGAGCCACTTCTCGACCACCTCGCGGTCGATGCCGTTGAGCTTGATCATCAGATAGGCCAGCATGGAGGCCATGATCAGCTCCCAGACGCCCTCGACCCAGAGATGGACGACGTACCACCAGTACATCTTGTCGACCGCCAGATTGATCGGATTGTAGAAGGCGAACAGGAAGAAGATCGCAACGCCCCACAGGCCGAACAAGAGGATGTTCGTGACCGTGGTCTTGCGGCCCTTGAGCGCCGTCATCGTCACGTTGAACAGGAACATCAGACAGACGACGACGATGCCGACCTTGATGATGAAGGGTTGTTCGAGGAACTCGCGGCCCTCATGGTAGTGGAAGAGATAGCCGACCACGGCCACACCTGCCGCGCCAAAAAACATCCAGAACTGGATCTTTGCCAGCAACGGGCTGTAGAGCTCGGTCTCGGTCTCTTCCGGAAGCAGGAAGTAGGTCGCGCCCATGAAGCCGATCAACGACCACACGATCAGCGCGTTGGTGTGGATCATCCTGACGATGTTGAACGGCAGGAGGGTCGACAGCGTGTTGGGCAGGACGTAGATCGTCCCCGCGAGGAGGCCGAACAGGACCTGCGCGAGGAACAGAGTCAGCGCGCCGTAGAAATACAGCATCGCGACTTTCTGGGTCTGATATTTCATCTCAGGCTCTCTGTGTTCTAGGGATTCACGAGGCGATACGCTCAGCCGGCCTTGTTCGGCGGCCATTCCTGGCGCTTGATCGTAGAGGTCCATTGCAGGAAGTCGGCGAGATCGTTGAGCTCCTGGTCGGTGAGGTTGAACTGCGGCATCTGCCGCCGGCCCGGTGCGCCCGAAGGCTGCGCCTGCATCCAGGCCTTCAGCGTCTCGCGCGCACCCGCCGGGTCTTCGTTGCCGCCCCAGCGATCCCAGACGTTGCCGACTTCGGGCGCGAAATAGGCACCCTCGCCGAGCAGGGTGTGGCAGTTGATGCAGGAGTTCTTCTCCCAGACATGCTTGCCGCGGGCGACCGAGGACGTCAGCGTCGTCGCGTCGGTCGAGGTCGTGGCCATGTAGTAATGGCTGTGCGCCGTCAGCCCTATGAAGATGGCGAAGAAAAAGGCCGAGCCGCCGTAGAAGACGTTTCGAGCGGCCGACTTGGTCAGGCGTTCAGCCATTGCCAATCCTTTCCGTTTGATTCCTGCGAAAAAGCGATGCTGTGATTTATTGCCGAACGGCGCGGATCACTCTTTGACGAAGCGCAAGCAGCGCGACGATCCGCGAGGCGCAGCGTCAGATCAGGGTGGCGACAGCGGATGCGAGCCAGGCGAAACAGCACCATGACGAGGACCCAGGCGCTCACGAGGCCGCGCCAGAGCGCCGGCGCAGCCCGAAGATCGAGGAAATCGAGCACGATACGGCGGCCCTTGACGGCCGCGAACGCCAGCAGCAGGGCATTGCCGAGCAGTGGATGCGCCACAAATGATGGGACCAGAATGGTCGCGAGGGCGAGACCGATCAGCGCGATCCAGGTGATGTCGAGACGATCCGGAATCACTGCTGCACCAGATAGATGATCGGGAACATGACGATCCACAGCAGATCGACCATGTGCCAGAAGGCGGTTCCCGTCTCGACCCCCGAGGCTTCGGCACTCCGGGAAACTACGGCCAGGATCACGATGCCGAGGCCGACATGCAGGAGATGAAAGCCGGTGAGGAGAAAGTAGAGGGTGAAGAACGGGCTGGTCTCCAGACCGTTTCCCTGACCGATCTCGCCGGCATATTCGAACAGTTTGACCGCGATGAAGAGAGCGCCAAGAGCCATGGCGCCGAAGAGCCAGCCGCGTGCGGCCGGCCTGCGGCCCGCACGGGCGGCGGCCGTGCCGCGGGCCGCGGCCCATCCGCTGGTCACAAGAACGACGGTGTTGATCCCGGCGAGGTGCGCATCGAGGGTGGCCTGGCCGGCCGCGAAGATCACGGGATGAATCGCACGGGCGACGATGAAGGCGCCGAGGAACAGGCCGAAGGCGGCAAGCTCGCTGAAGATCAGCACCCAGATCATGGGATCGCCGGGGAGATCTTCGAGTATTCCTCAGCCAGTTTCTTGTTGCTCGCAGTCCGTCGCCGACATCTGATTTCCAAACCAAGACGTCCAGCCACTACCTCGACGGCGCTGTTCCGACTTTGACGCCGGACAAAGAAGCGGCAGGCCATAGGGTGTTTGCGCTACCGCAACATCCTGGCGCCCCTTCCGCCATAGGGTGGATCAACCCGGCGGTTCCACAAGACGGCAAACGACCAGATGAGCGACGCACAAATCGGCCTGATGACCGCGACCCCCATTATCATCGCGTTTGCCATCGCGCTCCGGCGAATGGGCGTGCTATCGACCGTGGCGACCGTGTCAGCGGTAAGCCTCTCCGTCGCGATCGCGGCAGTGCTGTTCACGACGCAGTAGCGGCAGGCGCCTCAGCGCGCCGTTGCGGCACTGCACAGCAAGGGGCGCCTGCTGCAGGTGGGTCTCGGGCAGTTTCGATTCCTCCGTCTTGGCTTCCTTGCGTCGTGCGCTAATATTGCGCTCCACACGACTGGATGAGTTCGCCATGCCTGAGATCATCAACCTTGGCGCGCTGCAGCTGACGTTCCTACAGAGCAAGGATGACACCGCCGGCGGCCTCGATCTGTTCGAGATGACGCTACAGCCGAACGCGCGCATGCCGATTCCCCATTATCACGATGGCTGGGACGAAACGATCTATGGACTCAGCGGCATCTCGACCTGGCGGATCGACGCAAAGGACATCGACGTGGCGCCGGGCGAAAGCCTCTTCATCAAGCGCGGCGTGGTGCACGGTTTCATCAACCGTTCGCCCCGACCGGCGACCTGCCTGTGCATCCTCAGCCCCGGCGTACTCGGCCCACAATACTTCAAGGAGATGGCGGCCCTGCTATTGGCCGGCAAGCCTGATCCGGCCAAAATGAAGGAAACGATGCTGCGCTACGGGCTGGTTCCGGTGATGCAATCCTGAGGATGAGTGCGGCGAGCGATCGAGGCAGGTGGCCAAAGCGTTCGCTATAGCTCAAGGGGCGATGGCGAAGGCGCGCTCAGCGCCTTCGCCATCGTCGTTGAAAAGGGTAGGCACGGCGCAAGAGCGCTTCTGCCCACCCTACGGAGTCAGCGAAACTATCGCCGCTGATTATACACGTCGATGCAGACCGCACCCAGCAGCACCAGGCCCTTGATGACCTGCTGGTAGTCGATGCCGATGCCGAGGATCGACATGCCGTTGTTCATCACGCCCATGATCATGGCGCCGACCACGGCACCGCCGACGCGCCCCACCCCGCCATAGGCCGAGGCGCCGCCGATGAAGCAGGCGGCGATGACGTCGAGCTCGAAGCCGAGACCGGCCTTCGGGGTTGCAGTGTTGAGGCGCGCGGCGAAGACAAGGCCGGCGAGCGCGGCGAGCACGCCCATGTTGACGAAGGTGAGGAAGGTCAGCCGCTCAGTCTTGATGCCCGATAGGCTTGCCGCCTTGGCGTTGCCGCCGACGGCATAGATCTGCCGGCCGATCACGGTGCGCCGGGTGACGAAGCCGTAGAGCGCGATCAACGCCGTCATGATGACGAGCACGTTCGGCAGGCCGCGATGCGAGGCGATCAGATAGGTGAAATAGAGCACGGCGCAGGCCAAGAGAACGCTCTTGCCCAGGAAGAACGCATAAGGCTCGACCTCGATGCCGTGCAATTGCTCACGCGAGCGGCCCTTGGCGCTGGCATAGACCAGGCCGAGCGCGAGCACGGCACCGATCAGCATGGAGGTCGGATGCAGCGTGCCGGCCTCGGGCAACAGTTCAGGAATGAACCCGGACGACAATTTCTGGAAGGTCGCCGGGAAGGGCCCGAGCGACTGACCCTGCAACACCGCGAGCGCGAGGCCCTTGAACACCAGCATGCCCGCCAAGGTGACGATGAAGGATGGGATCTTGAAATAGGCCACCCAATAGCCCTGCGCGGCGCCGATGGCGGCGCCGACTAAGAGGCAGGCGATGAAGGCGAGTGTGTAGTCGATCTTGTAGGTCACCATGAGCACGGCGGCCACCGCGCCGATGAAGCCAGCGACCGAGCCGACCGAAAGGTCGATATGACCGGTGACGATCACCAGCAGCATGCCCAGCGCCATGACGACGATGTAGCTGTTCTGCAGCACCAGATTGGTCAGGTTGAGCGGCTGCAGCAAGGTGCCGCCAGTGACGACCTGGAAGAACAGCATGATCGCGACCAGCGACATCAACATGCCGTAGTTGCGCAAATTGTGCTTGATGAAGCTGCCGTGCCGGCGCTCCTCGGGCAGCGACACCGTCTTGTCGGTCATGGCTGCGTTCCTCCCATCTCGACGGCCGCGGGCGCGGCGTTCCCAATTTTTCTTTCGTTGCGCATGATGGCGCGCATGATCTTTTCCTGCGTCGCCTCGGATCCCCTGAACTCCCCGACAAAGGCGCCGTCGTTCATCACACAGATGCGGTCGCAGATGCCGAGCAACTCGGGCATTTCCGAGGAGATCACCACGACGCCGCGGCCGGCTTCCGCCAGCTCGTTGATGATACAGTAAATCTCGTACTTGGCACCGACGTCGATGCCCCGCGTCGGCTCGTCCAGGATCAGCACCTTCGGATCGGTCATCAGCCATTTCGACAGCACCACTTTCTGCTGGTTGCCGCCGGAGAGCTGGCCGGTCTCCTGGTAGACGTCGGAGCAGCGGATCCGCATCCGGTTGCGGTAGTCGCTCGCGACCTTCAGCTCGGCAATGTCGTCGATGACACGGCCGGGCGCGACCTGGTCGAGGCTCGCCAGCGTGATGTTCTTGCGGACGTCGTCGGCGAGGATGAGGCCGAGCTGCTTGCGATCCTCGGTGACATAGGCAAGGCCGGCGTCGATCGCGGCCGCGACGCTCGGCAGCATCATCTCCTTGCCCTCGAGCCGAAGGCTGCCGCTGATGGTAGTGCCCCAGGAGCGGCCGAACAGGCTCATGGCGAATTCAGTGCGGCCGGCCCCCATCAGGCCGGCGATGCCCACGACCTCGCCTCGCTTGACACTGAAATTGACGTTCTTGATCACCTGCCGTTCGGGATGAATGGGGTGATAGACCGACCAGTTCTCGACGGTGAGCACTGCTTCGCCGATCTTCGCGCTGCGCTCCGGGAAGCGGTGAGCAAGATCGCGGTTGACCATGCTGCGGATGATGCGGTCCTCCTGGATCGCCTCGGCATGGCAATCGATGCTGTCGACCGTGCGGCCGTCGCGCAACACGGTGATGTGGTCGGCGACCTTGGCGACCTCGTTCAGCTTGTGCGAGATCAGGATCGAGCCGATGCCCTGCTCGCGGAACGCCATGAGGCGTTCGAGCAGCGCCGCGCTGTCCGCCTCATTGAGGCTCGCGGTCGGCTCGTCCAGGATCAGCATCCGCACCCGCTTGGAGAGCGCCTTCGCGATCTCGACCAGCTGCTGCTTGCCGACGCCGAGATCGGTGATCAGCGTATCCGGCGATTCTCGCAGGCCGACCTGCGCGAGTAGTTCCCGCGTGCGCCGGTAGACCTCGTCGCGATCGATCACCCCCAACTTCGACGGCGGATGCGACAGGAAGATGTTCTCGGCGATCGACATCAGCGAGATCAGCGCCAGTTCCTGATGGATGATGATGATGCCGAGCGCCTCGGAATCGTTGATGTCGCGGAAGCGCCGCTCCTCGCCTTCGAAGACGATGGTGCCCTCGTAGCTGCCGTGCGGATAGACCCCGCTCAACACTTTCATCAGCGTCGACTTGCCTGCGCCGTTCTCGCCGACGAGCGCGTGGATCTGCCCGGCGTGGACGGAAAAATTAACGTCGCGCAGCGCCTGCACACCGGCAAAGCTCTTGCTGACGTTGCGCATCTCCAGCATGGCGGTCATGGCTTTGGTGTCCCTTGCGTTACTTCGCCTCTCCCCGCGTGCGGGGAGAGGCCGGAATTCGAGCGCAGCTTGAATTCCGGGTGAGGGGAGTCTCCGCGAGGGCAACTCTCACCGCCCCCATGGAGAGCCCCCCTCACCCTAACCCTCTCCCCGCACGCGGGGAGAGGGGAAAGAAAGAGTCCTTATTGGAACTGCGACTTCTTGTAGTAACCGCTGTCGACCAGCACCTTCTCCCAATTGTCCTTGTAGACCACCACCGGCTTGAGCAGATAGGACGGCACGGTCTTGACGCCGTTCTCGTAGGTCTTGGTGTCGTTGACGGTGACCTGCTTGCCGGCGAGCGCCGCGTCGACCATGTCCGCCGTGACCTTGGCGAGGTCGCGGGTATCCTTGAAGACGGTCGAATACTGGTCGCCGCGGAGCATCGCCTTGATCGAGGGCACCTCGGCGTCCTGGCCGGAGATGATGGGCATCGGCTGGTCGGCGCTGCCGTAGCCGACACCCTTCAGCGAGGAGATGATGCCGATCGAGATGCCATCATAGGGCGACAGCACGGCATTGATCTTCTTGTTGCCGTAATAGGCGCTGAGCAGGTTGTCCATGCGGGCCTGCGCGGTGGCGCCGTCCCAGCGCAGCGTTGCCACCTTGTCCATGCCCATCTGGCCGGAGACGACGACGAGCTTGCCGCTGTCGATGTAGGGCTTCAGCACGCTCATCGCGCCGTTGTAGAAGAAGTAGGCGTTGTTGTCGTCGGGCGAGCCGCCGAACAGCTCGATGTTGAACGGCCCCTTGCCTTCCTTGAGGCCGAGCCCCTGCTCGATCGATTGCGCCTGGAGCACGCCGACCTGGAAATTGTCGAACGTCGCGTAGTAGTCGACGTTCGGCGTGCCGCGGATCAGGCGGTCATAGGCGATCACGGTGATGCCCTTGGCCTTGGCCTGCTTGAGCACGTCGGACAGCGTGGTGCCGTCGATCGCCGCGATCACCAGCGCCTTCGCACCCTTGGTCACCATGTTCTCGACCTGCGAGAGCTGGTTCGGAATGTCGTCCTCGGCATATTGCAGGTCGGTGTTGTAGCCGCGCTCCTTCAGCACCTTGACCATGTTGTTGCCGTCGTCGATCCAGCGCGCCGAGGATTTGGTCGGCATGGCGATGCCGACTGTCGCCTTCTGGGCGGATGCGGTGACGCCTGTGGCCATCGTGGCAGCGCCGGCCAGCGCCAGTGCGAGAAACGTCGTCTTCAGTTTCAGCATATTTCACTCCCTTTGGGTGTCAGACTGTTTCTTCGTGTCGTCGAGAACGTGGGTGGGCTGCTTCGGATCTCCTATGCGAGCTTGACGTCGGGCTCCGCACGACCGCGCGCGGATGCATCCAGCAGAAAGGTGCGGCCTGCTTGCGGATCGGCGGCGCGCGCCGCCGCGTCCATGTCCTGCCAGGCGGAGGTGACGAGGAGACGCGACAAATCGGGGCCGATGAAAGCCGGGCAGCTCGCCTGCTTCGCAGGAACGCTCAAGGAGCGCAGGCGCTCGCCCTGCGGAGAGTAAACATCGATGCGGCTCGCGCCCCAGCAGGCGTTCCAGATCTGTCCATCGGCGTCGCACACCGAGCCGTCGAGACCGCCGATGCCGGTGTGGCGCAGCAGCACTTCCGGCTCGCCGCGCGGCAGACCAGTCGCCGGATTGAGTGGCACCTTGTAGAGCACCGCGCGCGCGCTATCGGCGAAATAGCCGATCGCACCGTCCGGCGAGAAGCAGATCGAGTTGGGAATGCTGATACGAGGGAACAGCAGCGAGATCTTGCCGCGATGAAACGCGTAGATCGCGCCCGCCCCTGCTTCCGCCTTGCGTCCCATGGTGCCGATCCAGAACGTGCCGGACTGATGCACACGCGCGTCGTTGGAACGCGTGGCGGGATTGTCGGCTTCGAGCGGACAGAACAGCGCCATCGCGCCGTCGGCAGGCTTGCGGATGTAAAGGCCATCTTCCGCGACGATCAGCTGACGCTCGGCGTCGATGCGTCCGAGCGCGCTCGCCATCCGGCCGAGCGCATGGATGCGGACCTCACCGCCGCCGAGCTGCGCCTCGAACAGCAGCCCTTCGCGGATGTCGAACCACCAGGCGGTGTCGGTGGTCGCATCATAGGTCGGTCCCTCGCCGAGATGGCAAGGATGGTCCGAGAGCACAGACGTCGGTACCTCTTCCATCATGGCGTCCTCACCGAAAAGCGATAGACCGTGTGATGGCGATAGACCTCGCCGGGTGAAAGCCGCGGGCTCGGGAAATCAGGCCGGTTCGGCGCGTCGGGCCAGATGTGCGGCTCCAGGCACATCGCATCCGATTGCCGGATCAGCTTGCCGCCCTTCCCCGAAATCGTGCCATCGAGATAATTGCCGGAATAGACCTGAAGTCCGGGCTGGTCGGTGAGCAACTCCATGATGCGTCCCGAGCGCGGCGCCTCCAGTCGGGCCGCGAAAGCAAGCTTGCCGTCACGCGCGAGGCAGTAGGTGTGATCGTAGCCCCTGCCGCTCTGCAATTGCTGATCGTTTTCGCGGATGCGCTCGCCGATGGGCCGTGCTTCGCGGAAATCGAACGGCGTGCCGGCAACGTGGCGCGGCGGCCCCGGCAGCGGAATGGCGGTGGGATCGATCGCAAGGAAATGCTCGGCGGCCACCGTCAGCTTATGATCAAGGACGGGGGTACCCGACGTCACACCTTCCAGATTGAAGAAGCTATGGTTGGTGAGGTTGACGATCGTTGGCCGGTCCGTGCGCGCCTCCATGCTCAGCGACAGCTCGGTCGGCGCCGTGATGCGATAGGTCAGGCGCACATCGAGCCGGCCGGGATAGTTTTCTTCGCCATGCGGGCTGACATAGGTGAGCATCACGGCGGGCTCGGCGCCCTCGTCGATCTCCGCAATGTCCCAGGGTTTGCGATCGAAGCCATCGAGGCCGCCGTGCAGCGCATTCGGACCGTTATTGATGGGAAGCTGCACCGTCTCGCCGCCGAGCGAAAACTGTCCCTTGGCAATGCGGTTGGCATAACGTCCGACGGTGGCGCCGAAGAACTTTCGCTCGGCCAGATAGCCGGCGAAGGCATCGTGGCCGAGCACGACATCATCGTAGCCGCCCTTCGCGTCCGGCGCGATCAGCGCCTGGATCACCGCGCCATGGGTGATGATCCGCGCTTCGAATCCGCCCGCTCCGCGGAGCACGATGCGCTCGACCGCGCGACCATCCGGCAGTGTTCCGAAGACGTCTCTTGTTATTTTCGAGTCAGCCATTGTCAGTCCACAAATGGTTCGACGATCGTCCGCTTGCCGAGCAGGAAGGCGTCGGCGACGAGACGCAATGGCGCCAGGTCGACATCGCTCGCGCATGTCGCAGCGAGATCGACGAAGCGCCGGTACAGCTCCCGATATTCCTCATCGGGCGCCTCGGCAACGGTCTTGCCGTCGATCGCCATGCGTCTGCCGCCGCCGGACAGCGTCAACTGGCCCTGATCGGTTTCAACGAGGATATCCCAGCTCTGCGGCCCGGTCTGGCGGAAATCGAACTCGGCGGTGACAGGCAGGCCGCCGATGTTCGTCAGCGTCAGGTTCGCGGCGATCGGCGCTTGGCAATTGGCGGGAAAGGCCAGCTCAGCCGCCATGACAAACACCGGCTGCGGCAGGATTTTGGTCAGGATCGACAGCGCATTGATGCCGGGATCGAACACGCCGAGCCCGCCCGGTTCCCAGATCCAGCCCTGCCCGGGATGCCAGACGCGGACGTCTTCCTTCCAGCTGATGTGCACGGAGGTGATGCGGCGTTCGGCGAGCCATTGCCGCGCCGGCTCGACCGCCGGCGCGTAGCGCGAATGCCAGGTCGCAAACAGCGTCCGCTTCGCACCCGCCGCCATCGCGATCAGCGGATCGAGCTCGGCAACGCCGGTGCCGGGCGGCTTCTCCAGCATGACATGCTTGCCGGCGGCGAGCGCCGCGGCCGCCTGGGCACGGCGCACCTGCGGCGGCGTGCAGAGCGACACCGCGTCGATCGGCGGACCCTTCTCAAGCAACTCCTCGATGGTGGCGAAATGCGGCAGCCCCGGCAGCGAAGCGTTGCGACTGGCGACAGCCGCGAGCGTCGCACCCGGTGTCGCCGCGATCGCACTAAGGTGCTGGTCGCGCGCGATCTTGCCGAAGCCGACGATGGCGATACGAAGTTCAGTCACGATCTCTCTCCGGATTTCGCAGATGACAGCGGCTCGGCCGGCGCGGTTTCGATCACCGCGTCCTCGTGGCGGCGCATGCCGTTGTGAATGACGTAGACCATCGCCTCCGACGCGGCGTCGACATCGCCCGCCGCAATGGCATCAACGATCTTCTGATGCCAGAGCAGCACGGTGTCGCGGTCCTCCGACTCGACCGGGGCGCTCAGCAGGAACGAGGCGCGGAGCGCAGCCTCGATGACATGCCCGATCGAGCGCATGAACAGATTGCCGGAGGCACGCGCCACCCCAACATGGAGCGCGAGGTCGGCATCGGCAAAGCCGACGGAGTCGGACGCTTCAAGCCGCATGCGATCCATGCAGCGACGGAGCTCAGCGACGTCCTCGTCGGACCGGTGCATAGCTGCGAGAGCGGCGGCGCGCGGCTCGACGGCCAGACGGATCTCGGCGAGGTCGTTGAGGAAACGCTTGTCGATGCCGGCGTCCAGATGCCAAGCCAGCACGTCGGCGTCGAACATATTCCAGGCGCCGCGCTCGCGCACGACGGTGCCGACGCGCGCCTTGGTGGTGAGCAGCCCCTTGGCGACCAGCGTCTTGACGCTTTCGCGCAGCACCGGCCGCGACACGCCGAACATCGCGATCATCTCGGCATCACCGGGCAGCCGCGTTCCTTCCGCGTAGCGGCCGGCGATGATGTCGACGCCGATCGAGCGGGCCACCTCCGCATGGTTGGAGTGGGCCCGTCGCGTCGGGATGACGACGATGCGCGAGGTCATGAGATTGCTCCTGCACTCTTCCTCACCGGCCGTCGTGCAAGCGCGACCAGCCCCTGCTGCAAGGCTATGAAGGCGAACAGCAGCACGCCGGTCGCGATCTTAGTCCACCAGCTCGACAGCGTGCCATCGAAATTGATGTAGGTCTGGATCAGGCCCTGGATCAGCACGCCGAGGAAGGTGCCGATCACCGATCCCTGCCCGCCGGTGAGCAGCGTGCCGCCGATCACGACGGCCGCGATGGTGTCGAGCTCGACGCCGACCGCGGAGAGCGAATAGCCCGCGCTGGTGTAGAAGGAGAAGACAATGCCGGCGATGCCAGCCAGCAGGCTCGACAGCATGTAGATCTTCACCGTCATCTTGCCGACCGCAACGCCCATCAGGCTCGCGGTCGCCCGGCTGCCGCCGAGCGCATAGACATTGGCGCCGAACCGGGTGAGATGCAGCAGCAGGGCGCCGCCGATCACGATCACCAGCATGAAGATTGCGATCGCCGTCAGCCGTCCGCCGCCGGGCATCCGCAGCGCGAAGTCCGACACGGTGGAGTAGACCGGCGCGGTGATCGGCACCGATTCCGTCGAGAGCAGGAAGCTTGCACCGCGTGCCAAGAACATGCCGGCGAGCGTGACGATGAAGGGCGGCAGGTCGAAGACATGGATCACGGCGCCCATTGTAGCCCCGAACCCAGCCGAGAGCACCAGGATGGCGGCGAAAGCGACCAGCGGCGGCACGCCCCAGCGCTCGATGGCCAGCGCCACGAATACAGTGGTGAAACCGATCACCGATCCGACCGAGAGATCGATGCCGCCGGAGATGATGACGAAGGTCATGCCGATTGCGACGATGCCGAGAAAGGCGTTGTCGGTGAGGAGATTGCCGACCACGCGGGTTGAGGCGATGTTGGGGAATTGCATCGCGCAGAGCGCAAAGCCCGCGACCAGCACGATGGCCGTAATGAGGACGGGCGGCAGGCCTTTCATGCTTTGGACCTCCGCAGCCGCGCGGCCATTCCGGCAATGCCGGCGAATTTCGGCGATTGCAGCAACAGCACCGCGAGCACCACCACCGCCTTGACCAGCAAATTGAACTCCGGCGGATATCCGGACAAGAGGATTCCGGTGTTCATGGTCTGGATGATCAGCGCGCCGAGCACGGCCAGAACGAGGCTGAAGCGGCCGCCGAACAGCGAGGTGCCGCCGATCACCACCGCAAGAATGGCGTCGAGCTCGAGCCAGAGGCCGGCATTGTTGGCATCCGCGCCCATGATGTCGGCGGCTGCGATCACGCCGGCGAGCGCCGCGCAGACGCCGCACCAGACATAGACCGACAAGATCATGGCCCGCGTGCCGACGCCGGCGAGCTCGCTTGCGCGCGCATTGCCGCCGGTCGCCTCG
>NZ_PSRT01000160.1 GCF_004212635.1 Bradyrhizobium genosp. SA-3 | reverse complement strand
CCTGACCGGCCAGACCACGGGCGCCGCGCTCGCCGCGGCCTGCTTCGCACTCGCGGGCCACGACGGCGCGACATTGGCGCTGGCGCTCGGCGCAGGCTTTGCCGCGCTCGGCAGCGTGATGAGCTTCCTGCGACTGGCGGTGAAGTAAGCTCTCAAGCCAGGTGTCAGGCCGCCGTCACGTCAACGGTCGCCGGAGTAACGGCCTCGTTGTCCAGCGCCGCCAGACGCTCATCGATGGCAGCGATGACTTTGCGTGAGAACGGCCCGAGATGGGCGTAGGCGGCGATCATCTGCACGGCGATGCGTGCCGATGACGTGTCGCGCTTGGCGCAGTTCATGAAGGTCTGCCACAGCGGCCCGCGCGCCTCGGGAAGGGCGCTGACCACACGGTGCACCGTCTCCATCGCGCCAAGCTTGGCGCGGATGTCGCCTTCCGCGAGCTCGTGGCGCTGCCGCGAGCGGTCAAGCAGCGTCATCAAGCGGTCGACGCGTCCTGCATAGGCGGCCGGGCTGTAGATCTGCTCGAGCACCCGCTTGTAGTCCATCAGGATGTCGCGCAGCGGGCGTACCGGATCGAAGTTGATGCCCGCCGTGCACTGATCGGCGCCGATGGTCGGCGCCACATCGTGGCCCGCGTGGAGCCGGCCCTCGCGCTCGAGGCGGCGCGTCAGCTGCGTGTTCGGCAAGGCATAGAGCAGTCCGACCATGCTGACGGGGATCGCGGCCTCCTCGATGAACTCGATCATGGACTCCGCCATCGAGACCTTCTCGTTGTCGAAGCCGACGATGAAGCCCGCGGTGACGAGAATGCCGGCGGCGTAGATCTTGTGGATGCTCTCGGCGATGTTGCGCCGGGTGTTCTGCTTCTTCCGCATCGCGACCAGGGTTGCCGGATCCGGACTTTCGATGCCGACGAAGATGCCGAAGAAATTGGCCGCCCCCATCAGCTCCAAGAGCTCCGGATCGTCGGCGAGGTTGACCGAGGCTTCGGTGGAGAATTCGAACGGATAGCCGTGGGCGCGCTGCCATTCGGCGAGCTGGGGCAGGAACAGCCGCAGCGACTTCTTGTTGCCGATGAAATTGTCGTCGACGAAGTCGAGATGACCGCGATAGCCCATTTGGTAGAGCGTATCGAGCTCGCGCAGGATCTGCTCGTTCGTCTTGGTCCGTGGGACGCGTCCATAGAGCTCGATGATGTCGCAGAACTCGCAGGTGAACGGACATCCGCGGGAATACTGCACACCGAGATAGAGGTAGTCGTCGAACTTGAGCAGGTCGAAACGCGGCACCGGCGTCTTGGTGACGTCGGCCTGGAATTTCGGCGCGGTGAAGACGCCGGACCGTGCGCCGCTGTCCCAGGCTGTGATGAACTGGTCGATGACGCTCTCGGCCTCGCCGAGCACCCGGAAGTCGGCCCGCTCGTAGATGTGGGGGCTCGAGGTGGGATCGGGACCGCCGACGACCACCGGCTTGCCCGCCGCGCGGCAGAGCTCGATCAGGCGCAGCGTGTCGGCCTGCTGCGGCAGCATTCCGCCGGTGAAGACGACGTCGGCCCAGGCGAGATCGTCGTCGCTGAGCGGCGCCGTGTTGCAATCGATCAGCCGGACCGTCCAACTCTCGGGCAGCATCGCGGCAACGGTGATCAGGCCCAGAGGGGCGGCAGGGCGCTTGACGCCCAACACTTTGCAGGATTCGCCAAAGGTCCAGAAGGACTCTGCCGAGAACAGCGGGTAGAGCATCAGCACGTTGCAGGGACTCGGCACGTTCATGGAACTCCTGTTGGCGGCGGCGCAGTGTATCAAAGCGCCTGCGTCTTGCACCCCGGCAAAAGGGACAAACTGTCGCCGCTGTGCAGCGGCGATCCGGCCCGGAACCGGCGTTCACGGCCGGACGTCGCCTCAAGCCGTGGATTGGCGCCCACGGAAGAGGCGCCAGCCCGAATCGATTGAGAAGGGATGAGGCAAAACAACGCCCCGGTCCATACTTTCAAGCAGGAGGGCCATGCATCCCGGCCACTCCGCGGACTGTTGATTTGAACAGTTCCAGTTTGCCGGACACATTCCGCCACTGAGTTCAATCGGTGGATTGGGCCAATCAGGGGACTTGCGATGGCAAACCTAACAATCAACGGAAAAACCTTCACACTCGACGTGGAGCCGGATACGCCGCTGCTCTGGGCGATCCGCGAGAATGCCGGCCTGACCGGCACCAAATACGGTTGCGGCATCGCACAATGCGGCGCCTGCACGATTCACATCGATGGCGTGGCGATGCGCTCCTGCGGCGTTTCGGTCAGTGAGGCCGAGGGCAAGAAGATCACCACGATCGAAGGGCTCGCATCCGGGAATTCGCTGCACAAGGTGCAGGAAGCCTGGATCGCCCAGGACGTGCCGCAATGCGGCTATTGCCAAAGCGGCATGATCATGGCGGTGGCGGCACTCTTGAACGAAAAACCAAAGCCGACCGACGCCGACATCGACGAGGCCATCACCAATATCTGCCGCTGCGGCTCCTTCCAGCAGGTGCGCGAGGCGATCCACACGATCGCAAGCGCGTAAGGAAATCCGACATGAACAAGCATGTTTCGCCGCGGCTCAACCGCCGCGCCTTCGTCATCGGCACGGCCGCGGTCGGTGCCGGTCTCGCAATCGGCTTCGACATTCCCTTCGGCGGCCCCGCATTGGTCCGCGCCGCCGACGGCTCGCCCGAGATCGGCGCCTGGGTCGTGGTCCGGCCCGATGACACCATCGTGATCCGCATCGCCCGCTCCGAGATGGGCCAGGGCTCGCTGACCGGGCTCGCCCAGCTCGTCGCCGAGGAGCTCGAATGCGACTGGACCAAGGTCACGACCGAATATCCGACGCCCGGCCAGAGCGTCGCCCGCAAGCGCGTCTGGGGCGATTTCTCGACCGGCGGCAGCCGCGGCATCCGCTCCTCGCAGGACTATGTCCGCAAGGGCGGCGCCACCGCGCGCGTGATGCTGATCCAGGCCGCCGCCGATGCGTGGAAAGTGCCGGCATCCGAATGCACGGCTGCGAACAGCGTCATCACCCATACGCCCTCGGGCAAGACCACGACCTACGGCAAGGTCGCCGAGGCTGCGGCCAAGCTGACGCCGCCGGCGGACGTCAAGCTGAAGGACCCGAAGGACTGGAAGCTGATCGGCAAGGGCGTGAACCGGCTTGACACCGCCGACAAGACCACCGGCGCTATGATCTACGGCATCGACGTCAAGCTGCCGGGCATGCTGAATGCCGCGATCAAGGACTGCCCGGTGTTCGGCGGCAAGCTGAAGAGCTTCGACGAGGCCAAGGTCGCCGGCATGAAGGGCGTCAAGAAGGTCGTCAAGGTCGGGGACACCGCGGTCGCCGTCATTGCCGACACCTGGTGGCACGCCAAGACCGCGCTGGAGGCGCTGCCGATCGTCTGGGACGAGGGCGACAACGCCAAGGTCTCCAGCGAGTCGATTGCGAAATGGCTGACTGAAGGCCTCGACGACGCGCAGCCGGCCTATGTCGGCAACAAGAACGGCGACGCCAAAGCGGCAATCGCCGGGGCCGCCAAGAAGATCGAGGCGGTCTACAGCTATCCCTACCAGAACCACGCCACGATGGAGCCGATGAACGCCACCGCGCTCTACACGGCGGACAAGTGCGAGGTCTGGTGCGGCACGCAGAATGGCGAGGCGGCCTTCGCGGCGGTGCTGGAGGCGTCGGGCTTGCCGGCGGAGAAGTGCGACGTGCACAAGGTGATGCTGGGCGGCGGCTTCGGCCGGCGCGGCCAGACCGACTATGTCCGTCAGGCGGTCATGATCGCAAAGCAGATGCCGGGCACGCCGATCAAGCTGTTGTGGTCGCGCGAAGAGGACATGGCGCACGGCCGGTATCACCCGATCACCCAGTGCAAGATGACCGGCGCGTTCGACGCCAACAACAATCTGGTCGCGCTGCACTACCGCCTGTCCGGGCAGTCGATCCTGTTCTCGCTGCGCCCCGAAGCGCTGCAGAACGGCATGGATCCGGCGGCATTCCAGGGCGTCGCCCAATCCGGCGAGGCCGCGTTCGGCTACTCGGTGCCGAACCTGTTGATCGAGCATGCGATGCGTAACCCGCACGTTCCGCCCGGCTTCTGGCGCGGCGTCAACGTCAATCACAACGCGATCTACATGGAATGCTTCATGGACGAGCTGGCCCAGGCCGCAGGCCAGGACCCGCTCGAATTCCGGCGCAATCTGATGGGCAATCACCCCAAGCACCTCGCGGTGCTCAATGCCGTCGCCGAGAAGATCGGCTGGACCACGCCGGCGCCGCAGGGCGTCTATCGCGGCATCGCCCAGGTCATGGGCTATGGCAGCTATGTCGCCGGCGCCGCCGAAATCTCGGTGACCGACGGCAGCAAGATCAAGGTGCATCGCATCGTCGCCTCCACCGACCCCGGCTATATCGTCAATCCGGCGCAGGTGGAGCGGCAGATCGCGGGCTCCTTCGTCTATGGCCTCTCCGCGCTGTTCTACGGCGGCTGCACAGTCAAGGATGGCAAGATCGAGCAAACCAACTTCGACACCTACAACTCGATGCGCATCAACGAGATGCCGAAAGTGGAGACGGTGATGGTGCCGAGCGGCGGGTTCTGGGGCGGCGTCGGCGAGCCGACCATCGGCGTCGCGGCGCCCGCGGTGCTCAACGCCTACTTCGCGGCGACGGGCAAGCGCATCCGCTCGGTGCCGCTGCGCGACCAGAACATCACCTTCGCGTAAGAGAGCGCTGCGGCTGCCACAACGGCAGCCGCAGCATTTTTCCGGACAAGACTCATGAATGCGCCGGTGACACGGCGGAATGCCGTCCTCGGCATCACCGCCGCGGCCACATCGCTCGCCGCACCTTCGATCCTGCGCGCTCAATCGGCGGGCCGCATCGTCGTGGTCGGCGGCGGCTTTGGCGGCGCGGCCTCTGCCCGCGCACTCAAGCGCGCCGACGCGAAATTGCAGGTTACCCTGATCGAGCCGAACAAGACCTTCATCTCCTGCCCCTTCAGCAACGAGGTGATCGCAGGCTTGCGCGAGATCGAAGCGCAGCAGTTCGGTTACGACAAGCTCGCCGCCGAGGGCATCAGCGTCGTCGCTCAGGCTGCAACGACCATCGACACGCAAAAGCGTAGCGTGACGGCGGCCGATGGCGCCGCGTTTGGTTATGACCGTCTCGTGCTCTCGCCCGGCATCGACTTCCATGTCGAGGCTCTGCCCGGCTACGACGACGCTGCGTCGGAAAAGATGCCGCACGCCTGGAAGGCCGGCGCACAAACCCTCTTGCTGCGCAGGCAATTGGAGGCGATGGCGGATGGCGGCACGGTCGCGATCGCAATCCCCGCCAATCCCTCGCGTTGCCCGCCGGCACCTTACGAGCGCGCCAGCCTGATCGCGCATTATCTCAAGACCGCGAAGCCACGCTCGAAAGTCCTGATCCTTGATGCCAAGGACGCCTTCTCCCAGCAGCGGCTATTCGAGAGAGCTTGGAAAGAGCTCTACGGCGACATGATCGAGCGGGTCGCGCTGTCGCAAGGCGGCCGCGTCACCTCGGTCGATCCCGCGAGCAAGACCATCGTCACCGAGTTCGGCAACTACACCCCTGACGTTGCCAACGTCATTCCGCCGCAGCGCGCCGGGCGCATTGCCGAGATCGCGGGCGCTGCGGATGCGACCGGCTGGTGCCCGATTGATCCCGTCACTTTCGAATCGAAGCTCGTCAAAGACATCCACGTTATCGGCGACGCCTGCCTCGGCGGCGGCATTCCCAAATCGGCTTCCGCTGCAAGCGCGCAAGGCAAGGCTTGCGCCGCCGCGATCATCGCTTTGCTCGCGGGCCGCACGCCGGAAGCGCCGCGACTGACAGGCGTCTGCTACACCACCGTCGCGCCCGGTTACGGCTTTTCGCTCGCCGGCAATTACCAGCCCAAGGGCGACATCTTCGCCGAGGTCGAAGGCGGCGTGACCAGCCCGGTCGATGCCCCGCGCGAGCTGCGCGCCCGCGAGGCGGCCGAGGCCGAGCGCTGGTTTCAAACCGTCACGGCGGATTGTTTTGGCTAATGCAATGGTGAGACGAAGCTGTCACCACCAATCCGGTGCGCTCCCTCCGCCGCCTGCGGGGGAGGGCTGGGGAGAGGGTTTCTCCACAATCGAGAACCCCCAAGAGGAAAGAGCCCTCACCCGTGCCTTCGGCGCGACCTCTCCCGCAAGCGGGAGAGGTAAGTGGAGCTCGCGGCTAGATTTCTCGTCACACAACCGATTGATTGTCGCTGCGCTGGTCGCAGCAAATCTTACATTTGCGGGTGGTGCGACTGCCGAAGACCTAGTGCCTTACAAAATCGTTGGCGATGGCATTCCGGCTTCCCTCACCGGCTCGCCGGGCGATGCCGCGCGCGGACGCGCGCTGGTGCTCGCGCGCACGACGACTTGCATCCTCTGCCACTCCGGTCCCTTCCCGGAAACCCGTTTCCAGGGTGACCTCGCGCCCGATCTCACCGGTGCCGGGAACCGGTGGTCCAGTGAGCCAGTTGCGACTTCGTCTGGTGGACGCTTCGCGCTTCAACCCGCAGACCATCATGCCGTCCTATTACCGCAACGACGGGTTCGTGCGTGTTGGACGCAGTTTCGCCGGCAAGCCGATATTGTCGGCCGCGGAGATCGAGGACATCGTGGCCTTTCTTGCAACGCTTCAGGATTAGGACTGATCATGCCGACCACGCGACGCCAATTCTTGAGTCTTGCCGGCAGCGTGACGGCCGCCGGTGCGATTCCGATCGTGACGCTGCGGCCGGTCGAGGCGACACCCGCGATGCTCACCGCCGCGATCCGCAACGTCGTCGGTGAAGCGCAATTGCGCACTGGCAAGGTCAAGCTCGACATTCCGCCGCTGGTCGAGAACGGCAATACGGTGCCGATGACGGTGAGCGTCGCAAGCCCGATGACAGCGGACGATTACGTCAAGTCCATCCACGTCTTCAACGAGAAGAACCCGCAGCCGAACATCGGCAATTTCCATCTCGGCCCCTCCTCCGGCCGCGCCCAGGTCTCGACCCGGATCCGGCTCGCCGACAGCCAGAAGGTGGTTGCGATCGCGCTCCTGTCCGACGACAGCTTCTGGCAGGTCGCCGCCGACGTCGTCGTGACGTTGGCCGCCTGCACCGAGGAGATGAACTGATGGCCGCCCTCATCAATGTTCCCGCAAAGGCCAAACGCGGCGAGATTATCGAAATCCGCGCGCTGACCGCGCACATCATGGAGACCGGCTTCCGCCACACCGTGGACGGCAAGCTGGTGCCGCGCGACATCATCACGAGCTTCAGCTGTTGCTACAACGGCGCCGAGATCTTTCGCGCCGATCTGTTTCCGGCGATCGCCGCGAATCCATATTTGTCCTTCTTCACGGTCGCCAAGGAGAGCGGCAAGTTCGAGTTCGAATGGATCGGCGACAACGGCTATTCGTCCACCGCATCGGCATCGATCATCGTCGAATGAGGACTTGGCGCGCGATAGCGGTGGCGGCGCTGACCGCCACCGCCCCTGCCCTCCTCGCCGGTGAAATCCCGCCCGAGGCGCGCCGCTCCGGCTATGCCTTCATGGGACCCGACACGCGCGCGATGCAGGATGACGATACGTCCAATCCGGGCATGCTGTTCGTGCTCGACGGTCAGGCATTGTGGGGAAAGAAGACCGGCAGTGCGGAGAAGTCCTGCGCGGACTGCCATGGCGATGCCCGCGGCAGCATGAAAGGCGTCGCGGCGCGCTATCCGGCCTTCGACAAGGCGCTCGGCCGTCCCGTCACGCTCGACCAGCGCATCAACCTCTGCCGCGGCAATCACCAGCAGGCGACACCGCTGCCCTATGAGAGCCGCGATCTGCTGGCGTTGTCCGCCTTCGTCGTCCATCAATCGCGCGGCGTTGCGATCACCGCTGGCGACGATCCACAGGTAAAACCCTTCGTCGAACAGGGGCGCGACCTCTTCATGCAGCGCGAGGGCCAGCTCAATCTCGCCTGCGCCAATTGCCATGACGACAATTTCGACAAACGTCTTGCCGGCGCGCCGATCACGCAGGGACAGCCGACCGGCTATCCGCTGTATCGGCTGGAATGGCAGACGCTGGGTTCGCTGGAGCGACGGCTGCGCAGCTGCATGACCGGCGTGCGCGCCCAGGCTTATGATTACGGGTCGCCCGAACTGGCCGCGCTCGAGCTCTATCTGATGTCGCGAGCGCGCGGCCTGCCGATCGAGACGCCCGCGGTGCGGCCGTAAGCGATAACGGCCTGGACTGGCCGTCGTCTAAGCCGTCGAAGTCTTCATCGCCTCCAGGACTGCGGCCGAGCTAGCTACCCAGCCGAAGATGCCGCCCTGGGCCTTGATCATCTTCAGGCCCATCTCGTGAAACTCGGGAAAGTAGGATGCGCAGCCGTCGGAGATGACGACGCAGCGATAGCCGCGGTCGTTGGCCTCGCGCACGGTGGTGTTGACGCAGACCTCGGTGGTGACGCCGCACACCAGCAAATTCTCGACGCCGTATTTTTCCAAGACGTCGCCGAGCTCGGTGGCGTAGAACGCGCCCTTGCCCGGCTTGTCGATCACGATCTCGCTGTCGAGCGGATAGAGCTCGGGAATGATGTCGTGGCCGGCCTCGCCGCGGATGAGAATGCGGCCCATCGGGCCGGGATCGCCGATGCGCAAGGACGGCGCACCGCGCTCGACCTTCGCCGGCGGCGCGTCGGAGAGGTCAGGCAGATGGCCCTCGCGGGTATGGATCACCAGCATGCCGGTGTCGCGCGCGGCCTTCAGCACCGCGCCGATCGGCTTCACCGCGCGCCCGAGCTGGCTGACGTCATTGCCGAGCGTCTCACCGAAACCGCCTGGCTCGAGAAAATCGCGCTGCATGTCGATGATGAGAAGCGCGGTGGCGGGCCAGTCGAGCCCGATCGGCTCAGGCTCGGCGCTGATGACGCCCCGCGTCGGCTTGGTTGAGTTCAGCATGATGCCCGCCCCCCGCGAGAACTCGCTTTGGCTAGAGTTCTGCAAACGCCGTGCCATTGTGTACAATTGCGGCGGGGTGCGGGGCGCCAGGGAATTTGCTGCGTGGTCAGAAGGTTATGAAGCGACCCGACGGCTGCTCATCGCTGGGCGACGACTTCGCGCGGGGCATTTGCTTAAAGGATGAGCGGCGGCAGCACTCTCTCCGGCGTCATTCCGGGGCGGCGCGGAAGCGTCGAGCCCGGAATCCATCGGGCCGCAATGCACGAGGCGAAATGGATTCCGGGTTCGCGCTGCGCGCGCCCCGGAATGACGGGCAGAGACTACCCTCCCGCCCCGTACAGCAGCCGATACTCGTCCTCATACCGCGCATACGACTCCTTCAGCGTCGCCATGTTCAGCAGCATGGTCGCGACCAGCAGATTTGCCTTGTCGAATACGCGCGTCTTGGCCCAGGCGCTTTCGGTGCGGCGGCTGCCGGAGAGCGCGACCACCTCGCGCTCGATCTCATACTCTTCGTCGACGAAGAGCGGCCCCTGCACCAGCCTGATCTCCTGATCGGCGAACAGGCCGACCGCCGGTCCCTTGGCCGGCAATGGATCGTCCTTGGAGCGGTACTGGAACAGCACGCTCAGCATCTCCATCGGGATGATGGGCTTGCGCCATGGATTGTCAGCGCCGGAATAATACGGCGAGTTTTCGGTGATCACGGCGAGCTTCTGCCGGAGCGAGAACGGATAGAGGTCGCCCATGGTCTGGTCGAAGGCCATACGCACCGTTTGCCGCCTGCTCGTC
Source organism: Bradyrhizobium genosp. SA-3 (assembly GCF_004212635.1). GTDB lineage: Bacteria > Pseudomonadota > Alphaproteobacteria > Rhizobiales > Xanthobacteraceae > Bradyrhizobium. Next base: position 7,792 of record NZ_PSRT01000160.1, on the reverse strand, counting down.
TGCGCCACCTTCACGTCGCGCAGGATCACGGGATCGGTGAGCGGCTTGAGCTCGGCGAGGCGCGCCTCGAGCGCGGTCGCTGCGTGCGGCTCGCCGACCGAGGCCGTGCCGCGCATCACCTCGGTGCCATCGCGCTTGACCATCTGGATCTGGCACTGGCGGGTAGCAGGCAGCGGCTTCGACAGGATCGCCTGCACTTCCTCGCCCTCATAGCAGACGCTGCGGTAATGCGCTGAGAGGCACCCAGTTTCGAACCAGGCGCGTCCCCACAGCCGTTCGCCGAGCGGTGCGAACTGGTGAAATGCGTCGGCCCCTCGATGGTGCCGCCCCTGAAGCCGAGCTTCTGTGCGGTGGCGTCATCATGGATCGAGGCGTGCGCGTCGTAAGTCTGCGCTTGCAACATCTGGCGCGGCCGACGCCACGGCCCGATCAGGGCCTCGGCCGTCTCCGTGATCTCGGTGTCGAATGCGTTTGCAGCCATGGTGTTCTCCACAAGCAGCCATGACTAGCAGGAGCGCCACGGATGCGGCCAGCGATATTGACTTCGCCGACCCATGCTTTTGACTGTCACAATTCGCGTCGCGCCGCCGCAATCCTTCCCGCAGCGCAAACCCCACGCCCGAACGAGAGCCGAGGACTTCCGAAATGACGCTGATGCAGGTCGAGTTGGACGATAAATACCGGCTCGAATCGAAGCGGATCTTCCTGTCCGGCACCCAGGCCCTGGTCCGCTTGCCGATGTTGCAGCGCGAACGCGACCGGCTTCAGGGGCTCAACACCGGCGGCTTCATCTCGGGCTATCGCGGTTCCCCGCTCGGCATGTACGACCACGCGCTGTGGCGCGCGAAGTCTTTCCTCCAGCAGCATGACATAGCCTTCGTCCCCGGCCTGAACGAGGACCTCGCGGCGACCGCCGTCTGGGGCAGCCAGCAGGTCGGCCTGTTTCCCGGCGCCAAGGTCGATGGGGTGTTCGGCATCTGGTACGGCAAAGGGCCGGGCGTCGATCGCTCGGTCGATGCGCTCAAGCACGCCAACGCCGCGGGCACCTCGCTGAATGGCGGCGTGCTGGCGCTGGCCGGCGACGACCACGGCTGCCAGTCCTCGACGCTGGCGCATCAGAGCGAGCAGGTGTTTGCGGCAGCGCTGATCCCCGTGATCAATCCCGCGACGCTGCAGGATTATCTCGACCTCGGCCTTTATGGCTTTGCGCTGTCGCGCTTCTCCGGCTGCTGGGTCGGCTTCAAGGCGATCAGCGAAACCGTCGAGAGCTCGGCATCGATCTATAGCGATCCCGAACGCATCCAGATCAGGCTGCCCGATGATTTCGAGATGCCGCCCGGCGGCCTCAACATCCGCTGGCCGGATCCGCCGCTGGAGGCCGAGAGGCGCCTGTTCGGGCCGAAGATGGAAGCGGTGCAGGCCTTCGCCCGCGCCAACCAGCTCGACCGCATCGTGCTCGATTCAAAGCCCGCGCGGCTTGGAATCGTCGCGACAGGCAAGGCTTATCTCGACCTGCGCCAGGCGCTTGCCGACTTAGGGATCACCGACAAGGACGCGCAGGACCTCGGCCTGCGCATCTACAAGGTCGCGATGACCTGGCCGCTGGAGGAAAGCGGCGCGAAGCGTTTCGCGGAAGGCCTTCAGGACGTCCTCGTGGTCGAGGAAAAGCGCGGCTTCATCGAAGACCAGCTGATGCGCATTCTCTACAATATCGATGCGTCCAAGCGCCCGACCGTCACGGGCAAGCGTGATGAGCGCGGCGCACCGCTGCTGCCGAGCGAGGGCGAGCTGACGCCGACCATCGTCGCCTCTGCGCTGGTGGCGCGCTTACGTAAGCTCGGCCATCACAGCCCGGTGCTGGAACAACGGCTGGCGCGGCTCGAGGCCTTCGATAATCCGGTCACCACCAGCACGCCGATCAAGCTCGCGCGCACGCCGTTCTTCTGCTCGGGCTGCCCGCACAACTCCTCGACGCGCGTGCCCGAAGGAAGCCGCGCCATGGCCGGCATCGGCTGCCACGGCATGGCCCTGAGCATGCCGACCCGCCGCACCGATTTGATCTCGCATATGGGCGCCGAAGGTGTGAACTGGATCGGCCAATCGCCCTTCACCACCGAGAAGCACATCTTCCAGAACCTCGGCGACGGCACGTATACCCATTCCGGGCTGCTCGCCCTTCGCGCGGCATCGGCCGCCGGCATCAACATCACCTACAAGATACTCTACAACGACGCCGTCGCCATGACCGGCGGCCAGCCCGCCGAGGGCAGCTTCAACGTCGCGCAGATCGCGCATCAGGTCTGGGCTGAAGGCGTCAAGCGGCTCGCGATCGTCTCGGACGATCCGAGCAAATATCCGCAAGGAAATTACTTCCCGCACGGCGCGACTATCCACCACCGCCGCGAGCTCGACGCCGTGCAGCGCGAGCTGCGCGACATCAAGGGCCTCACGGTGATCATCTACGACCAGACCTGCGCTGCCGAAAAGCGCCGCCGCCGCAAGCGCGGTCTCTATCCCGATCCCGCCAAGCGCGCCTTCATCAACGAGCTCGTCTGCGAAGGCTGCGGCGATTGCTCGCAGGCCTCCAACTGCGTCTCGGTACAACCGCTGGAGACCGAGTTCGGCCGCAAGCGTCAGATCGACCAGTCGAACTGCAACAAGGATTTTTCCTGCGTCGAAGGCTTTTGCCCGAGTTTTGTCACCGTGCATGGCGGCAGCCTGAAGCGCATGAAGACGTCAGCGGTCGATTCCGGCCAGCTGTTCGCCGACCTGCCGCTGCCGCCGACGCGTGAGCTGGAAGGCCCCTACAACATCCTCGTCACCGGCATCGGCGGCACCGGCGTCATCACCATCGGCGCGTTGCTCGGCATGGCCGCTCATGTCGACGGCCGCGGCTGCTCGGCGCTCGACTTCACCGGACTGTCGCAGAAGAACGGCGCGGTGATGAGCCATGTTCGCATCGCGCCGAAGCCGGAAGACATCTCCGCCGTCCGCATCACCACCGGCGGGGCCGACGTCATCCTCGGCTGCGACATGATCGTCTCGGCCGGTCCCACTGCGCTGAGCCGCGCCGAGCGCGGCGTGACGAAGGCCTACATCAACGCCGACCTGCAGCCGACCGCGAGCTTCGTGCAAAACCCCGATCTCGATTTCGAGATGGGCACGATGCAGACCGTCCTGCGGGACGCGATCGGCGACAAGAACCTCGACATCATCGACGCGACAGGCATTGCCGCGGCGCTGATGGGCGATAGCATCGCCACCAACCCCTTCATGCTCGGCTTCGCCTTCCAGAAGGGCGCGATCCCGCTGTCGCTGGAAGCCCTGCTCCGCGCCATCGAGATCAACGGCGCCGCAATCGAGATGAACAAGCTCGCCTTCACCTGGGGCCGTCTCGCCGCCCACGACATGTCGCGGGTGCGCAGCGTGCTCCAGTTCAAGAACAGGGCAGCCGCGCCGACGAAATCGCTCGACGACATCATCGCGACCCGCGCCGAGTTCCTGACTGGCTATCAGGACAAGGCCTATGCCGAGCGCTACCTCGCAGCTGTCGCCAAGGCGCGCAAGGCGGAGAGTGCGGCCTCGCCGGGCTCCACGGAGCTGACGCAGGCAGTCGCAAAGAACCTGTTCAAGCTGATGGCCTACAAGGACGAGTATGAGGTCGCGCGGCTCTATACCGACGGCAGCTTTGCCAAGAAGGTGTCGGAAAAATTCGACGGCGACTTCACGCTGAAATACCACCTGGCACCGCCGATCTTCGCGAAGCGCGATAAGGCGACCGGCCGGCTCCAGAAGCAGGAGTTCGGCGGCTGGATGATCCACGCCTTCCGCGTTCTCGCCAGGCTCAAGTTCTTGCGCGGCACCGCGCTCGACCCGTTCGGCCGCACCGAGGAACGCAAGACAGAGCGCAAGCTGATCGAGGATTATCTGGCGATGATCGATCAGCGGATTGCGAGACTGAGAGCCGAGCAGATCCCGCTGCTGGCGCGGCTTGCGCGCGTGCCGGAGACGATCCGCGGCTTCGGCCACGTCAAGGAAGCCAACATCAAGCAGGCGGCGGCCGAGACGGCGCGGCTGGAAGCAGAGCTGGAGAACTGCCGCTTTGCGGCGGCCGCGGAGTGACGGATAGCCGCGCACTCTCTACGTGTCATTGCGAGGAGCTCGCGACAAAATTGCGTAGCAATTTTGCGCTGATGCGACGAAGCAATCCAGAGTCTTTCCGCAGAAACAGTCTGGATTGCTTATGACGACTGTGGGACGCGCTCGCCACACAGTCGGTGTCATCGCCCGGCTTGACCGGGCGATCCCAGTACTCCGAGACAGTTGTGATTAAGCCGAGAAGCCGCGGCGTACTGGATGCCCGCTTTCGCGGAGCATGACAGCGGTGGAGATGGCTAGACCGACGTCGTGGCAACGCTTGATGCGACCGACACCACACGCCCCTCCGCCAGATGCCGCCCCGCGATGTACCCGAACGTCAGCGCTGGCCCGAGGGTGATGCCCGGGCCCGGACAGTTGCCGTTCATGATCGAGGCCATGTCGTTGCCGCAGGCATAGAGGCCCGCGATCGGCGTGCCGTCCGCGCGCAGCACGCGCGCCCGTGCATCGACCCTCATGCCGATCGCGGTGCCGAGATCGGCCGGATGGATGCGCATCGCGAAGAATGGCGCGCGGATAATTGGCGCGACGCAAGGATTTGGCTTGTGAGTGGCATCGCCGAGATGGCGCTGGTAGATGGTGCTGCCGCGGCCGAATTCGGGATCGCGGCCCTCTTTCGCACCGGCGTTGTAGGCCGCGATCGTCGCCGCGAGCGTGGACGGCTTGATGCCGATCTTTGCCGCGAGCTGCGCAACGTCAGGAGCCTCGATCAGCTCGCCGCTCGCGACATAGCGCCGATAGTTGCGCGTGAGCGGCTTGATGCGGCCGAGACCGTAGCTCCACAGGAACTGGCAGTCGCAGATCAGGTAGAATGGCCGGTCCGGCTCGCCATTGCCGTCGCGCAACATGGCGCGCACGAATTCGTGGTAGGACACGGCCTCGTTGACGAAGCGCCGGCCTGCGGCATTGACGGCGATCACGCCGGGCTTGGCGCGATCAGTCACGGTGTGCGGGAACACGCCACGGCTGCCGTCGGCATGGCGGAACAGCGAGGCCGGCACCCAATAGGCCGGGCTGGTCGCGTCCGTGTTGAGCGCGGCACCGGCAGCAGCCGCGAGCCGAAGTCCGTCGCCTGTCCCTGATGGGTTGGTGGCCGAGATAAAACCGGCAGCGGCCGGGAAGAAGCATTTGCGCAAGCGCGCATCGTGCGAGAAGCCGCCGGTCGCGAGCACGACGCCGCGACGCGCCGCGATCAGGCGGTCGCGGGAGCCGTGGCGGATCACTACGCCGGCCACGCGATCGCCTTGCATCGACAAGTCCTCGACATCGGCGCTGAAGAGGATCTCGACCTGCCGCGCCAGAAGCGAGGCGTACAGCCGCGCGGCGAGCGCATTGCCGAGATGCAACGTGGTGCCGCGCGGCGCGTGCAAGCGCTGCCACGCATACGCTGAAACCAGCCGCGCGGTGCGTAACGTCGATCGCAGTGATTTTCCGGCCCGGCGCAGATGCGGAGTGTCGAGACCGTTGACCATCATCCCGCCGAACAGCGTGAATTCCGGCAGCGGCGGCCGCAAGCGCGCAAAAGCCTTGCCGAGCCACGTGCCATCGAACGCGACCGGCTCCAGCACGCGTCCGCCGGGCGTTGCGCCCAGCCGCTCCGGATAATAGTCCGGATAGGCCTTGACCGGCTGGAGGCGCAATTCGGTGTTGGCTTCGAGATAGGCGATCGCCTCCGGTCCGCGCGCGAGGAAGGCGGCGCGCAGGCCGGCATTGGCAGGCTCAGGCACCGTGCTCGACAGATACTGGACGGCGTCAGCGACGCTGTCGGACAGCCCCGCCTCTTTCATCTTGGGATTGGCGGGGATCCAGACCATGCCGCCGGACCATGCGGTGGTGCCGCCGACGAAGGCGGTCTTCTCGATCACCAACACCCGCAGCCCTTCGACGGCCGCAACGGCCGCCGCCGTCATGCCGCCGGCACCGGCACCGATGACAATGACATCGTAGGTCTCATGCGCCGGCATCATGCGGCAAGGTTCCGGGAGCGAGGCATGACACCGTCATACCTCGCTCACCGGCCCGCAGCTAGCGCGCCTTCTTGCGCTCGACCGGGTCGATGTCGATCGCCCGCAGGCGGCCGAGCCGCAGCACGTCCATGGCCAGCCGCCGGCCGATGCGGTCGCGGTCCAGCACGCGGATCAGATCGTCGACGCCGTTGATCTCGACACCGTCGAGCCTGATGACGACGTCGCCGGGCAACAGGCCCGCTTTCGCGGCCGGGCCGTCCGGCTCGATCTGCATCAAGAGCGCGCCCATCTTGTTCTCGACGCCGGCCAGCACGGCATGCCGCCGCGGGACCGGCGCGGTCTGCCCGGCAACGCCGATATAGGCGCGGCGGACATAACCGTGGCGGATGATCTCCGACAGCACGAATTGCGCGGTGTTGCTGGCGACCGCAAAGCAGATGCCCTGCGCCCCGTTGATGATGGCGGTGTTGATGCCGATCACCTCGGCATTCGACGACACCAGCGGGCCGCCGGAATTGCCCGGGTTGAGCGCGGCATCGGTCTGGATCACGTCCTCGATGGTGCGCCCGCTAACCGAGCGGATCGAGCGGCCGAGCGCCGAGACCACGCCGGCGGTCACGGTCGATTCGAAGCCGAGCGGATTGCCGATCGCGATCACGAGCTGACCGCGCCGCAGGTTCTTGGAATTGCCCAGCGCAGCATAGGGCAAATGGCGCACGCCATTGGCGCGCAGCAGCGCAAGGTCAGTGTCGGGATCGACGCCGAGCACCTGGGCATCGCCGACATGGCCCTCGACGTCGCGCAGCCGGATTTCCTTGGAGGAGCCGACCACATGGCTGTTGGTAAGGACGAGTCCGTCCGGCGATATCACGATGCCCGAGCCGAGCCCGCCACGTTCGCGGCCGTTCGGTACTTTTGGCCCGGTCTCGACCCGCACGACGGCAGGGCCGACGCGGTCGGTCACGTCGATCACGGCATTGGAATAGGCGTCCAGCAGAGCCCGGTCGTCGACCGGGGCAGACGCCGTCGTTCGCGATGACGATGCGCCACCGGCGATATCTGAGGTGAGGTCCAACATGGCAAGAGTCCTTGAGGCTCACACAGATGGTGGCCTGTTCCCTGCAGCGCAAGTGGCCCGACCAGGGCGCCGGGCTGGGCTGCTAGGGTTCCCGCCTCAGCGAGCCGCCTCTTGCCTTGACCGGATCGAGCAGCGACCAGTCTCCATCCGGGAGCACATGGCCCTTGGGGAATGGTGCGCGCAGCTCGAGCCCGAGCGAACCCAGCACGCGGTCGTCGCGGTAGTAGCATTGCAGCACGACGCGGACGAGCGTTGCAGCGGCGACGCCGCCGTGCTTGCGAAACTCCTGCGCAACGCCATCGCGCGCGGCAGGCTCGAGATCGGCAAGCGGCATCCCCGCGAGCCGCGCCAGATGGTCGAGCGCCGCCACCACCAGCTTGGTGTCGCGGCCGAGCGTTGCCAGGATGTCGGCCTGGATGATGTCGTCATCGGCGCCCGGGACGCGGTATTCGTCGCTCGCGGGAATGATCATCGCGCCGATGGTGCGGAGGTCCTGGCGCTGCCGAGGCGTGAGGGTGAGCTGATCAGTCATTGGGTCCTCGCGTCGGAACGTTGCGGCTAAGGTAACGGTGCGCTCCCTCCCCCGCTT
>NZ_PSRT01000159.1 GCF_004212635.1 Bradyrhizobium genosp. SA-3 | reverse complement strand
GCCGCCGGGACCTGCCCCTCCAGCTTCTGGGCGCGTTCGGCCAGACGCTGATTGTCGGCACGGAGCCGCGCGGTCAGGTCGGCGAGACGGCTCTCGGCAGCAGCAGCCGGAGCGGCAGCCTGCTGCACCTGCGGTGCCGGGTTCGAGACGGGAGCGGAGGTCGCCTGGCTGTTGCGGGCGATCGCGGCCTGCTCGATGCCGGTGGCAACGACCGAGACGCGGATCAGGCCGTCGAGGGCTTCGTCGAAGGTCGCGCCGACGATGATGTTGGCGTCCTGGTCGACTTCCTCGCGGATGCGGGTCGCGGCCTCGTCGACCTCGAACAAAGTGAGGTCCTTACCGCCGGTGATGGAGATGAGGAGGCCCTTGGCGCCCTTCATCGAGCTATCGTCGATCAGCGGATTGGCGATCGCAGCTTCCGCGGCGGTCAGCGCGCGCTTGTCGCCGGAAGCTTCGCCGGTGCCCATCATCGCCTTGCCCATCTCACGCATGACGGCGCGGACGTCGGCGAAGTCGAGATTGATCAGGCCTTCCTTGACCATCAGGTCGGTGATGCAAGCAACGCCCGAATAGAGCACCTGGTCGGCCATCGCGAAGGCGTCGGCGAAGGTGGTCTTCTCGTTGGCGACCCGGAACAGGTTCTGGTTCGGGATGATTAGAAGGGTGTCGACCACCTTGTGAAGCTCGTTGATGCCGGCTTCAGCGGTGCGCATGCGGCGGCCGCCCTCGAAGTGGAACGGCTTGGTGACGACGCCGACGGTGAGGATGCCCATGTCGCGCGCGGTCTTGGCGATAACGGGTGCCGCGCCGGTGCCGGTGCCGCCGCCCATGCCGGCGGTGACGAACACCATGTTGGCGCCGGAGAGATGGTCGCGCAGCTCGTCGATCACCTCTTCCGCCGCCGCGGCGCCGACATTCGGCTGCGAGCCGGCGCCGAGGCCTTGGGTGACCGCCGTGCCCATCTGCACGATGCGCTGCGCCTTCGACATCGTCAGCGCCTGCGCATCGGTGTTGGCGACCACGAAGTCGACGCCCTGGAGGCCCGCCGTGATCATGTTGTTGACGGCGTTGCCGCCGGCGCCGCCGACGCCGAACACGGTGATCCGGGGCTTCAGTTCGTGAATATCAGGAACATTGATGCTGATGGTCATGGTTGCTGCCTCTCGATCACGCGCGCGTGGGTTCGCCCCGGCCGCGGCCGCGGGAGTTGGTGAAAATCGACAATTGGGGAAAGCAGTCATCAGAAGCCCTCGCGTAGCCATCGTCCGACCTTTCCGAAATATCCGCCGGTCCCTGTCTTGACCTGCTGCCGCGTATGCCGCGGTTCGACATGTTCGAGGTGAACATATTGCGGGTAGACGAGAAGTCCGGCCGGCACCGCGAACGCGGCGTTCTTCGCCTCGTTGGGCAGCCGGCCGAAGCCGAGCGGACGTCCGACCCGCACGGGCCGGCCGAGAATCTGAGTGCCGAGTTCGACGAGGCCGGTCAGCTGCGAGGCGCCGCCCGAGAGCACGACGCGGCCGTTGGGCTCTGAGGCGAAAGGCGAATCCTTCAGCTTGTCCCGGACCATTTCGAAGACTTCCTCGGCACGGTGCTTGACGATGTTGGCGATTGTGGCGCGGGAGACGATCTGCGGCAGATCCTGCTCGTCACCGGCTGTCGGCACAGACATCAGCTCACGCGAGTCCGATCCGCCGGTGATGACGGTCCCGTATAACGTCTTGATTCGCTCGGCATCGGCAATGGTCGCGGAGAGTCCGCGCGCGAGATCCATCGTGATGTGTTGCCCGCCGACCGCAAAACCGGCCGCATGTACGAAACGGCCGCCGGAATAGACCGCAATCGTGGTCGTGCCCGCACCCATCTCGATGACGGCGGCGCCGAGATCGGCCTCGTCATCGGTGAGCACCGACAGGCCGGCAACATAAGGGCTTGCCGCCACGGCTTCGACATTGATGTGGCAGCGTTCCACCGCCAGCATCAGGTTCCGCGCCACGGTGGCGTCGCAGGTCACGACGTTCATGTCGACCCCGAACTGGTGCGCAACCATGCCGCGGGGATCGCGGATGCCCTTAACGCCATCGAGCGTGTAGCCGACCGGCAGGGCGTGCAGCACGGTGCGGCCTTCGCCGGTGGCATGGCGCATGCCGGTGGAGGTGACGCGGCTGACGTCGGCCTGAGTCACGGCGCCGCCGCGGATGTCGGCGGCGGCCTCGACCAGCTGGCCGGAGAGCCGGCCACCGGACACGGACAGCAGCACGGACTCGACCCGCACCTTGGCCATCTTCTCCGCGAGCCCGACGGCCTGGCGCACCGCCTGTTCGCATTCACTGAGATCGATCACCGCGCCGGCCTTCATGCCGCGCGACTGGATCTGGCTGTAGCCGATCAATTCCACCGCGTGGGTACGGCCACGCAACGCGTCGCTCGGCGGCGACGGCTTCAGCCGCGCGATCATGCAGGCGATCTTGCTGGTGCCGATATCGAGGCAGGCGACGATGCCGCCGCGCTTGTGCGGCATCGGGCGTGTCTTCGGCGTCTGGGTGCGATCGAGACCGGTCATGCGGAATCCCCGGCCTTCTTTTTCTTCTTGTCCTTGAATTGCTCCTCGCGCGCCTTGGCGGCGTCGTCGGACAGCTGCACCACCAGACGATCGGGCAGGCGCATGTCGACGGCGACGATGTCGCGGGAGAACAGCCTGTCCTCCTTGTCGAGCTTGGACAGCATCGCAAGGGCGTTGCCGACATCCTGCTCGGGCAGGCGGATGTCGAGACCATCCTTGAGCCTCAGGTTCCAGCGCCGCTCGCCGACGAAAATCGCGGCTTTCGTCACCGAATTGACCTGCGGATAACGCGCCAGCAGGGCGAGGAAATCACGGGCCTGCGTCTCGGCGCCCTTGCCGACCACGAGCGGCAACGCCAGGAAGCGGCGGGAGACATAGGGTTCGAGCACGGCGCCGTCATCGGCGATGACGGAGAGCCGGCCGGCCTCCTGCCACAGCGCGAATGCCTTGCGCTCGGTGAGCTCGATCATGAGCTGGCCCGGATAGAGCTTCAACACGGTCGCATCCGCGATCCAGGGATTGGCCTTGAGCTTGTCGCGCACCGCCTCGGCATCGAGGAACAGCAGCGAGGAGCGGCCGCTGACGCCGCCGATCGCCAGAATCTCGTCCTGGGTGAGCTGCTTGCGGCCGTTGATCACGACGGAGGTGATGCGGAACCCGGCGGAATTGGCCAGCGCGTTGCGCGCGTCGCTGACCGCGGTGATGAAATCCTGGAGATGGCCGCCCTTGACGATGCCGAAGCCGCAGCTTCCGATCAGGAGCAGCACGGTCATGCTGATCCCGACCCGGTGCGGCAGATAGCGCTCGACCAGCGCGACCATGCGCGGCGGCGGTTCGCGCTCGACGATGGCCCTGGCCTTGGTCTTGTCCTTGGCGGCGGCGTGCGCCGCCTCGAGTCTTTCCTGGCGCTTGTCCTGCATCCACTCGCGCAGAAGCACGACCGCTCCGATAGCGGCCGCCTTCAGGTCAGCTTGGGGCCTCAGCGATCTCAGAAACGACCGGGTGAGGCTTCCTGCACCATCCATTGCACGAGCTCGTCAACAAGTTTGGCCGCGACATCGCGCGGGTCCTGGCGAACATGACGTCTCGGACTTGCCGGGCCGGGTGCTGGTCTTCAGCAGAAGAAAACCTCTCCCCTTCAAAGCGTTCGCTGGAGGTGACATCACCGCAAACAGCTCACGCGCCGGCAGCCAAAGCGCCATATGCGCCGCCAGCGTTAACCTTCGGACGTCCTGGTAAACAAAAGGTAAAATTCGTTAACGCGGGATGCTTTTTGCCCCGCGATATCTGGCATTTATGCCGCGATATCCGGCATTTTACCGGTTTTTGACCCCAAATCGGGCCGTTTCGGCCGTTCGGCCGTTAACCAGTCCTAATTATTTTCGCGCCCGCCGCTCGGCGAGCTCGATCAGGCCGCGCAGGAAGTCGACGAACGCGATCCCTTCGGCCTTCAGCGCCTTGGGGTAGAGCGAAGAGTTCGTCAGCCCCGGGAGCGTGTTGGTTTCGAGATAGACGAGGCCCTTGTCCGAGACGATGAAGTCCGAGCGGGAATAGCCGGCACAGGACATCGCCCGATGCGCCGCCATCGCCTGCTCCTTCAGCGCGGCGGTAATCTCGGGTGTGAAACGGCCGGGGCAGATCTCCTGGGTCGACTTCAAAAGATATTTTGCGGCGTAGTCGAAATTGCCCTCGCCCGGAATGATCTCGATCGGCGGCAGCGCGATGATCGAGCCATCGGTGCGCTCCAGCACGCCGCAGGTCGCCTCGACGCCGGCGACGTAGGGCTCGATGACGTACTCCTCGTGCTTCGCCGCGTTGCGGACGGCGACGAGATCCTGCTTGGCGTTGACGAAGATCAGGCCGTAGCTCGATCCGTCCCGCGCCGGCTTTGCGATCAGCCGGCCATATTCGGCGAAAGCCTCGTCAATGTTGTCAAGCGCGACGTTTGCCGGCGGCGTCACGCCGCCGAGCGCAGCGAAGTGCTTGGCCGCGATCTTGTCGAAGGCGAGATGCGAGGAGGCCGAACCCGATCCGGTGAAGGCCACGCCGCGCGCCTCGCACATCACCTGCAATTCGCCATTCTCGGCGCGCCCGCCATGCAGGCCGAGCACCAGCACGCGGCCTTCCGCCTTGGCCTGGTCGAGCGCCTGCGCCAGCGGAATGCCCGATGTGCCGGGCTTGAACTCGTCCTCGAACGGACGGGCATGTTCGAGCAGTTGTTTCGACTGCACGACATGCACCTTGTCCTCGACGTCCCACCACCACAGATCGGCCTCAGGCAGCGCCTGATGCAGCGCCTGGGCTGAGGCGACCGAAACCAGACGTTCGCGGTTGGAGCCGCCGAAGAGGATGGTGATGCGCATGTTCATAGTCCGCAATCTCTCTCGTTCGTCATTCCGGGGCGCGACGAAGTCGCGAGCCCGGAATCCATTCATCCACGAACACCGCCGCCCGATGGATTCTCCGATGCGCAATTGCGCATCGTAGCTCTCGCTTCGCAAGCCCCGGAATGACGGTGATCATGAAACCCCGATCCGCTTGATTTCCCAGTGTAGCTCAATTCCGGAATTCGCTTTCACGCGTTCGCGCACCGTCTCGCCCAGCGTCTCGATGTCGTGCGCGGTGGCCTCGCCGGTGTTGATCAGGAAATTGCAGTGCATCTCCGACACCTGCGCACCGCCGACGCGCAAGCCGCGGCAGCCGGCAGCATCAATCAGCTTCCAGGCGGAATGGCCGGGCGGATTCTTGAAGGTCGAGCCGCCGGTCTTCTCGCGGATCGGCTGCGCGGTCTCGCGATGGTTTTGAACTTCCGCCATGCGTGCGCGGATCGCATCGCTATCCCTGATCTCGCCGCGAAAGCGCGCGGAGGTGAAGATGATGGAGGGATCGACGCCGCTGTTGCGGTAGACGAACTTCATGTCGGCGTTGGAGAACACGTGCTTGCTGCCGTCGCGCCCGACGCCCCTCGCCTCGATCAGGACGTCCTTGGTCTCCCCGCCATTGGCGCCCGCATTCATGCGCAGCGCGCCGCCGATGGTGCCGGGAATGCCGAAATAGAATTCGAGCCCGCCGATATTGGCGGACACCGCAACTTCCGCCACGCGCTTGTCGAGCGCCGCCGCGCCCGCGGTGACGACATCGCCGCTCGCGCTCGTCTCGCCGAAGGCGCGCGGGGCGAGACGAATCACCACGCCCGCAATGCCGCCGTCGCGCACGATGAGGTTGGAGCCGACGCCGACGACATAGACGGGGATGTCGGGAGCGAGATGCGCGAGGAAGTAAGCGAGGTCGTCTTCATCCGCCGGGGTGAACAACACCTGCGCGGGACCGCCGACGCGAAACCAGGTGAGCTCGGCGAGCGACTGGTTGGCGAGCAGCCGCCCGCGAAGATCAGGCATCGCGGCTTTGAGCGAAGGGGTGATGTCGGGGAAGCTCACTGCCCTACCCCAGCGCCTTCAATTCATCCGGCAACGCGTACGCCCATTGCGTGATGTTGCCGGCCCCCAGGCACACGACGAGATCGCCTGGCTTCGCCAATCCCTTGACGATGCCCGCGAGCGCCGAGGCCGCCGGCATCGGGATCACCTCGCGATGGCCGTGGGCGCGCAAGCCCGCGACGAAATGATCGCGGTCGATGCCGTCGATCGGCGCTTCGCCGGCGGCATAGACGTCGGCGACTACAACCGCATCCGCATCGTTGAAGCAGGTGCAGAACTCCTCGAACAGCGATTGCAGGCGGGTGTAGCGATGCGGCTGCACCACGGCGATCACCTTGCCGGTGTAGGAATCGCGCGCCGCTTTCAGCACGGCCGCGATCTCCACGGGATGATGGCCATAATCGTCGATCACCGTGACGCCGTTCCACTCGCCGGTCTTGGTGAACCGCCGCTTGACGCCGCCGAAGCCTGCGATGGCGCTGCGGATCTTGTCGTCGGAAACACCGAGCATGTGCGCGACCGCAATCGCCGCCGTCGCGTTCGAGGCGTTGTGCCGGCCCGGCATCGGCAGCGCGAGGTCGGCGATCTCGTGCACGGCCCCGCTCTTGCGATCGCGGATAACGACCTTGAATTTCGAGCCGCCGCCGCCCGCCGCGAGGTCGACCAGCCGTGCATCGGCCTGCGGATTCTCTCCGTAAGTGATGATGCGACGATCCTCGATCTTGCCGACGAGGCTCTGCACCACCGGATGATCGATGCACATCACGGCAAAGCCGTAGAACGGCAGGTTCTCGACGAAATGGCGGAACGCATCCTGCACGGCATCGAAGGTCTTGAAGTGATCGAGATGCTCGGGGTCGACATTGGTGACGATGGCGACATCGGTCGGCAACTTCAGGAACGTGCCGTCGCTCTCGTCGGCTTCCACCACCATCCAGTCACCGGCACCAAGACGCGCGTTGGAGCCATAGGCATTGATGATGCCGCCGTTGATCACGGTCGGATCGAGTCCGCCGGCATCGAGCAGCGTTGCGACCATCGTGGTCGTCGTGGTCTTGCCGTGGGTGCCGGCGATCGCAACGCAGCTCTTCAGCCGCATCAGCTCGGCCAGCATCTCGGCGCGGCGCACCACGGGAATGCGCCGTTCGCGCGCCGCCATCAATTCCGGATTGTCGCGCTTGATCGCGGTAGAGACCACAACGACCTCGGCGCCGTCGACGTTCTCCGCCTTGTGGCCGACCGAGACCTTCGCGCCCTTCTTGCGCAGCCGGTCGAGATTGTAATTGTCGGCGGCGTCGGAGCCCTGCACGGCATAGCCGAGATTGACCAGCACCTCGGCGATGCCGCTCATGCCGATCCCGCCGATCCCGACGAAGTGGATGGGTCCGATCTCGCGCGGCAGTCTCATGCTTTATCCCACCGTTCCATCGTCATGCCCGGGCTTGTCCCGGGCATCCACGAATCCTTACCTCTTCTTGCAAGACGTGGATGGCCGGGACAAGCCCGGCCATGACGGCAAAAGTAGGAAATTTGACGGGTTTCGCGTCAGATTCCCGCGACTTTGACCACGAGATCGGCCAGCCGCTCGGCCGCGTCGAGCCGGCCGGCGCCGCGGGCGGCTTCGGCCATGGCGGCAAGATGCGCCGGCTCGGCGGCGAAGGTGGAGATTTCGGCGGCAAGGCGATCCGAGCTGAACTCGGTCTGCGGGATGCGGATGGCGCCATCGACCTTGGCCAGCACGCCGGCATTGGCGAACTGGTCCTGGTCGATCGAGCCGGGCAGCGGCACCAGAATCGAGGGCCGCCCGATCGCGGCAAGCTCGGCGACCGTGCCCGCGCCGGAACGCGACACCACCAGATGGTTGGAGGCAAGCCGCGCCGGCAAATCGGTGAAGAAGGGTGCGAGCTCGACCCTGATCTTGAGCTTGTCGTAGACCGCGCGCACGCGGCTCATATCCTCTTCGCGCACCTGCTGGGTCAGGACGAGGCGGCTCCACAGCGCAGGCTCGAGCCGCTCGATCGCGCCCGGCACGATATCGGCCATGATGCGCGCGCCCTGGCTGCCGCCGACGACGAGCAAGCGGAGCGGACCGTTCACGTCAGGCGCGAGATATTTCACTGCAGCGGCCGCGAGGATCGCCGGCCGCATCGGCGTGCCGACGGTCGTGGTCTTAGCCGACAGCGCCGGATCGCGGTCGAGCACGCCGGGCAAGGACGTCGCGATGGCGCGGACACGGCTCGACAGGAACCGGTTGGCGCGGCCGAGCACGGCGTTGGCATCGTGGATGATCCCGGGCACGCCGGCGAATTTCGCCGCGACAAGCGGCGGCAGCGTCGGGTAGCCGCCGAAGCCGACGACAGCGACAGGCTTCAATCGCTTGATCAGAGCGTAGGCAGAGAGCGTGCCGACGGCGAGCGTGAGGCCGGCATAGGCAAGCTGGAACGGATTGCGGCCGCGCGCAGTCTCGCTCGAGACGACGTCGATCATGTCCTTGCTGAACAGCCCGCTATAGCGCAGCGCGCGCTCGTCGGTGACGAGGCGGACGCGAAAGCCGCGCCGGATCAATTCGACGCCGAGCGCCTCGGCCGGAAACAGATGGCCGCCGGTGCCGCCCGCGGCGAGAAGAATCAGGGGGGACGTGTCCATGGTGAGGGAGTTTTACAAGGTCTTTCTCGTCATTGCGAGCAGGCTACACGATGCGCGTGCCCCGGGCGCAGCGCAGCACGCTGCGCTTCGCAGCGTGGTGCGCTGCTGAACCGGGGCCCATGGTTGTACCGTTCTGGGTCCCGGCTCTGCGCTCCGCTTCGCTGCGCTTGTCCGGGACACGAGGCCTACTACGCGTAGCTGCGCATTGCCTCGGCGCGGCCGCTCGCTTCCACTTCGGTGCGCGGGCGTAGCCGTGTCAGCGCCAGCATCATGCCGACGCCATAGGCCAGCGACACGATCGAGGAGCCGCCATAGGAGATGAACGGCAGCGTCATGCCCTTGGCGGGGATGAGCTGGAGGTTGACCGACATGTTGATCGCCGCCTGGACGCCGAACAGGATCGCAAGACCCGAGGCCGCAAAGCGCGAGAACATGTCCTCATTGGCGTATGCCCGCGACAGCGTGCGGATGACGACGAAGGTGAACAGCGCTAGCATCGCCAGGCACAGGATGATGCCGAACTCTTCGGCGGCGACCGCGAACACGAAGTCGGTGTGGCTGTCGGGCAGGCTGCGCTTGGCGATGCCCTCGCCCGGTCCCAGGCCGAACCAGCCGCCATTGTAGAAGGCTTCCATGGCGGTATCGACCTGGAATGTGTCGCCAGAGGCCGGGTTCATGAAGCGCCTGATGCGGCCCGCTACGTGGGGGACGAACAGGTAGGCGCTGAACAGGCCGGCCGCGGCGGCGCCCGCAAGGCCGAACACCCAGATCATGCGCATGCCCGCGATGAAGAACAGCGAGCCCCACACCATCAGGATCAGCATGGTCTGGCCGAAGTCCGGCTCCATCACCAGCAGCGCGACCAGCATCAACAGCAGCACCAGCGCCATCGAGGTCGCCGGCATCTCCGGCCGCTTGGTCGATTCCGCGAACAGCCAGGCCGCGATGACGACGAACGACGGCTTTGCGATCTCGGAGGCCTGGATGTTGACGCCGAGCAGCGTGATCCAGCGCCGAGAGCCCTTCACCTCAGGACCGATCGCGAGCGTCACCACGATCAGGATGACGCTGACGGTGAAGATGATCAGCGCGCTCCTGCGGATCGCGCGCGGCGACAGGAAGGACACCCCGAGCAGCACCAGGCAGGACGGGAGGAGGAACATGACGTGGCGGCTGAAGAAATGGAAGGGATCGAGGCCGATGCGGGTCGCAACCGGCGGGCTCGCCGCCAGCGACAGGATCACCCCGGTCAGCATCAAGGCCAGAATGGCGCCCATCAGCGGCTTGTCGACGGTCCACCACCACTCGGAGAAGGGGGTGCGTTCTTCACGGGAGAGCATGGGCGGCCGCTTTCGGACAGAGGTCAGCCCATTGGTCGCCGAGGTTGGTTACCGGGGGGTTAAGGAGATTGATGAAGTTGTGGAGAGTCTCGTGCCCCGGACGCAGCGCAGCGCCCTCGCGGTGCGCTGCAGAGCCGGGGCCCATTGCGGCTCCTGGGTCCCGGCCCTGCGGAGCGCCACTTCGTGCCGCACCGCGTCCGGGACACGAGAGCCCTATTCGTAATTGATCGCGATATCCCCCACGCGCGGATCGCGCTTGTAGACCTGGTCTGGACCGGGAATGAATCCGATCCTGACCGCCCGCTCGCTGCTCCAGGCGACGACAACATCAAGGTGCCCGCGCACGCTGAAAAAAGTCGGCGTGCTCTCGGGCGAGAACGTCCGACCGCGAGTCACGATGCTTGCTTGCGTGCTGTCGGGCACTGTGGCTCCGCACTCCTTCCAGACCACGACGACCAACTGGCTACCGCTTGGCGAGGCGAACGCGCGCTGGCGAGAGACGCGGCACGCTCCGAATCCGCTCATGACGTTGTCAATGATGACAACAAAGAAGAAACCCGCAGCGACTGGAACAGCAAGAGCAGCGACGACAATCCCGATCCAGCGTCGCCGCGACATCCTCACACCACCGGCTTCACGCCCGGCAGCGCCTGCACCAGCTCGCGGAACTTGGTGCCGCGGATCTCGAAGTTGCGGTACTGGTCGAAGGAGGCGCAGGCGGGCGACAGCAGCACGACTGCGTCGGTGAGCCCTGAGGCTTCTGCGTCGCGCGCGGCGTGTTCGACGGCAACGTCCAGCGTCTGGCTGATCTCGTGCGCCACCTGCGTGCCCAGCGTGCCCGAAAATTCCGGCGCGGCCTCGCCGATCAGATAGGCCTTGCGGATGCGCGGGAAATAGCCGGTCAGGCTGGTGATGCCGCCGGCCTTGGGCTTGCCGCCGGCGATCCAGAAGATGTCCGCAAAAGACGACAGCGCATGCGCGGTCGCATCCGCGTTGGTGCCCTTGGAATCGTTGACAAACAGCACGTTGCCGCGGCGGCCGACCTGCTCCATGCGATGGGCAAGACCGGGAAAGCCGCGCAGGCCGCGCTGGAGCACATCGAGATTGATGCCCATCGCGAGCGCGGCGGCGGCGGCGCAGGCGGCATTCTGCGCGTTGTGCTGGCCGCGCAGCGAGCCGATGCCGCCGAGCGCGGCGATCTCGCTGCGGGCACCGCCCGAGGTGCGCACGATGGTGCCATGCTCGACATGGATGCCGCTCGCCAGCGGATTCTTGACGGAGATGCGCACCACATTCTTGCCGGCGCGGTCGAGCCGGTCGGCGATGTCACGGCAAAAACCGTCGTCGACGCCAACGATCGAGGTGCCGCCGTCCTGCACGCCCGCAACGAGGCGCTCTTTCACCGCGGCATAATGCGCAACCGTGCCGTGGCGGTCGATGTGGTCTTCGCTGACATTGAGCAGGATGCCGACGGACGGATCAAGCGAGGGCGTGAGGTCGATCTGGTAGGACGACATCTCGATGACGTGGACGCGGCCCATGCGCGGCGGCTCCAGCGACAGGATCGCGGTGCCGATATTGCCGCCCATCTGGGTGTCGTAGCCGGCGACTTTCGTCAGGTGCGCGATCAGCGCCGTCGTGGTCGACTTGCCATTGGTGCCGGTGATGGCGACGAACGGCGCATCCGGTGCGTGGCGCCGCCGCTCGCGGCAGAACAGCTCGATGTCGCCGATCACCTCACAGCCTGCCTCGCGCGCCTTCAGCACGCTCCAGTGCGGCACCGGATGGGTCAGCGGCACGCCGGGCGCCAGCACGAGCGCGGCAAAATTCGCCCAGGAGATGTTGCGCAAATCCGCGGTGACGAAACCGACCTGCGCCGCCTTGGCGACGTTCTCGGCATTGTCGTCAGCGGCGATCACCTCGGCGCCACCGGCTTTCAACGCATGGCAGGAGGCGAGCCCCGAACCGCCGAGGCCGAACACAGCGACAGTCTTGCCGGCAAAGGACGTGACCGGGATCATCGATCGATCACCGCAGCTTCAGCGTCGACAGGCCGGCGAGCGCCAGCATCACCGAGATGATCCAGAAGCGGATCACGATCTGCGGCTCGGTCCAGCCGAGCTGCTCGAAATGATGATGGATCGGCGCCATCCGGAAGATGCGCTTTCCGGTGAGCTTGAACGACACCACCTGCACGATGACGGAGACCGCCTCCAGCACGAACAGGCCGCCGATCACCGCGAGCACGATCTCGTGCTTCACTGCGACCGCGATGGCGCCCAGCATGCCGCCGAGCGCGAGCGAGCCGGTGTCGCCCATGAAGATCGAGGCCGGCGGCGCGTTGAACCAGAGGAAGCCAAGGCCCGCCCCTAGCAGCGCGCCGCAGAGCACGGCGAGTTCGCCGGTTCCCGCGACATATTTGATCTGGAGATATTCGGCGAACACGGCGTTGCCGGCGAGATAAGCGATCATCGCAAAGCTCGCGGTCGCAATCATCACCGGCACGATGGCGAGGCCGTCGAGACCGTCGGTGAGGTTCACCGCGTTGCCGGCGCCGACGATGACGAAGGCGCCGAACACGACGAAGAACCAGCCGAAATGCAGCACGGTGTCCTTGAGGAAGGGAATCGTCAGAGCCGTCGACGCGGGATCGCGGTTCAGCCGCACCAGCGCGTAACAGGCAACCAGCGCAATCGCCGCCTCGATCAGCAGGCGCAGCTTGCCGCCGAACCCGCTCGTGGTCTGCTTGGTCACCTTGAGATAGTCGTCATAGAAACCGACGAAGCCGAAGCCGAGCGTCACCGCCAGCACGATCCAGACATAGGGGTTGAGCGGGTTGGCCCACAGCACCGTGCCGACGGTCAGGCCGGACAGGATCATCAGCCCACCCATGGTGGGCGTGCCCTTCTTGGCGAGATGCGATTGCGGACCGTCGGTGCGGATCGGCTGGCCCTTGCCCTGGCGGATGCGCAAATGATCGATGATCCAGGGTCCGAACAGGAACACGAACAGCGCGCCGGTGACGACGGCGCCGCCAGTGCGGAAGGTGATGTAGCGGAAGACGTTCAGGAAGGTGCGAAACGCACCGAAGCCCGGAAATGTGTTGGAGAGCTCGATCAGCCAGTAAAACATTCAGACGGTCCTATGGCGCCTTTGCATGCGCGGCCTTGGCCTTGTTCTTGGCCTTTATCTTGGCCTCAACGTGCCTCACGCGCATTCGCTGGCCTTCATCATCGGGTCGGGCGCGACCTCAGGGAAAACGGACGGCTTCGCGCCGCAAAGGGGGATTCGGGAACAGCGTCTTCCAAGCAGTTTACGCCTTTGCCTGCAAGGCGGCCACCAGGCCCGGCACAAACTTGTTGACCCAGAACATCTTCTTGCTGCCCTTGACAACCACGACGTCGCCTGCCCTCAGCAGGCTCGCGACCTCGTCCGGCTTCAGCGTGGCGGGATCGTCGTGCCAGCCGAGGCCCTTGCCCGATGGCAGCACGTCGAAGAGGTGGCGCATCAGGGGCCCGACGCAATAGACGCCGTCGATGCCTTCGAGATGCTTGGCAAGGCCGGTGTGGTAGCTTGGTGCGTCAGCGCCCAGCTCCAGCATGTCGCCGAGCACCGCAATGCGGCGCCCGCCGGTCGTGTTGCGCGCCTGCAGGCTTTGCAGCGCAGCAGCGACGCTGGCCGGATTGCCGTTGAAACTGTCGTCGATCACGGTGATGCCGCCGACCGCCTGCTCGACGCCGCGGCCGGTCATGATGCCGACCCGGTCGAGCTTGATCGCGAGCGTCGCCGCATCGAGGTTCGCCGCGCGGATCGCGGCGAGCGCGGCCAGCGCATTCTGCACGCGATGCGGCGCGCCCGGCGTGAGGCTGAAGGCTATTTCCTTCTTGCCTATCATGGCCACGACCTGCCAGCTCTCGCCATGCGGGGCGTGCGCGACCTCGTGCACCTCGGCATGCTCGCCGAAGCGCATCACCTTGCCCTTCCAGTCCGGCGCCTTGATCCCGGCGGGCAGCACCAGCACGCCGTCCTCGGGCAGGCCGAGCGCGATCGACACCTTCTCGCGCCTGATCGCTTCGAGCGAGCCGAGCTTTTCCAGATGCACCGGCTGGACGTTGACGACGAGCGCGACGGTCGGCCGCGTCAACTCGCTGAGCCGCGCGATCTCACCTTGCTGGTTCATGCCCATCTCGACGACCCAGAGGCTGGCATCTCGCCTGGCGTTGCACAACGTCAGCGGCACGCCCCAGAAATTGTTGAAGCTCGATGGGCTGGCATAGGCGTTGGGGTAAGCGGCCAGAAACTCCTTGGTGCTGGTCTTGCCGGCGCTGCCGGTGAGCCCGATCACCGGACCGCCAAACCGCGCGCGTGCGGCGCGCGCGAGGCCCCACAGGCCGTCGATCAGTGTGTCCTTCACGACGATCTGGGGAATGCGGATGCCCGCGATCTCGTGCGGCACGATCATCGCGACCGCTCCGGAAGCTTCCGCCTTGTCCGCGAACTCCCAGCCGTCACGCGCGCTGGCAAAGGCGGAGACGAAGCCGCCGCTCGGCGTGCCGCTCAGCGTGACGAACAGGCTGCCCGGTTTCACCAGGCGGCTGTCCTGGGTGACGAAATCGATCGGCGTATCCGGGAATGATCCGCCGACACCCAGCGCACGCGCCACCTCGGCAACCGTCCATATCGGCGCGCTCATGCAACCCTCGATGCTAGTACAGCGGCGACCGCCTCGTGATCACTGAAAGGCAGCACCTCGCCGCCGACGATCTGCCCTGTCTCGTGGCCCTTGCCGGCGATGAGGAGCGCATCGCCCTCCTGCAAGTCCTCGATCGCCGCACGGATCGCAGCAGTGCGGTCGCCGATTTCGCGGGCACCTTTCGCGGCGGCGAGGATCGCGGCGCGGATCGCTTCCGGTTTCTCGCTGCGCGGATTGTCGTCGGTGATGATGACGCCGTCGGCGTTCTCGGCCGCGATCTCGCCCATGATCGGCCGCTTGCCGGCATCGCGATCGCCACCGGCGCCGAACACGACGATCAGCTTGCGCCTGGCGTAGGGACGCAGCGCCTGCAAAGCCTTCGCCAGCGCATCGGGCTTGTGCGCGTAGTCGACGAAGATCGGCGCGCCGTTGTGCTCGCCGACCCGCTCGAGACGGCCCTTGGCGCCTTCGAGATGTTCGAGGCTCGCGAACACGTTTGCCGCATCGCTGCCGGTGCCGATGGCAAGGCCGGCCGACACCAGCGCATTCTCGATCTGGAACTCGCCGACCAGCGGCAGCCGGACCGCGTAACGCTTGCCGCGATGCTCGAGCGCGAGCGCTTGCGCAAAGCCCTCGACCTCGGCTCCGGCGAGACGAATGCCCTCGCCTGCCCCGCCGCCGTTGCGGCCGACCGCCATCACGCGCAGGCCGCGCGCCTTCGCTGCGTCGATGACGTCCGCCGAGCAATCATGATCGGCCGAGATCACCGCTGCTCCGTCAGGGGCGACCAGCTCGCGGAACAGGCGGAGCTTGGCCGCGAGATAATGTGCGACGGTCGGATGATAATCCATGTGGTCGCGCGAGAGATTGGTGAAGCCGGCGGCGCAGACGCGCACGCCGTCGAGGCGGTACTGGTCGAGCCCGTGCGAGGACGCCTCGAAGGCGAGATGCGTCACGCCGTCGCGCGCGATCTCGTTGATCTGCCGGTGCAGTGCGATCGGATCCGGCGTCGTCAGCGAGCCGTAGACGGTGCGCTTGGGCGAGACGAGGCCGATAGTGCCGATACTGGCGGAGGCATGTCCCAGCCGCTCCCAGATCTGGCGCGTGAAGGCTGCGACGGAGGTCTTGCCGCTGGTGCCGGTCACCGCAGCGATGGTCGCGGGCTGTGCGGGAAAGAATCTTGCCGCGGCCAGCGCCAGCGCGCGGCGCGGATTGGCGACCGTGATGAACGGCACCCTGCTGCCATCAGGCGCATGGTCGCCGACGACGGCCACCGCGCCTGCGGCGACCGCAGCATCGATGAAGCGCGCGCCGTCGGTCTTGCTGCCCGCGAGAGCGAAGAAGAGATCGCCCGGCCCGACCAGCCGGCTATCGAGCGCAAGGCCGCTCACATCGAGCGCCGCGGCAGCGGGCTCGATCGCGGCATCATTGCCTAGCAGTTCGCGCAGCTTCATGGTGTTCCAGTCGACATGCCGTGCCGGAAAGCCGAATCTTCGGAAAAGTCCCGACTCAGCAGCGGCAACGGCCTACCCGGTTGATTACTGGGTTGTCCTGGATGCTGCAAGAATAAGGCGGTCGGACGGCGGCAGGTCGAAACGCGGCTCGACGCCCAGAAGCGGCGCGATTCGCTCGATCACCTTGCCGCCGGTCGGCACCGCGTTCCAGCCCGACGTGATGAAACCCTTCGTTTCAGGAATGGCCTGCGGCTCGTCCAGCATGATCAGGATGTGATATTTCGGATCGTCGCAGGGCATGACCGCGGTGAAGGAGTTGAGCACCCGCTTCTTGGCGTAGCGGCCGTTGATGACCTTCTCGGACGTGCCGGTCTTGCCGCCGACGTAGTAGCCCTTGATGTCCGCGGTCTTGGCGGTACCGATCTCGGCATTGAGCCGCATCAGATACCGCATCTTGTCGCTGGTGTCCTGCTTGATCACGCGCTTGGCCAGCGCCGCCGCTTCCGCTTCGCTGCGCTTCATGAAGGTCGGCGGAATCAGATAGCCGCCGTTCACCAGCGCGTTGATGCCCATCACCGCCTGGAGCGGCGCCACCGAGAGGCCCTGGCCGAACGCGGCGGTGACCGTGTTCAGCTCGCTCCAGCGCCGCGGGATCAGCGGCGCCGCGCTCTCCGGCAGTTCGGTGCGCAGCCGCGTCAACTGGCCCATCTTGGCGAGGAACGCCTTGTGCGCCTCGACACCCTGGCTGAGCGCGATCCGCGCCGCGCCGATGTTGGACGAGTAGGTGAACACTTCCTTGGTGTTGATGAAACGCCCGAGCGGGTGGCTGTCGTGGATGGTGAACTTGCCGTAGTGCAGATTTCCGCGCGCATCCCACGACGAGTTCAGGTTGATCTTGCCGGAATCGAGCGCCATCGCCAGCGTGAACGCCTTGAAGGTCGAGCCCATCTCATAGACGCCCGTGGTCAGACGGTTGATGCGGTCGGGGTCGTGCGCTTCCTTCGGATTGTTGGGATCGAAGTCCGGCAGCGAGACCATCGCGACGATCTCGCCGGTCTTGACGTTGGAGACGATGCCGGATGCGGCCTTGGCGTGGAACTTGTCCTTGGCCTTCAACAGCTCGTCGCGGAGCGCGTGCTCGACGCGCAGATCGACCGAGAGCTCGATCGGCTTTTGCAACCGGTCGGTGGCAAAGCCGGCGCGGTGGAGATCGGCGAGCCCTTGATTGTCGAGCCACTTCTCCATGCCGGCGATGCCCTGATTGTCGATATTGACGAGACCGATCAGGTGGGCGACCTCGTTGCCGGTCGGATAGACGCGCTTGTTCTCGCGCAGGAAGCCGATGCCGGGAATGCCGAGCTTGTGGATGTCCTGCTGCTGCTTCGGCGTGACCTCGCGCTTGAGCCAGACGAAGCCCTTGCGCGTCTTCAGGCGCTCGCGCACCTCGGCCTCGTCGAGGTCGGGCACGGTGGCGGTCAAAAGCTCGATCGCCTCGTCCTTGTCGATGATCCGGCGCGGCTCGCCGAACAGGCTCGCCGCCTTGACGTCGGTCGCCAGGATCGCACCGTTGCGGTCGACGATGTCGGGCCGCGCGGTCGCGACTACCTCCTGCGCCGCGGCGCGGCGGGCGCCGTGAGCG
>NZ_PSRT01000158.1 GCF_004212635.1 Bradyrhizobium genosp. SA-3 | reverse complement strand
CGAGCGCCCGGGCTGGCCTGCTCCGCCAGGCGCCTGCCCCGGCGATCCCGGGAATTGGCCGACCGCGCGCGCCGAATCGAGCTGAAGGCCGCGTGAGCGATCGAACACGCCGTTGACCACCATGCGTGCTTCGCCGGCGGCTGGCCCGAAGCGCGAGCTGTCATGGGCGATGAGCCCGGAGCCGAGCTGGAGGTTCGATCCCATCCTCTGCACGTAGGCCTCGACCGACAGGCGGCTCGCGCCGACGAGATCCGAGAAATCGTCGATCCGCGTGCGCGCGGCCTGCATCGCGCCCTGGCTCGCACTGCCCTCGATCTGGACGCGCTGGCCGACGAGCAAGGGATCGACGCCGTTCAGCTTCAACCCGCCGATTCGCAAGCCGTCCGGCCCGCGTTCGACCAGCCCCGTCACGCGCGCGGCCGCATCGCGCCGCGGCTCCACCAGGCTTGCGACGATGACCCCGTCAGTACGGCGCAAGCCGTAGACGGCAACCTGCGTGCCCGTCCGGAGCTTGCTCTCCTTGTCGCCGGCGACGATCTTCTGGCCGAGCACGGTCAGCTCGTTGCCCTTCACCTGCTCAATCGGACCGGAGACCTCGCTCGCGATCGTGATGTTGCGCGTGATCAGCGTGCCGTCGGCCTGACGGGTCGCAACCACGCGCGCGAGCTGACCGATGCGCAGCGCCTTGGCGCTGGCCGCTTCGCCGTCGATCCGGACCGGAACGTCGCTCGCATAGGTGACGCGCTGGCCGTTGACGTAGATGCTGCCGAAACGCTGGATCACGCCGACGATGCCGGTGCCGCCGATGCCGTGATCATCGCCGCGCGTGATCCCGGTGCCGCCGATGCCCTGATCGGTGCCGCGCTTGACCTGCGCACGGGCGAGGCCCGTGCCGGCGAGCCAGAATCCCATCAGCAGTAGGCGGCGGGAGATGAGCGGCGGCCGGCTCATGACGAAGCGCCCTCTTTGCCACCGTCTTTGCCGCCCTCCTTCGCCCCGCCTTCCTCATCGGCATCTTCGCTGTAGATGTAGAGGCCGAAATTCCAGCGCGCGTTGCCGCCCTTGTCCTTGGCGAGAGCCCGGTTGGCCTCACGGTTGGCCGTCTTCAGCGCATCCATGGCAAGCTCGCGCGAACGTGCCTCGAGCTTCCGTGCCAGCTTCGGCGAGATGTTGTTGTAGTGCACCGCGCGTTCGAGGAAGCGTGGCGCCCCAGCGACGTTTTCCGCGGCAGCCGCGATATGGTCGTGCAGATTGCGGCCGAGATAGTGCCATTTGCCGTCGTCCTCACCGCTGGGAACGAAGGCGGCCTCGACCAGCTCGATTTCGTCAGCGTCGTTGATGGTGACGAGCTTGCGGTCGATCCATTCGTCAAGCACCGCGCGCGGGCGCACGTCCTTGGTGACGGAAGCGACGAGTTGCTCGAACGACGGCGCATCGCCCTCGGCTGTGCGCGGCAAGGCGAGCGGCTCGCCCTTGGCATCGGTGAATTCCGGCGCGGCAAGCCAGCGCGCGATCACCGCACTGGTCAGCGATACCGCCGCCGGCGCCTCGTGCACGGGTGCGCCGGCGCCGCGCAGCCGCGCCACCTCCTTGCGATGGATGCCGGTGAGCAGGCTGACCCGGCTGTCGGTCTGCTCTTTTCCCTCCAGCGCGAAATCGTGCTCGGCGACATTGACGAAAAGCTCGCGAAGCAGCTGCGCCAGCGCCGGAAAGGTCATGCCACTGCGGATGCACAGCCGCACGAGCGGGCGCAGCAGCCGCGCCAGCGGCGCGTGCAGCTTCCCGGCGGCATTCGGCTGCGGCGCCATCGGCTTGTCGGCCGATTTGTCAGCCTCCTTGGACCCGGACTTGGCATTCATGTCTGAATTGTACCGATGCCTCACGTGGGACACAATCCCACTTTTTTCATCGAGGGCCGATTGACGTGGTAAATTTTCCCACATATACGAGCCACCACTGAGGGCGCGACGTAGAGGGACTTAAAACCCATGGTTGACCGCTTGGTCCGCATTTCCACTTCACCGCCTGCTATGCCGACTCCCGATTGGGGGCACGGCGCGATCGAGCCGATGCTGCCGGCGCTGCTGCGCGGCGCGATCTTCATTGCGGTGCTGGCCGCACCGTTCCTCGCCGCGCTTCTCGCAGGCTGACCACCGTCATGCATCACACCCACGAAACCCCGCGCCGCCCGTCGGTGCTGCACATCTTCAAGGTCTATTATCCCGACCTGTTCGGCGGCACGCTCACGGTGATCCGCGACATCTGCGCGAGCCTGAAAGATGCCTTCGCCTCCGCCGTGCTGGTCTGCTCGCAGTCGGCCGAACGGCGCGAGATCGTCGTCAACGACGTCGCGGTCGAGCGCGTCCGCTCGTTCGGCAATCTGTTGTCGCTGCCGGCCGCTCCCACCTATCCCTGGCGGCTGTGGCGCAAGATCGCCGCGCACGATCTGCTCGCACTCCACGCCCGCTTCCCGCTCGCCGACCTCGTCTTTGCCTTCGGATTCGGCGCCAAGCGGCCGCTGGTGGTGCACTGGCACGCCGACATCGTCACCCATGCCGGCCTGCGCTGGTTCGTCGAACCGTTGATGCGGCGGACCTTGCGGCGCGCCAAGGCGATCATCGTCTCGGACCATGTGCTGGTCGACAACACGCCGTTGCTGCGCGAGTTCGAGGACAAATGCCACGTCGTGCCATTCGGCATCGACACCACGGGCTATGACTGGCCGAAGATCGAGCCGCACCACGTCAACGATCGCGGCCGGCTCGTGCTGGCCTGCGGCCGGCTGGTGCCCTACAAGGGTTTCGACGTGCTGATCCGCGCCGCTGCCGCACACAATTTCGAGGTCTGGATCATCGGTGAGGGCACCGAGCGGCCGCGGCTCGAGCAATTGATCCACGAGCTCGGCCTCGGTGACCGCGTCCGCCTGCTCGGCTCAGTCAACGATTGCGAGCGCATCAAGCTGATGTGCCTTGCCGACGTCTTCGTGATGCCATCGGTGACCAGTGCCGAGACGTTCGGCCTCGTCCAGCTGGAAGCCATGGCCGCCGGCCGTCCGGTCGTGAACACGGCGCTCGACACCGCAGTGCCACGCGTCGCCCGCCACGGCACGGAGGCGATCACTGTGCCGCCCGGCGACGCCGCCAAGCTGGGTGAAGCCATCGATACGCTGATCCGCGATCCCGAGCGCCGCCGCCGCATGGGACTATCGGCGCGCACGCGCGCCCTCACCCGCTATTCGGCCACGGCCTTCAAGCAAGGCATGGAGGCCGTCTACCGCGAGGCCATCGCCGCACCGAGCGAGCAGCGATCGGCGATCGCCGATCCGCCGCAGGCGACGGGGTGGGTGGACACCGTCCGGATCGCGGCGGCGCTGGCCTGGTCCGACATGCGACACCGCTATGTGCGCTCACTGCTCGGCCCGTTCTGGATGTCGCTCCAGATGGCGATCGTGGTCGCGGTGCTCGGCTCGGTGATCGGGCAGATGTCGAACGCCGACGTGCTGTCACGCCTGCCCATGCTGGCGCTGTCGATGACGGCCTGGACCTTCCTCAACAGCGTGGTGCTCGATGCCACTACGGCGCTGCAAAACTCCGCGAGCCTGATCCGCGACCGGGCGCTGCCGCCGGTCATCTTCCTGCTGCAATGCACGTTCCGTCAGGCGCTGTTCGCGCTCCATAACGCCTGCGTGCCGCTGCTCCTGTGGCTTATCCTGTCCCGCCACGATCTCTCTCACGCACTGGCGGCGCTGCCTGGCCTCCTGCTGTTCGTGGTCTGCACATTCGCCCTGAGCCTCGTCCTCGGTGCGATGGCAACGCGCTATCGCGACCTCAAGCCGATCATCGAATCCACATTGATGCTCGCCTTTCTCGCCTCACCCGTGATCTGGTCGTCGGAGATGATCAACCATCGCTCGACGGTGATGCGGATCAATCCGCTGACGCATCTGTTCGCGGTGTGGAGGGAGCCGCTGGCGGGTGGCCATGTCGATCCCGTCAGCATCGTCTATGTCCTTGTCGCACTGGCGCTCCTGATCTGCGCGAGCGTGCTGACGCTGGTCCATCTGCGCAAAGCTGCATTCTGGATCTGACGCATGGTCTCGATCAGCCTTCACAACGTCTGTCTCGACTATCCGCTCTACGGCGCCTACGACTATTCGCTGAAGCGGCGGCTGCTCGGCCATCTCATTCGCGAGCCGGGCGAGATGCGGATCATCCGCGCCGTCGACAACGTCACGATCGAGGCCGAGGCGGGCGCCCGCATCGGGCTTGCCGGCCCCAACGGCTCGGGCAAATCGACGCTGCTGCGGCTGATCGCCGGCGTCTATCCGTCGAGCAGTGGCAACATCGCAATTCAAGGCAACGTCGTGCCGCTGCTCGGCCTCAACGCGGGCGTCAATTTGGATTTCGTCGCCGAGGACAACATCGCGCTGCTGCTGCGGATCAGCGGCCGCAAGCCGACCCGCCGCGTGATCGACGAGATCTGGGCCTTCACCGAGCTCGAGGCGCGCATGCAGCGGCTGCCGCTGCGGATGTTCTCCTCGGGCATGCTGATGCGGGTGCTGTTTGCGACCGCCACGGCGTTTCCTGCCGATATCCTCCTGCTCGACGAATGGCTCAGCGTCGTCGACGAGCACTTTGCGGAGAAGGCCCAGCAGCGGCTGCTGAACCTCGTGTCGCAGGCGGCAATCGTGATCATCGCCTCGCACGATCAGCCGCTGCTGCGCCGCACCTGCACCAGCATCATCAATCTCGATCACGGCCGCGTCGCCTCGACCGTCATGGTCACCCCGCCGGCCACCCACACCTTCGAGCTCCGCGAGAAACGCGCATGAAGCAGAACATCCTTGTCGTGTCCGAGGCACTCGGCGAGCCCAACCACAAGCGCGGCATCTTCCACTTCACACGTGAACTGATGCGCTCGCTCGCGGCCGAGGGGCACGAGCTGACGCTGCTGGTCGAGACCACCCGGCGCTATCGCAAGCTGCACCGGCGCGAGCGGCGCACCAAACTCTTTCCAGCCCAGTCACGCAATATCGAGCTGCTTGCCCTCTACCGCTTCCTCGACGAGGTCAACATGGGCGAGCCGGTCGCGCGCGGCGGGCTGCGGCGCACGCTCGACTGGATCCGCCACAAGGCCACCATGTCGGTGTCGTGGGACTACATCGTCTGCTTCCTTCGCGCCGTCGGCCTGCGTGGCCTGCACGCCCGGCTGATCGAGAACAGGACCGACGCGCTCGAATACGTCCCGCCGGACCTGCGCCATCTCGAGCTGTTCCGCGACTTTCAGCTCGAGCCCGGCTTCTACAGCTATCAGGACTCCTCAGCGTTCTTCCTGCTGCCGCCGCCGCGGGTGGACGCGCGCGACTACGACGTCATCGTCGTGGATACGCCGACGAGGGTGGCGATCAGGCGCAGGCCCGACGCCAAGGTGATCTGCGTGGTCCATGATTTGCTGCCGCTCACCGACCTCAAGCTCAGTGACGTCGCAACGCGGCTGTTCCTGTCGCGGCTGCTCACCAGCCTGCGCCAGGCCGACGAGCTCGCCTTTGTTTCAAACTATAGCATGATGCGGTTCAGGGAACTGTTGCCGCAATTTGCGCACCTGCCGGCGCGGGTCGTGTATCCCCGCACCCGGTTCGACGCCCCGGATGTCCTGCACCTGCCAGCCCCGTCGGGGCGTCCGGGGCGGCCGAGCTTCGTCGTCATCGTCTCGAACGAGCCGCGCAAGAACGTCGCCACCGTGGTCCGCGCCTTCCGCGGCGTACCCCACGCCGATCTCGTCGTGATCGGTTATGCCGGTGAGATCAGCCGGATGCGCAATCTGCCGCCGAACGTCCGCTTCGCCGGCTATGTCGACGAGCACGAGAAGGCGGTCCTGATCGCGGAAGCGCACGGCCTGATCATGCCGAGCTTCGCCGAACGTTTTGGCGTGCCGATCATCGAGGCGCTGGCCGCGAACACGCCGGTGCTGTGCTCCGACATCTCCGTCTTCCGCGAGGTCGCGGGCGAGCTCGCCGACTATTTCGATCCGTTCTCGACCGAGGCGATCGCAGCCTCCGTCACCCGCGTGCTGACGCGGCAGGAGGAGTGGCGCGGCAAGATCCGGGCGAGGCGCCATGAGCTCACTGAGCGCTTCGGCTACGAAACCCAGGCCCGGGATTTCCTCGGTCATGAGATGCCGAGAGAAAGCCTGGTCGCGGCACAGTAGGCGTCAGCCAGATGACAGCTGAGCAGGCAGCATGGTCCGGTCCGGCCGCCCCGCCAACTTTGCGCGACCGATGGCAGGCCCTGGGCCGTTCCGCCGCGCTGTTCCGCGCTGCCGACATGCTCGCCGTCCTGATCGCGGCGTCGCTGCCCTGGTCGACCACGGCGCCTTCGATCTTCGTCGGGCTTTGGCTGCTCGCGGTTACGCCGACCATCGACTGGCGCGACTATGCGCGCGGGCTCGTGCGGCCCGCGCTTGCCCTGCCCTTCGTCTTCCTGCTGCTCGCCCTCATCGGCACGCTGTGGTCGGACGGCGCATGGGCCGACAGGCTGCATGCGATCAAGCCGGTGGCAAAGCTCGTGCTCGTTCCGCCGCTGCTCTACCATTTCAGCCGGTCCGAGCGCGGTTCGTGGGT
This sequence comes from Bradyrhizobium genosp. SA-3, assembly GCF_004212635.1. Taxonomy (GTDB): domain Bacteria; phylum Pseudomonadota; class Alphaproteobacteria; order Rhizobiales; family Xanthobacteraceae; genus Bradyrhizobium. Next base: position 11,327 of record NZ_PSRT01000158.1, on the reverse strand, counting down.
CTGTCTCGCCTTTCTCGCCTCCTGCGCGCTGCTTGCGCTCTTCTCCTGGATCGTGCTGCTCGATCCCAGCTGGAAGATCACCGCGACGGCGTCATCAGGCGTTCCCGTCAAGAATTACATCGACCAGAGTCAGGAATTCACGCTCTGCGCGTTCGCGCTTGCACTCCCTGTGTTGACATTCTGGCGCAGCGGACACGTGGTCGCGACAGCCGCCTGCCTGGCGCTGATCCTGCTGTTCGCCACCAACATGGTGTTCGTCGCGTCCGCTCGCACGGCGCTGCTCTGCATCGCGGTGCTGCTGGGCTTATTTGCCTGGAAGCATCTGAGCCGGCGCGCGGCACTGCTCCTGCTCGCGGCCACGCTCGCCGCGAGCGCGCTGGCCTGGACGACATCGCCCTATCTGCGCCAGCGCATCACCGATATCGCCGTCGAATACTACCACGGCCATGAGGACATCAGCCGCGCCTCGACGGCACAGCGGCTGACCTATTGGCGCAAGTCGGTTCACGCCTTTGTCGAGGCGCCCCTGATCGGCCACGGCACCGGTTCGATCAAGCGCCAGTTCGAGCGCGCCGCCACAAGCGGGAGCAGCCTCGATGCCGAGGTCGTCAGTAATCCGCACAACCAGACCCTCAACATCGCCGTGCAATGGGGCCTTCTGGGCGTCGTCCTGCTCTACGCCCTCTGGATCGCACATCTTCGCTTGTTTGCAGGGGAAGGCCTCGCCGCCTGGATCGGCCTCGTCGTCGTGGTGCAGAACGTCACGAGCTCGCTGTTGAACTCGCACCTGTTCGATTTCCACGAGGGCTGGATGTACGTGCTCGGCGTCGGCGTCGCCGGCGGCATGGCGCTGAAGGCGAGAGCCGGCAGCCGGCCCTGACTATTGGCGCGCTCGTGGCCGACCGGAAACTTAGCCGCCGCGGCGCAGCAGTCCTAGCACACGTCCGTCAATCACCAGCAACGCGCTGCCGATGACGATTGCGCCGGCGATCTCGCGCATCGAGATCGGCTCACCCAGCACCAGCCATCCCAGAAGGATGGCCGTGACGGGAATGAGCAGCGTCACCAGCATGACATTGCTCGCGCCCGAGCGCCGCAGGATCTGAAAGAAGACGATGTAGGCGAGCGCCGTCGACAGGCCGGCAAGGCCAAGCACCGCAAGCCAGGTTGTGAGGCTCGGCATCGGAAGGCGCCAGGGTTGCTCCACCGCGCCGGCGACGGCCGCCATCATCACGGTCGACGCCATCAGTTGAAACGTCGCCGTGCCCAGCGGAGCTGCGTCCTTCAGCAATCGCCGCGCCGCCAGTGCCGCAAAGGCATAGCTTAACGCGCCGCCGAGGCAAAGCAGGATGCCGAGCCCCTGCCCTGGCCTCGTTTCGAAGCCCCATCCGCGCAGGATGATCACGCCGAGGAGCCCCAGCGCCACCCCGACCATGCGACGCATCTGCAAGGTCTCGTCGCCTGCCGCCGCCATCACCACCACAGTGAACAGCGGCGTGGTCGCGTTCAGGATCGAGGCCAGCCCACTCGGAATGAAAGTCTGGCCGACCACGATGAGCGAGAATGGAATGACGTTGTTGAGCAGCCCGATCGCGACGAACGGCCTCCAGCCCATCGTGCCCGTGGGGAAGCCGATCCCCTGCACGCGCAGCAACGGCAGGAGAATGGCGGCGCCAAGCGCGACGCGCAGGAACACCAGCGTCAGCGGCGGCAATTCCCGTAACCCCGCGCCGTTGAAGAAGAACGAGCCACCCCAGAGCACCGAGAGCACGGCGAACAGCGACCAGTCGCGCGCATCGATCCGGTTGTCGTTCGGGGGCATGGCGTCTCACCTCGGCGGCCGAGCCATCGCCTAGAACGATGCGGTGGACAATGCCACCCGATTTCCGATGAAGCACCGGTTTACAAAACCGGTGCTCGGAATGAATGGAGCGGCCAAGGCGGCCCCAAGTTGATACGCTTGTCTACGACGGCGCCTTCGGTCGTGACACCAGCTCGATCATCCTGCCTTCATCATCGTCGGGCATCACAGCCTTCGCCTGCGCGTACGCCTCGACCGCGGCACGTGCGACCAGTGGCTTATCAGCCAGCAGACTCTCGGCGAGCTTCACCGCGTAGGCGGCATCCTTGTGCCGCAGCGCCGACGTGAAGGTCGCGCCGCTGAAATCGCGGGCGACCATGCGCCTGGAGTGGCGCTGCACCTGGGGGCTTGCCGCAACGCCCGCCTGAATCGACTCCAGCACCAGGTTCATGTCGAGCCCGGCCTGCTCGGCGATCGCAAGGCCCTCGGCGAGGCCGGCGATCTGGATCGCGCCCATCAGATTGTTGATGAGCTTGTAGACCGTGCCGGTGCCGATCGCACCGAAATGGCGGATGGTCGAGCCGATTGGGTCGAGATAGGGCCGCGCGCGCTCGAGATCGGCTGCATTGGCGCCAACCAGCAGCGTCAGCTTTCCGCTAGCGGCCGCATCGGGCAATCCGGTCACGGGGCAGTCGATGTAAATGAGCCCGCGCGCGTTCAGCTCGCGGCCCATCTCGCGGGCGTGGTCATAGGAAACAGTCGAGCACTCGATGGCGATGGTGCCGGCCTTCGCGGTCTTGGCCGCGCCCTTGAGCCCGAGCCAGACCGCACGCGAGGCCTCGTCATCGGCGACCATGGTCACGACCGCATCGGCATCGATCGCGGCATCCTCAGGGGACGTCGCCCAATGCGCGCCGCGGGCGATCAGGTCTTCGGCCTTGACCTTGCTGCGATTCCACAGCGTCACCGTGAAACCGGCATCGAGATAGCGGCCGGCCATGCCGTGCCCCATCCGCCCAAGCCCGATGAAGGCGACGCGGGGCATGATCAGTCCACGTCCTCGATGTCGCCGCTGGTGGTGCCGAAGGCGCGCTGCGCCAGCGTCGCGGCCATGAAGTCGTCGAGCTCGCCGTTGAGCACGCCGGATGTGTCCGAGGTCTGCACGCCCGTGCGCAGATCCTTCACCATCTGGTAGGGCTGCAGCACATAGGAGCGGATCTGGTGGCCCCAGCCGATATCGGTCTTGGCAGCCTGGTCGGCGGCGGCTTTCTCCTCACGCTTCTTCAGCTCGATCTCGTAAAGGCGAGCACGCAGCATATCCCAGGCCTGCGCTCGATTCTTGTGCTGCGAGCGGCCGGCCTGACAGACCACCGCGACACCAGTCGGGATATGCGTCAGGCGCACCGCGGATTCGGTCTTGTTGACGTGCTGACCGCCGGCACCGCCCGAACGCATGGTGTCGGTGCGGACGTCGGACTCCTTGATGTCGATCTTGATGCTGTCGTCGATGACGGGGAACACCTGCACGCTCGAGAACGAGGTGTGCCGCCGCGCGTTGGAGTCGAACGGCGAGATGCGCACCAGGCGATGCACACCGGCTTCGGTCTTCAGCCAGCCATAGGCGTTATGGCCGGAGACCTGGATCGTCGCCGACTTGATGCCGGCCTCTTCGCCCTCGGATTCTTCCAGAAATTCGACCTTGAAGCCGTGGGTTTCGGCCCAGCGCGTGTACATGCGCAAGAGCATCTGCGCCCAGTCCTGACTTTCGGTGCCGCCGGCGCCGGCATGGACTTCGAGATAGGAATCGAAGCGGTCGGCCTCGCCCGACAGCAGCGCCTCGAGCTCGCGCCGCGCCACCTCCTTCTTGAGGTTCTTCAGCGCGGCTTCGGCCTCGGCAACGACACCGTCATCGCCCTCGGCCTCGCCGAGCTCGATCATGCCGATATCGTCTTCGAGTTCCTGCTCGACCTTGCCGATGCCCGACAGCGCATCCTCCAGCGAGGTGCGCTCCTGCATCAGCTTCTGGGCCTTCTGGGGATCGTTCCAGAGATCGGGATCTTCTGCGAGCTTGTTCAGCTCAGCGAGGCGTGCCGTCGATTTCTCGACGTCAAAGATGCCTCCTCAGCAGCCCGACTGACTGCTTGATCTCTTCTACCAACCGTTCGATTTCGGCGCGCATGTCGTTCTCTGGAATTGTTCCGCGTTTCGATTGCAACGGGGATGTAACGGCGGCGGCGCCAAAGCGCAACCGCCCGCTCCCTCAAACGTCAGCGTTATCCGCTAAAGCATGATCCGGAAAAGTGCGCAGCGGTTTTCCGAAAAGATCATGCTCAAACAACAAGCTAAAGCGCGATGACGATTCATCCTAATCTCATCGCGCTTTAGTACAGCCCGCCGGTGCCCGGCCGCATGAAGAAGCCGGAATCCGGCTGCTGCTGTTGTGACGCCGGCATGCGCCCATCCGCATCGGCCACGCCGATGACCGAATAATTATCCGGCGGCGCCGTGCCTGGCTTGAAGGCCTCCAAAATGGTTCCGCCGGTCTCGCCGGGACCTGCGCGCATGCCGGTCTTGGCGACGACGCGCACGAGCTTGATGCCGGCCGGCACCTTGAACGGAACGGCGGGCTTGTCGGCGAGCGCGAGCTTGAGGAAGTCGCGCGCGATGGGAGCTGCCAGATGGCCGCCGGTCGCGGCGTTGCCTTTGCCCAGCGGACGCGGCTTGTCGTATCCCATATAGATGGCGACGGCGACGTCGGGCGAGAAGCCGACGAACCAGGCGTCCTTGGCCTCGTTGGTGGTGCCGGTCTTACCGGCGATCGGCTTGCCGACTTCCTTGACCACGGTCGCGGTACCGGCCTGCACCACGCCCTCCATCAGCTCGGTGATCTGATAGGCGGTCATGGAATCCAGCACCTGCTCGCGGCGGTCGATCAGCTGCGGCTCGGTCTGATTCTTCCAGCCGCCCGGCGCGTCGCAGCCGCGGCATTCGCGCTGGTCGTGCTTGAAGATGGTGCGGCCGTAGCGGTCCTGGATGCGGTCGATCAAGGTCGGCTTCACCCGGCGGCCGCCATTGGCGAGCATCGAGTAGGCCGTCACCATGCGCATCGCCGTCGTCTCGCCGGCGCCGAGCGCGTAGGACAGATAGTTCGGCAGCTCGTCATAGACGCCGAAGCGGCGGGCATATTCCCCGATCAGGGGCATGCCGATGTCCTGCGCGAGGCGCACCGTCACGGTGTTCAGCGACTGCCGCAGCGCGTTGCGCAACGTCACCGGTCCCTGGAACTTGCCCGAGGAGAAGTTTTCAGGCCGCCACACGCCGGCGCCCTGGCCCTGGTCGATTTCGATCGGCGCGTCGAGCACCACGGTCGACGGCGTATAGCCGTTGTCGAGCGCGGCCGAATAGACGATCGGCTTGAACGACGAACCCGGCTGCCGATAGGCCTGCGTGGCGCGATTGAACTGGCTTTGGTCGAACGAGAAGCCGCCGACCATCGCGAGCACACGGCCGGTCCAGGGATCCATCACCACCATCGCGCCCGACACTTCGGGGATCTGACGCAGCCGGTACTGGCCCTCGACGGGCTGGCCGTCCTTGTAGAGCGGATCGGCATAAATGACGTCGCCGGGCTGGAGCACCTGCGACACCGCCGTCGGCGTCTTGCCCCTTGTGCCACCCTGCGTGGCCCGCGCCCAGCGCACGCCGTCGACCGTGACGATGCCGGTCTCGCGTTGCTTGCTGATGGCACCGCCAAGCTCGCGGCTCGGCTGGAAGCCGATGCGCGCCGACTGGTCGCTGGTCTCCAGCACCACCGCCATGCGCCATGGCGAGATGTCGGAGAGCGACTTGATCTCGGCAAGCTTCACGCCCCAGTCGCCCGAAATGTCGAGCTTGCTCATGGCACCGCGATAGCCCTGCTGCTCGTCATAGTTCACGAGGCCGGTGACCATGGTCTTGCGCGCCATTACCTGGATTTTCGGATCGAGTGTGGTGCGGACAGAGAGACCGCCCTCATACAGCTTCTTCTCGCCATAGCGCTCGAAGATGTCGCGGCGGACTTCCTCGGCGAAATATTCGCCGGCGAAAGTGTGGGCCCCGTTGGAGCGGCTGGTGACGGCGAGCGGCTCCTTGCGCGCCTTCTCGGCGTCGGCCTGCTTGATCCAGCCGTTCTCCTGAAGACGGTCGATCACGTAGTTGCGGCGCTCGACGGCGCGGTCGCGGTTGCGCACCGGATGCAGGGTCGCCGGCATCTTCGGCAGCGCGGCCAGATAAGCGGCTTCGGCAACGGTGAGCTCGTTGACCGATTTGTCGAAATAGACCAGCGACGCCGCCGCGATGCCGTAGGCGCCGAGGCCGAGATAGATTTCGTTCAGATACAGCTCGAGGATCTTGTCCTTCGAGTAGGTCTTCTCGATACGCATCGCCAGCAAGGCTTCCTTGATCTTGCGCGCGAAGGAGACCTCGTTGGTCAGAAGGAAGTTCTTGGCGACTTGCTGGGTGATGGTGGAGGCGCCCTGCGGACGCCGGTTCGAGCCGTAGTTCTGGATGTAGACCAGACCTGCGCGCGCCATGCCGGTGTAGTCGATGCCGCCATGCTCGTAGAAGTTCTTGTCCTCGGCCGCCAGGAACGCGTTGATCACGAGCTTGGGCACTGCCTGGATCGGCAGATACAGCCGCCGCTCCTTGGCGTATTCGCCGAGCAGCGAACCGTCGACCGCGTGCACGCGGGTCATCACCGGCGGCTCGTAATCCTGAAGCTGAGAGTAGTCCGGCAAGTCCTTGGAGAAATGCCAGATCAGGCCTGCCACGGCCCCGACACCGACAAGGAACACCACTGTTCCCGCGGCGAACAGGAAGCCCATGAACCGCACCAGCAAGCGCATTATGTGTTTATCCGTTCAAACTCTGGATCAGCCCAGTATCAGCCCCTTGGCACCCCAAACAGGGGCCAACCTTTACGTCGCGAATTCACCGGCTTACGCAATCACATCAGTGCCGGATTTTAGACGCTTGCAGAGCGGGATTCTCTCCGATTCCGGAACCCCCTGCGGCATTTTTATAAAGCGCCCGCTGTGGCCAAACTAGGGCTTTTGCGGCGGGACGGAAAAACCCTTTCAGTTCGAAGACCCCCGGGTCGTCAATTTGACGATCCCGCCGTGGCCATCCGCTTGGCCAAAAACCCGTCGATCGCCTGCGCCATGGAGCCCACGGCACGGGACCGCCAGCCCTCGGAGACCAGATGCTCGAGGTCTCCCTTGTTCGAGACATAGCCGATCTCGACCAGCACCGAAGGCACGTCGGGCGCCTTCAGCACCCGGAAGCCCGCCGACTTCAGGGGATGCTTGTGCATCCGCACCGTCGACTTCATTTCTCCCATCAAAAGGCGGGCGAAACGGTTTGAAAAAGTGCGGGTTTCCCGCTGCGTGAGGTCGATCAAGATGTCGGCGACGTCGGTCGGCTCCTCCGCGAGGTTGAAGCCGGCGATCGCATCCGCCCGGTTCTCGGCGTCCGCCAGCCGCTGGGCCTCGGCGTCGGACGCCTTGTCGGAGAGCGTGTAGATGGTCGCGCCTTGCGCATCGCCCTCGGCACGAGGCAGCGCATCGGCATGAATCGAGACGAACAAAGCGGCCTTGAGATTGCGGGCGATTTTGGTCCGGTCATTGAGGGGAATGAAGGTGTCGTCGTCCCGCGTCATGACCACGCGGTATTTGCCCGCCTTTTCCAGTTTATCGCGTAGCGCCAGCCCAAAGGCCAGGACGAGGTTCTTCTCGCTCTCGCCGCTCGACTGCGTACCGTTATCGATGCCGCCATGGCCGGGATCAATCACGACCACCGGACGGCCATCGGCCTTCTGGTGCGCGGCATCCGGGGTTGCCGTGGCGGGAACCGTGGCAGGCGGCGGCTCGGCGATCGCAGGCCTCAGTTCGGGACGGTTTTCGGGCGCGAGCGATGGCGCAAAGGCGGCGCGGTGGACCTCCTCCAGCTCGAGCACGAGCCGGGCCGGCTGGCCATTGGCGGCCTCGACCACGTAGGAATTGGCGATCTTCGCCGGCCCGGTCAGGTCGAACACGATTCGCGAGCCGCCGGGCATGACGAGCCCGTAGCGGAAGGCCTTGACCAGCCCCCGCCCCCCGCTGCCGGTACCGGCGGGCAGCTGAAAATTCACTTGCGGCACGTCCACCACCACGCGGTAGGGGTCGGCGAGCGTGACGGCACGAAAGGTCACGGTCTGGTCGATGTCGAGGATGAAGCGGGTCTGCTTGCCATCGCCAGCCAGACGGGCGGCCGAGGCGATTGGAAAATTCGCTACCGCAACAGAGGGTTGCGACTGGCTTTCCGCTGCGCTCAGGCGCGAGGAATCAGCATATGGCAATGCTGCGGCGCACAGCAGCACGCATCCCAGCAAAACCCTTTGATTCGTGCGGCTCGCCACCGATTCCGTGCCTCCGAGCAGCCTCTTTAACGCAATAGAACCACAGGGTTAAACGATCCTTAATGACGGATATGCGAAACTCGCTGACTGTGACCGCCGTGCGACGCTCCCTTGCACGGATGGCTCATTCCTCGTATGTACGGACTGCTGACGGCCGATATTCCCGGTTGTGTCGCATTCAGCCTCCCGGTGCAGCGCCGGAACTCCCAAGGTTTGGGAATTCCAGCGTTTTCCGTTCCTCTCTAAGACCAGCGCGGTGCGCGGCAACGAGATGGAGCGGGGCAAGCCCCGGCGGCGGACGGTCCTGGGTTACCACTCACGTCACCCGGGCGGTTCTGACAGCGACGTAACCCATTAACCCGGTCCCTTGATCCCAAGGGAGCGGTTCGCGATCCCCAAGGCGAGCGCGCTCGCGCCATGCCTGGCCAGCAGCAACTGATTGAGGGGCGGCCTCGCCGCCCAATGTTTCATACGGGCCGACGCTTGATGCGCCAGACTGTGCCGACGAATTCTGAAGGACCATTCGCGACGCTGCGGATTGAAAATCCCGCGCGCCCCCATGGTCCTGAAGCTTCCGGTTCGGCAAGGCGCGAGAGACGGCGTTTCGGCCTTCCCCTCACCCCCGAATCAGGTGGACCGTCGCGTCACCCGGCGGCGCGATACGCGCCCACGGTGAATCGCGCCCGCCGCCGCCAAGAGTTAAGACATGCCCAACAAGATGTTGATCGATGCCACCCACCCGGAAGAGACCCGGGTCGTCGTGGTCCGCGGCAATCGCGTCGAAGAGTTTGACTTCGAGACCGCACAACGCAAGCAACTGCGCGGGAATATCTACCTCGCCAAGGTCACCAGGGTCGAACCCTCGCTCCAAGCCGCTTTCGTCGAATATGGCGGCAACCGCCACGGCTTCCTGGCCTTCAGCGAAATCCATCCCGATTACTACCAGATCCCGGTCGCCGACCGGCAGGCGCTGATCGAGGCCGAGGAACAGGCTCATCGCGAGGCCGAGGAAGAGAGCGAGAACCGCTCCCATGGCCGCCGCCGTTCGCGCCACCGCAACGCCCGCCGCCGCGGTCATGGCGAACGCGTCCGTAGCGACATCGTCGAAGGCCTCGAGGCCGGCGTCGATCCCGCGGCCCAGCCGGTCGAGGGCGAGGCCCTGCCGGCGCAGACCGAGGGCGCTTCGCACGAAGGTGAGCACCTGCACGCCGATGCCGAGTACGACGGCCGCGATCATCACGAACACGATCATGGCGATGATCAGCCCCATGATGACGATCACCATCACGCCCACGCTCATGACGACCAGGGTGATCACGGCGAGCATGATCATTACGACCATGATCAAGCCGACGAGACGCCCGCACCTGTCGCGGCCGTCGGCGCCGAGCCCGTGGTTGCGGCCGAGACCGTTGCCGAGCCGCAGGAGGCCGCCGCCCCCGAAGCCCATGCCGAGGCCTTCGCCGAAGCTGTAACTGTCGCCGCTGAACCGGCCGATGCCGTTTACGCCGCCGACGAGAGCGCCGAGGCGGCGCATGCCAAGGCGGCAGAAGTGACGGCCGACGACGAGGACGAGGACGAGGACGGCGAGGAAGCCGAAGAGGAGCTCGTCGAATCCGTCGGCGGCGACGACGTGCTGGAGGAAGTGCCGGAGCGCACTTTCCGCCCGCGCCGCCAGTACAAGATCCAGGAGGTCATCAAGCGTCGCCAGGTGATGCTGGTGCAGGTCGTCAAGGAAGAGCGCGGCAACAAGGGTGCCGCGCTGACGACCTATCTGTCGCTCGCCGGCCGCTATGCCGTCTTGATGCCCAACACCGCCCGCGGCGGCGGCATCAGCCGCAAGATCACCAGCGCCCAGGACCGGTCGCGCCTGAAGGAAGTGGTGCAGGATCTCGACGTGCCCGAGGGTATGGGCATCATCCTGCGCACCGCCGGCGCTGCCCGCACCAAGCCCGAGATCAAGCGCGACTTCGAATATCTGATCCGGATGTGGGAGACGGTGCGCGACCTGACGCTGAAGTCGCAGGCCCCGACCCTCGTCTACGAGGAAGGCTCGCTGATCAAGCGCTCGCTGCGCGACCTCTACAACAAGGAGATCGACGAGATCCAGGTGGCCGGCGAATCCGGCTATCGCGAAGCGCGCGACTTCATGAAGATGCTGATGCCCGCCAATGTCAGCGCGGTGAAGCAGTATCGCGACGGCCAGCCGCTGTTCTCGCGGATGGGCGTCGAGAGCCAGCTGGATGCGATGTTCTCGCCGACCGTGCAGCTTCGCTCCGGCGGCTACATCGTCATCAACCAGACCGAAGCGCTGGTCTCGATCGACGTCAACTCCGGACGATCGACCCGCGAGCACCATATCGAGGACACCGCGCTCAAGACCAATCTGGAGGCGGCCGAAGAGGTCGCCCGCCAGCTCCGCCTGCGCGACCTCGCCGGCCTGATCGTCATCGACTTCATCGACATGGACGAGAAGCGCAACAACCGCGCGGTCGAACGCAAGCTGTCCGATTGCCTCAGGCAGGATCGCGCGCGCATCCAGGTCGGACGCATCTCGCATTTCGGCCTGCTGGAAATGTCGCGCCAGCGCATCCGCGCCAGCGTGCTGGAGAGCTCGACCGATCCCTGCCCGCACTGCGGCGGGACCGGTCATGTCCGCTCAGTCTCCTCGGTGGCGCTCCAGCTGCTGCGCGGCCTCGAAGAGATCCTGATGAAGGGCGCGACCCACAATCTCGTGGTTCGCACCCGCACCGACGTCGCGCTCTACGTGCTGAACCACAAGCGCGGTCATCTGCGTGATCTCGAGAACGGCTTCAAGGTCACGCTGTCGGTCATCGCCGATCAGTCCGTGAGCGGACCTCAGGCTTACGTTATCGACCGCGGCGAGCAGGTGCATACGCTGGAAGCTGCCAAGGCGCTGCTTGCGGCGCAGGCGGCTGCGAGCCCGCCGCCTATGGTCGAAGACGCCTATGAGGACGAGGAGTTCGATGCGGAGCTGGAATCCGAGATCGAGTCCGAGGAGACCGAAGGTCTCGCCGAGGAGCAGGCAGCCGGTGAGGCAGCCCCCGAGCAGGACGGCCAGCGCCGCAAGCG
>NZ_PSRT01000157.1 GCF_004212635.1 Bradyrhizobium genosp. SA-3 | reverse complement strand
AGCCCGCCAAAGCGGGCGTCTCGAATGATGGGCCGCAGGGAAGCCGCTTCCCATATGCGATCGCCCTGACCGGGAAGGGGGACGGCGCATGCGCGATCAGATTTCGGTCTCGCGCATCTCTTCCAGTTCGAATTTCGAACGCGCCGCGCCGCAGCCGGAAAACCATAAACTCAATCATCGCAAGTGCTTAGAGCCGCACGTCGGGGCTGGCACACAATCTGCGTTTCCCACTCGCATCTCACGCCTTGCGGCGGGGGGAGGACAACAACCGAGATTGGGAGGAATGCATGAGTGAGAACAAGACCAACTCCGCACGTCGACACGAGAGTCTCGACGCGGTGGTCATCGGTACGGGCGTTGCGGGCCTTTACCAGCTCTACAAGCTGCGCGACGAGCTGGGTCTCAAGGTCAAGGCGTTCGACACCGCAACCGGTGTAGGCGGAACGTGGTACTGGAATCGCTACCCTGGCGCCCGCTTCGACTCCGAGGCCTACATCTACCAGTATCTGTTCTCCGAAGAGCTCTACAAAGGCTGGAGCTGGAGCGAACGTTTCCCCGGCCAACCCGAGATCGAACGCTGGCTCAATTATGTCGCCGACAAGCTCGACCTGCGCAAGGACATCCGCTTCAGCACGACGATCACCTCCGCCGTCTATAACGAGGCGACGCAGCGCTGGACCATCACGACCGACAAGGGCGAGGTCATTGACACGCAATTCCTGATCACGTGCACCGGCATGCTGTCGGCGCCACTGACATCCATGTTTCCCGGACAGGAGACGTTTAGGGGCAAGCTCGTTCACACCGGCCGCTGGCCGAAGCAGGATCTCGATCTTGCCGGCAAGCGCGTTGGTGTCGTCGGTAACGGGGCGACCGGCATCCAGGTGATCCAGACCATCGCAGGCGAGGTCGGCAGCCTGAAGGTGTTCGTGCGCACGCCGCAATACATCATCCCGATGAAGAATCCGAAATACGGCCCGAAGGAGGTCGAGGCCTACAAGGCGCGCTTCAAGGAGTTCTGCGAGACGCTCCCCCACAGCTTCACCGGTTTCGAGTACGACTTCACCAACGGCAATTGGAAGGACCTGACCAGCGAGCAACGCCATGCGGTGCTCGAGAGGATCTGGGACGAGGGCTCGCTGCGGCTGTGGCTCGCCTCGTTCGCAGAGATGTTCTTCGAGGAGGACGTCAGCGAGGAAATCTCCGAATTCGTCCGCAAGAAGATGCGCGCGCGACTCAAGGATCAGAAACTGTGCGAGACGCTGATTCCGACCGACTACGGCTTCGGGACGCATCGCGTTCCGCTCGAGACCAACTATCTCGAAGCGTATCACCAGCCGAATGTCGAGCTGGTGAGCGTCAAGACCAATCCGATCGAGCGGATCACGCCCGCAGGCCTCGAGCTCGCTGATGGAACGACGTACAATTTCGACGTCATCATCCTCGCGACCGGCTTCGACGCCGGCACGGGCGCGCTCACCCGCATCGACATCCGCGGCCGCGACGGCCGTTCGCTGAAGGACGAATGGAGCCGCGATATCCGTACCACCATGGGATTGCAGGTCCATGGCTATCCCAACATGTTCACGACCGGCGCGCCGCTGGCGCCCTCCACAGCCCTGTGCAACATGACGACGTGTCTTCAGCAGCAGGTCGAGTGGATCAGCGGCTGCATTGGCTATCTGCGCAAGAACGAGCTGAGCGTCATCGAGCCGACGCGGGAAGCGCAAGATGCCTGGGTCGCCCATCACGACGAGATCGCGAGCGCGACTCTCGTGACCAAGACTCACTCCTGGTACATGGGCTCCAACGTCGAGGGCAAGCCGCGCCGACTGCTGTCTTACATCGGCGGCGTCGGGACCTATCGTAAGAAGTGCGATGAAGTCGCCGCCGCCGGCTACCAGGGCTTCGCCAAGCAATAAGCACGGTGGACAGGGCCGCGCGATCCGTCGCGTGAGCGCGGCCTCGTTCTCTTGCACCTCGCCAACACAGAACGGAGAAACACATGCGCAAGGAATTCGCTGTAGACGCCGACGCTATCCTCAATGAGACCGTCGCGAACGGAAAGGGGGTGCCGGGTGTCGTCGCCATGGTGACGGATCGCAACGGCAACATCTACGAAGGCGCCGCAGGCAAGCGTCGGACCGACAAGCCGGAGGCGATGACGACCGATTCGAGCTTCGCCATCTTCTCGACCACCAAGGCAATCACCGGCACCGCCGCCCTTCAGCTGATCGAGGAGGGTCGGCTCGATCTCGATGCACCCGCCAAGAACTATGCGCCCGATCTCGGCAAGCTGCAGGTGATCGATGGCTTCGACGCCAAGGGCCAGCCCAGGCTGCGTGCGCCGAAGCGCGAGGTGACCACGCGCATGCTGCTGCTGCACATCGGCGGCTTCGGCTACGATTTCTTCAACGAAAACTATTTGCGCCTGGCGACCGAGCACGGACAGCCGAGCGTGATCACCTCGTCCAAAGCCTCGCTCATGACGCCGCTGCTGTTCGATCCCGGCTCGAGGTGGGAGTACGGAACGAACATCGATTGGGTGGGGCAGGTCGTCGAGGGCATTACCGGCAAGCGGCTGGGCGAGGTCTTTGCCGAGCGCATCTTCAAGCCGCTCGGAATGGCGAACACGACGTTCGAGATCAACGATGTCGTCCGCAGCAAGCTCGCCGGCGTGCACGCCCGCAACGCCGACGGCTCGCTCACGCCGATGGACTTCGAGTTGCCGGCGAGCCCCGAGGTCCATATGGGCGGGCACGGTCTCTACAGCACGGTCGGAGACTACATGCGGTTCATCCGGATGTGGTTGAACGACGGCAATGGCCCGCACGGCCGCGTGCTGAAAGCGGAGACCGTGAAGATGGCGGAAAAGAACCACCTCGGCGATCTCAAGGTGACGGCGCTGCCGGGCGTGATCAAGTCGCTCTCCAACGATGCCGAGTTCTTCCCGGGACAATCGAAATCGTGGGCGTTCACGTTCATGGTCAATGACGAGGAGGCACCGACGGGCCGCCCCGCGGGTGCGCTCGGCTGGGCGGGCCTGGCAAACCTGTTCTACTGGATCGACCGGCAGAATGGCTTCGGCGGCTACTGGGCAACCCAGATCCTGCCGTTCGGCGATCCGGATTCGTTCACCGGATATATGCGTTTCGAGACCGCATTCTACGACGCCCTGCACCGGCGGAAGGCCGCGTAAGCGCGTTGTCAGGTTAGGACATTCGGCGCGCCTTTCGGCTTCACGGCTTTCGCAGTGCGGTCGGAGGCGCGCCTAAGTTGCGCCCTGATCCGGTTGTCAGTTGCGTCTCAGCATGGAATGATTTCAAAATCAGGCGATAAAGCTTAGGGTCCCCCCAACAACAAGAAGATCTTGGACCGCTCAGCGCGTCAAAGGAGGAAGCGTGTTGGGGCAGACACCGGAGGAAGCCTTTGCCAATCCAGGCATTGAACGCGCCGTCCTGACGAGTTGGGAGCGCTTCATGTCCGGGACCGGCGCCGGCGGGCAGGTCGTTCGGCCCGCGATCAACGAGTCCTGGCGGCGGAGCCAGCAATCGGCCGTGGACCATCGGCGCAGCCAGGCGCCTCTGCCGATGAACGACGACCGGCTGCACCGCCTGCTCGACAAGCGCACCCGCCTGGTCCACGCCGGCGCTTCGACCATGGCGCTGGCGCGCGACTACATGCTCGAAACCGGCACGGTGATGGTGCTGACCGACGCCGATGGCATCGTGCTGCGCCTGGAAGGCGATACCAGGCTCGCGCTGCGCAATGCCGTGGAGAAGACGCATCTGTTGCCCGGCAGCAACTGGAGTGAGGCGACTTGCGGCACCAACGCGATCGGCACGGCGCTGCAGACCGGCCAGGCTATCCAAGTCCATGCCACCGAACATTTCTGCTCGGGGATCCAGCGCTGGACCTGCTCGGCCTCCGTCGTCCGCGATCCCATCGACGGCGCAGTCATCGGGGCCATCGACATTTCCGGGCTGTCAGATTCCTACGGACGGCAGGCCCTCGCACTGGCGATCTCGGCGGCCGCGCGCATCGAGGCACATCTGCTCCAGATGGAGATGGACGCCCGCTACCGGCTGCTTGATCAGTGCTTCTGGATGGTGCCTGCCACGGACCGCCACCACACGGTGCTGTTCGATAGTGCCGGGCGCCCGTTCAAGGCCAACGGCGAGATGGCGCAGATCATGCGCGACCTCGGCGCGCCCCGGGGCCAGCCTGACTTTCCTCAGATCGGGACCAGCGATGACCGTCCCTGGGGGACTTCACGCCCGGCCTGGATCAAGGAGGAGTGGCTGCGGCCGGTGGTCTATCAGGGTGAACATCTCGGCACGGTCATGGTCGCGCCAAAGCCCGTGGCGGCGAGCAGGACGTGCCTACCGCTTGCGCGCGAAGGGACGCATGCATTCGCAAGCGTCGTCCACGGCAATGCGAGGATGCATGCGGTGGTCGAGACATGCCGCCGCGTTGCCGCGACCTCCGCGCCCGTCCTGCTGCTTGGTGAGACCGGTGTCGGCAAGGAGATATTTGCCCAAGGCATCCATGCGGCATCGCCTCGGCGCGAGCGTCCCTTCGTCGTCGTCAATTGCGGCAGCGTCTCGCGCGAGCTGCTCGCCAGTGAGCTGTTCGGCTATGTGGAGGGTGCTTTCACCGGCGCGCGTCGCGGCGGCTCCGCCGGAAAGATCGAAGCCGCTTCAGGCGGAACTCTTTTCCTCGACGAGATCGGCGAATTGCCGCTCGACCTCCAGCCCATGTTGCTGCGGGCGCTGGAAAGCGGCGAGATCAACCGCATCGGCGAGACCACGACGCGCAGGGTGGACTTCCGGCTCGTCGCTGCAACGAACCGCGAGCTGCAAATCGAGGTCGATGAACGGCGCTTCCGCAAGGATCTCTACTACAGGCTGGCGGTGGTCCCGGTCGTCGTGCCTCCCTTGAAGGAGCGGCCGGATGACATTCCGATGCTGGTCGAACACTTCGTTGCTCAGGCAAGGATGCGCTATGGTCTCGGCGATCGCAGTTTCGCGCCAGAGGTGATTGCGCGCCTGCAAGGTTATGACTGGCCCGGTAACGTGCGCGAGCTGCGTAATCTGGTCGAAAGCCTGATGTTGACCGGGGACGGGGACGTGATCGAAGTTTCGAATCTGCCCGATTTCATCCCCCAGACGGAATTGCGCGCCGGAGGTGACCACGGCCTGTCGCTCGCCGAATCTTCCGAGCGCGATCTCATCGCGCGCACGCTGCGCTCATGCAATGGTCATGTGGCAGCCGCCGCGTCCGCGCTCGGTCTCGCCAAGAGCACCGTCTATGCCAAGCTGCGCCGCTACGGCATTCGTCCGGACCTCGGCTCCGCAAACGACCCCGCCTGAAGTCAGGGCCGTTCTCTGAACATTGGGGGTGGGCCGCCAGGTTTCCAGCGGACACGTCCGGCTAGGGAGCGCGGGTCAGCTCGACGCCATCGACCACCATCTTCCATGTCCCCGCCTCCTGGTGAGGTGGTGTCGATACCTCGAATGTCGCCGTAAGGAATGGAATGCCGACGACGAAATTGTCGCCCTCGAACCGCCGCAACGGGGCGTCGATCGATATCGTGGTGGTGCCTGCCGTGGTGTTGCGCCTGACGCGCTTGTAGCGGACGGTCCCGTCCTTCGTGAGCTCAACGTCCATCGCCTGTGCGTGCCACTCGCCGACATAAGCGGCCTTGCCGTCCGGCACCGGCTGCCCGCACGCCGACAGGATCGGCAGAGCCGCAACGAGAATCACCAAAGAAAATTGCCGTCTCATTCTTCGCTCTCTATCGGACAGGCGGAGGCCAGGGAGATGCCAGAGTGCCCATCTTCGTCGGCCGCCATGCCATTCCGGTTCACGAACCGGGCGTCGCGGGCCACGTCCGCCGTCGCTGTTCGCGAAAACGCGCCCGCTCAGCTGGATAGGGCATCAGACGACGAATCTGAGGGGCGGGTGTTCGAATCGTTCCGGGCGCGCCACTTCGGTACAAAACTGGGCACTCCAAAACCTGCCGTTTTTGCGCCGGA
The DNA here is from genome assembly GCF_004212635.1 of Bradyrhizobium genosp. SA-3. Classification (GTDB taxonomy): domain Bacteria; phylum Pseudomonadota; class Alphaproteobacteria; order Rhizobiales; family Xanthobacteraceae; genus Bradyrhizobium. The sequence goes on along the minus strand of NZ_PSRT01000157.1, from coordinate 11,926 downwards.
CGCGGCGACGAGAGTGCGCAAGAGCACGCTTTTCGATCCCATGATGCGAACTTCCTTCGCGTCCACTTCGACGCGCTGGGCCAGCGCACGGAGGTGGTCGCGCCGGTAGTCGCCCGCCTCGGTTCGCATCCACCTACGGGCCTAGCCGGCGAAGGTTTTGAGTGCCTGGGGTGTGATGCTCGGCCCAGCCCGATCAAGCGCCCTTGGCCCGCTCTGCGTCGGCGCGGGCCTGATCGCGGATGGACTTCAGCTCGGTCACGCGCTCTTTGAGCAGCGGATCGGAGACGTCGGCGACCCCGTTTTCGATGGCGTCGTACAGCCGCTTGAGTTTGCAGCATGAGCGCGATCGCGCAGAGCAGGCCATGAATGCATGGAAGCAAAAGAGCCGGGCCAGCGGAGCGCCGTCAAGGCCGCGAGCCGGCGGAGCCGGTCGCGCGCAGCGCGAGCCTTGACGGCGCTCCGTTGGTCCGGCAGTGGCCTCCCATGCGATCATGGCCAGACATCCCGCCGAGCACGCGCAACAAGACGCTATGCTGCGAACGATGGCGCCCGGAACGTTGATTTTGAAAGCTTTCTCGCTTCGAGCGGCACCAGACCGCTTCATACGGTGCCGCTGCAGTGCCATCCAAAACAATGTGCAGACAAACACTTGAGACCCCCAACGGCCCAGAGCGACACCGTCGCTTTTATCTTGCCGTCCTAATCGGTCGAGATCCGCGCCCAGCTCTCGGTCGGTAGGGTCGAGTATTGTCGATAGCGGACGAGAAGGTGGACTTGGCAATATCGACGCGAATGATCCATTGTGGACTTTCGTCGAACAGGCTTGCCCTGCATCCGTTCGGCTATAAAATCCTTGGATCGCTCGTCAAGAAGGTCCGCGTGTGACCATATGCGCGGACCACCGTCGCGGTGCGTGGCCAGAGGATCATGTGGACGTTCTTAACCGGTCTGTGCCTTTTCGTCGGGCTTGCCACGGCAGCGCTATGGCTTGGGCAAGGGGCCAGACGGGTTTCCCAAAGGCCTATACGACGGTTGACAAAATCGTTTCCAGCATCGACCTGCTTTTCATCATAGCCGTGTTTTTTGTAGTATTTTATATGACACGTTGAGGGAGGCCGCAGCTGGCCCATAAGCTTCGATCCCCATCAGATGGCCGCTCCTGGCCCATCGCGCCGTTCCTGGGATTGATCGAAATGGCCGCAATCGAGGGTAACCGGACCAACCCGGAAATCCGGAAGACAGCCGCCCATGAGGCGTAGTGCAAGATCGCGGTCCGTCGCTGGTTATCCGGCTGGATCGCGTGGGCGGCCGTTGCGTCATAGCGCCACGGCGAAGGAATAGTGCCCATCTTCATCGGCCGTGGCGCCAAATGCACGATATTCCGCGATATTTTGGGATGGGAGTCCCGATCGTGAGTGCCAGCCTCTTGATCGACTGATCTTGCAAGCGGTGGCGGGCGGGAGCCTGGCCCTGGCTCGGAGACTGCTTGCCAGTTCTTCGGGGTTTCTCAGACGCCTGTCGACTGCAACCGCGATTTGTCGTTGCCGCACACGATCTATTCATTCCCGCTCCATCATGTTGGCGATCCCTTTGATGCGGCTTCTGGCGTATTTCGGCAGGCCGGCGCTCAGCGAATCGCCGCTGTTGAAGGAGCTCTTGCCCATGAGCAGTTGCGCGGGCACGAGGTTTCGCAGAACGGGTGTATTGCTGTATTCCCTTTGCTTGTTCAGCACGTCGTTCCTGACCGCAATCAGGATGTAGACCGTTGCGATGGCGGCTTCCCGCTGGGTCGGATCCTGTTGCAGAACCGCAAGCAGCTTGCCGAACTGGATGACCTGGTTCACCCAAAAGATGTTCTGCTCAAGCGCGCTGGTGACTGTGGAATCGAGCCCTGTCAGGGTCGGCAGCTCGGCAAGGCGCGGCTGCGTGACCAACATGATCTCACTCTGGAACTCGATGAAATCCGGAATCGGTTTTTTGCTCTCCTCGCGCAGCTTGTTGGCAAGCTGAATGCCCGCCGGAATTTTCCCTTCGAACATGTAGCGGGACCGCACGCAGATCGAGTTCGCGTCCTCGCACCAGCGGCGATCCGGCGGACGGTTATGCGCGGCGCCCGCGTCTTTGTTGGGAACATCATCGCCCGCCGTGATCGGCCAGTGCTTGACTGCCGGATCGATCTGCTCAAGGAACGCGACATTCGCATATCGCGACAGATCCGATGCGGCTGCCGGTCTTGGAAGTCGAAACCGGGCCTCCGCCTGGTAGACCGAGAGCTTCAGCTTCGCTTGCTGGTTGAGCGTGGGCTCAACGAAGCTCGGGAAGAGCGAGAGGAAGCGCCGCTGAACCGGACGTGAGCGGGCCCAATCGTCGAAAGGAATGAGCCCGGTCGAGGAATCGGCGAGTTTGTCGTTGCGTTGGTCGGCGAAGATGACGGTGTGCGGTTTGATCTGTGCGATCGGGATGCTGGCGACGGCGGGCACGTCCTCCAGCTGGAATTCCTGCCCGATCGCACCTGTGCAAGCGGCCACCCAGGCGGCGATGAGGACTGCGGCACGGTGAAGTCTCATGGGTCAATGCTCAATTCAGCCGCCGCCAGAAATAATCCGGATCGACTCGGAGCGGCGGTCGCGGGAGGCGGTCCTCGTCATCGGGAGGTCCGCGCCAGGAGGGATATTCGCGCGGACCAAGACGCCAGGTCGGGAATGGAAAGGGCGACCGGTTGTCGCCGTAATGGCGGTTGTCGTAGGACCACTGCTGGAATGGCCCGTCGTCTTCGTCACGACCGCCACGATGGGCGTAGCTTTCTGCACGCGAGACGATCCGAAATTGCGTATCATCGATTCTGCCCGACGGATCTCTCTTGAGATACTCGGTGAAAGCGCGGCCGGAGCCGGCCGGTGAAGGATCGCCGGTATGGGGATCGATCGAGAGGGGAACGAGCTGACGCAGTGCTTCGCGCGAAGGGCCGTTCAATGCCATCTTGGGAGCGTGCAGCTCCCAGGCTGCCTGCACGATCGGCTCGAACATCGGCAGCGCCACTTTTGATCCGGTTTGGCCGCTGCCAAGGGAGCGGCGCCCGCCATTGCTGTTGTCGTAGCCGACCCAGATGGCGATGGTAACGTCATTTGTGAAGCCGACGAACCAGGCGTCGACCGCATTGTCAGTGGTACCAGTCTTGCCGCCGACAAAGGGCGAAAGATGCTTCACCACGCGCGCGGTTCCGCGCGCGAGCACGCCCTGCAGCATTGATTTCAACTGGTAAAACGATGCGCGGTCGGCCGAGCCGATCCAGTCCACCGCGCGGGTATCGTGCTGGTAGATTGGTCGGCCGTCCTGTTCGATCGTTTCGATCGCATGGGGCCGGGGCCGGGCGCCCTCGTTGGCGATCGCTGCATAGAACGCCGCAAGGTCGATGAGCCGCACGGTTTGGGCACCGAGCACGAACGGGTAGTAGCGCATGCAGTCCTTGTAGAGCTGCGCTTCCATCGCGAGCTCGCAGACCCGGTCGAGGCCTCGCTCGGCACTGTCGTCGAGACCGGACGCGAGCAGTTGCACGGTGGCGAGATTGCGGGAGTTTTCCAGCGCACGCCGCAGTGTAATGGCACCCAAAGCGCCGCCGTCATAGTTCTTCGGCGACCAGAAATCGCCCCGGCGCGCGTGGACCGTCGCGCCGATCGGTGTCAGCGTAATGGGTTCGTCCATCACCAGCGTGTTGGGCTGCAATCCCTTGCGAAGGGCGGCGAGATAGGTCAGCGGCTTCAAGGTGGAGCCGGGTTGGCGCAGGCTCTGGACGACGCGGTTGAGCTGGCTTGCCGGATACGAAAAGCCGCCCGCCATCGCGAGAATGCGGCCGGTTTCGTTCCCGAGTACGAGCGCCGCCCCCTGCACGGTCGGTCGAATACGCAGATCGGCACGCGCCGCTTCCTTGCCATTGGCTTCGCGCGGTTGCACGTAGACCACATCGTACGGCTTGAGGCCGCGCTGGATCGCGGCGCTCCAGGTGTTCAGCGGCAGGATTCTTCCGTCGGTCAGGCCGACGTTGATCGCGTGGCCACGCTTGCCACGTGCATTCTCCAGGACGGCCGCCGATTCCCAGTGAACGTCGTAGAGAGGTAGCCGCGTCGCCTTCAACGCCGCGAGCCAAGCCGGTTCCGTGGCCTTCAGGTCTGCCGCAATACGACGGACGGCATCGGAAATGTTCGCCTCGGGTCCCTCAAATTTGTAGCGGCCGGCATTCAGCTCGTACCGCGCGAGGCCCTCCTGCAATGTCGCTTCGACTACGCGCTGCAAGGCCGAGTTGATGGTCGAGCGCACCGTGTAGGAGGCGTTGGTGAGAGTATCAAGGCCCGCGACCAACTTTGCCTCGCGGGCGATGTGATCGACGAAGTGAAAGCCGAAGTCCCGTCGCGTCGGCCGGTACTCCACCAGCTGCGGCAATCCTGCTTTCGCCGCGGCGGCGTCGATCATGGCGTCGTCCCGCATGCGGCCGAGCACGTAGGCAAGGCGCTCGCGCGCGCGCTCGGGGTGGTGGTCGGGGTTGAAGTAGTTCGGTCCCTTGGCGAGCCCGGCGAGGAGGGCGCCCTCGACGGCGGAGAGCGCCTTGGCCGGTTTGCCGAAATAGCTGCGCGCCGCGATCTCGATGCCCCAGGCTCCGCGACCGAGATAAATCGAGTTGAGATAGAGTTCGAGGATTTCCGCCTTGGTCAGGGCGCGCTCCATCCGCGAGGCAACGATCATTTCACGCAGTTTTCTTTCGTAAGTGATGTCGTTGCCAACCAGCAGGTTCTTGGCGACCTGTTGCGTAATGGTCGAGCCGCCCTGCGGCCGGCCCGGGTGCGTGAAGTTGCCGATGAAGGCGCGGACCAGTCCGCGCTCGTCAATGCCGGCGTGTTGGAAGAAGCGCTTGTCCTCGGCGGCGATAAATGCGTTGCGTACCTCTTCCGGGATATCCGCAAGCTTGACCGAGATGCGGCGGTTGTTAGGCGCGTAAATCTCAGCAAGGCGCTCGCTCTTGTTGTCGAGGACCTCGCTGGTGCCAGAAAGCCTGAGGTGCTTAAGCTGCGCCGCGTCGGGCAGATCCTTGACCGCGCTGTTGTAGAAGGCGATGACCTGGCCAAGATCGACCGGAGATTCTTCCACTTTTTCGACCCTGCAGAACTGCCTATAGGCCACCTGGAGGTCGGCCAGATTCAGTCCTTTGAGCGCCTTGATCTCGCTGCTCAACGCCTCCTTGTCATCCATGGCAGTGGCAATCAGATCGTCCAGGTTGATGTCCTCGATGTCGAAAGCCTTGCGCATGTGGGCGCAGCCGGCACTCAAAAGTTGCGCCACCTCGAAGCGGTCACGCACCGCATCGAATTCCGTCTTGACCCCATCCGGCCGGGTAGTGACCTGGCTGAAGGCAAGCGCCGTGGCGAAGATCTTGATGAGTATCGAGTCCATGACCGGCCGACGCTCGAAAAAGCCGCCTCCGCAAGGTCGTAGAACAATAACAAACAAGACTGTGTTGAGGAAAAAGTTCCTGAGCTGTCGCCGCTCGCTTCTCCGGGCCTTCATGATTGCTCCGACCTGGCCGCGGCGCGGAACCAACGGCCAGGCCCGTGCGTTTTAGAAAGACCAAATTGGCAGCGCACTCATGAATGCCCCTCTTCCAGTCGTGCTTGCCGTGGCGCTCCTAAGCGCCGCCATCGCCACGATGCCTGTGGACGCTGCCCCTCGGAAAAAGAACACCCGGACACTTGCTGCAGTCTCCCCTGCAGCTAGCGTCGCTCAGCCGCCCACGGACAGATTTTTGGCCTGCGACGTCCGGGTGCGAGATTATCTTCGCGAAGGCGGAGCGGTGACACGGGTGACCAAGATCGAAGTGGACGATGCCCGACTGCAGTTGAACATTCAGCATGAGTACGGGGAGGCAGGAAAGTCGTCTCGAAAATACCTCCGCGGGGACACTGAAGAAGAAATGCGCAAAAATCTGCGCGGAATATTGGATGAGTTCGCTGCGGCTGCGAAGGCGGCAACGGCTGGTCGCGCTTGGTATGTGGTCGCTGCTCGCAAGGTCATGCCGGACCCCCGCGAAGGTTCGGGCGAGACCACGAGTCCGTGGACGGCCGTCGTCCTCGCGGATTTCGACGGAAAATGCAGACCTATCACGTTCTATCAGTCTGTCGACCGGACCAAGCTCGATCCTGAACTGAACAAGAAATTGGATGAGTGAAGCTTTGCGCCTGAATTGATTTGCAGTCGTTGCAATCGCAGTGCCGCCAATCAAGCGCCGCCATTGCAGCGCTCTTCGCGGCTTACCGGATCCTTGTCACCACGTCGGGTCGGTTTTTCTCGAGCCAGGCCACGGCCTCCGGTCCGTCGACGACGCACTCGAAGGTTTCCCAGGTCGGGTCCTCCAGGGATTCTGATTGCAGTCGCTTCGCCGCATACTCAACGAGGTCGTGCAGCCGTTCGTATCCGCGTCGGCCCTCAAGGGAATCTGCAATCGCGGTACTGGCCCATCCTCGTTGGGCCAAGTCGATAATGCTCGGAGCGTCAGCCTCGTTGAACCAGGGTGTGGCATCGAACTCGATGCAGCGGACATTATCGGCTGTATGGCAAGTAGCGTGGATCATTGGATTCCTCCATTCGCCGGCTGACAACCGCAGCGTGACCCCGAGCATGTGTTCGAGATTGGCGATCGTGCGTGAGATCACCGGCCGTGAGATCGCCAGGCGCTCGGCGGCTTTCGCCATGCTGCTCTCCTCCACCACCGTCATGAAGATGTGGAGGTCGCGAGGCTTGAGAAATCGTCCGACTCTATCCGCCCAGGATACTCCTATTTTGGCGCTGACTCCAGCTCCGGATGGACTTGCTCGAAGTGCAGGAGGTGGCGATGGAAGGCATTCGCATCGCGGTTGCAGCTCTCGTCGTGATGTTCAGTGCCGCCACGGGCGGTGCCGCCGAGGTCACCGTTTTCAGCACGCCGACCATGAAGGGCGCGCTCGATGACCTTGCGCCAGCGTTTACACGCGCAACCGGCCACACGCTCGTACTCAGCTTTGAGGGCGTGCCGGTGCTCAAGCGGCGGATCGAAGCGGGTGAGATGTTCGATGCGGCGATCCTGTTGCCGGCAACGGTCGATGATCTCACGAGGCTGGGCAAAATCGCCGCGGGTACGCGCGCAGACATCGCCCGCACGGCCGCCGGTCTGGCGATCCGTGCGGGCGCGCTTATACCTCAGGTCGCCTCCAGCGAGGCCTTAAAGCGAACGCTGCCCAAAGCCGCCGAGCAACTGATCGCATTCCTGCGCTCGCCAGCCGCCGCCGCTGTCATCCGGAGCAAAGGATTGGAGCCCGTTGCCCCGTGAAACGCCGGGAGCAGCCGGAACATCAGCCGCCCCAGCGGTCCCGGATGTTGTCCGACTACAACGCCAGCCCACACGCCTGCCGGATGGCGATCTGAACCGGCGAAGGTGGCAACGCCGGATCAAACTCGCCCTTCGGCAGCAGGGGAGGCTGTGCCATGAAGCGCGGCCGCTTCCCCCGGTGGGGTTGCGCGGCATGAACAAGGAACGGATGGCACAGATAGACGCTGCCTGCCGCACCGGTCGCCAGTTCGACCTCGCAATCTGCGGTCGAGGCGTAGTCCTCGGCAGAGAGCTGCCGGAGCGTCGCGCCTGCGGCGCCATAGGGCAGCAGCTCCCGCGCGATGGTGGCATGCGAGCCTTTCCGGATCCTCGTGGGCGCATCATCAGGGCCGACATCCGAGAACAGGAAGAGCATCAGCAACGCACGTCCACTGCTTTTCACATTGGCACGCCAATCCATGAAATCCGGACTGGCGGTGCCAAAGCTCATGTCCACGTGCCAGCCGTCATCACCGGGGGATTCTGCCGAGGGGAAGCGGATCGGAAAGGTTCCGAGAGCCCTGGGCATAAGCCAGCGCCCTTCGCCCGCGAGTTGATCGTAGGCTTGGTGCAGGGACGGCCCGTTCGCGGCTTCAATGAATGGGGGCGAAGCCTTGGACCCCACCCGGACAACGGGTTGGGTCCAGTGTTCGGGTTCGTCCGGCGACAGACCAATATCCGCCCACAGCTCGTCCCTGCATCGCTTTGCAAGCTGGGCGCTGAAGGCATGTTCGATCTTGACGAAACCGTCGTCGATGAAGTTCTGGACCTGACGGGGCGTCAGGCCAGTCTGTTCGGTCTTGGGCATTGCACATTCTCCGTCCGGCTACGCATCAAGCGCAGCCGTGTGATCCGATTGGCGCGGATGCGCCGGAACGACTTCAGCCGTTCAGATCAGCGGGAAGAATGTGGACATGAACATCATGGTGGGAACGTATACCGCGGCGGAGCGTGGAATCAAGGTTCGCCCGACCTCGCATCCCAAACAAAGGCCGAGCGAGGCTCGGACAGGTGTGCGGTTGCGGCTATGGATGTCCACATCATTGATCTGAAACAATGATGGTCTTCGGCACAAGTGCTAGGTCGAGTCGCAGGTCGCGGCGCAAGGCTCCAAAGGCCGGTCGAGACAATCTCAGCGCGTGTTGGAATCCGAGGGCTCAATGGGACGACTCCTGAATATCGTGACGCCGCTGCATACGGCGACCAAGCGCGACTACATGGGCCGCATGAACGACGACAAGATCGCCTGCTCGCTGAAGGCGCGGGAATACGAGGCCGATTATTGGGATGGCGACCGCCGCTTCGGCTATGGCGGCTACCGCTTCATCGAGGGGCGCTGGGCGCCGGTCGCCAAGGCGCTGATCGAGACCTATGGTCTGAAGGATGGGTCGAGCGTGCTCGACGTCGGCTGCGGCAAGGGCTTTCTGCTCTACGAGATGCAGAAGATTCTGCCGGGCCTGAAGGTCGTCGGCTTCGACATCTCCAAACACGGTCTCGCACATGCGCATGAGCAGGTGAAACCGTATCTGTTCAATTATCGCGCCCAGGACGTCTATCCCTATGGCGACGACAGTTTCGACCTCGTCATCTCGCTCGGCACCCTGCACAATCTCAGGCTCTATGAGCTCGAGGCGGCGCTCAAGGAACGGGTCGGCAAGAACAAATACGTCATGGTCGAGGGCTACCGCAACGTCGCCGAGCTGCACAATCTCGAATGCTGGGCGCTGACGGCGGAATCCATCCTGCACACGTCGGAATGGATCTGGCTCTACGGCAAGCTCGGCTACACCGGCGATTACGAATTCATCTATTTCGAGTGACCGGGCGCGACCCATGGATATCAAGACTGCCAAGGGGGCGATTCTCGTCGAGTCCGGCAAGCCGCTGATCGTCGACGAGTTCACCTTGCCTGATACGCTCGAGCACGGCCAGGTGCTTGCGCACGTGCACACGTCGAGCATCTGCGGGGCACAGATCAACGAGATCGACGCCGTCAAGGGCGTCGACAAGTTCCTGCCGCATCTGTTGGGGCACGAAGCGCTGGCGACCATCGTCGAGACCGGACCGGGCGTCGTCTCCTGCAAGCAGGGCGACACCGTCGTCATGCATTGGCGGCCGGGCAAGGGCATCCAGTCCAATACGCCGGTCTATTCCTGGCGCGGCAAGCGCCTCAACGCGGGCTGGGTCACCACGTTCAACGAATATGCCGTGGTGTCGGAAAATCGCGTCACGCCCGTTCCCGCATCGATCGATCGCAGGAGCGCGCCGCTGCTCGGCTGCGCGGTGACGACCGCGCTCGGCGTCGTCAACAACGATGCGCAGGTCGCCATCGGCGAAGCCGTCGTCGTGTTCGGCGTCGGCGGCGTCGGCTTGAACATCGTGCAATTTGCCGCGATGGTCGGCGCTTATCCGGTCGTTGCGATCGACCGCCTCGACAACAAGCTCGAGATGGCCCGGCAGTTCGGCGCCACCCACACCATCAACTCCGACGCGGTGAAGGATCTCGCTGCCGAGGTCCAGGCCATCACCGGTACTGACGGAGCCGACAAGGTCGTCGAGACCACCGGCGTCAGCCGGTTGATCGAGCTCGCCTACGAGATCACCGCCAAGAAGGGCCGCTGTATCCTGGTCGGTGTTCCCCGCGACAAGGTCGAAATCTACACGCTGCCGCTCCACTTCGAGAAGGTGCTGAAAGGCTCGGAAGGTGGGCAATGCCAGCCGGCGCGCGATATCCCGCGTCTCGTTCGCCTCGACGAAGCCGGCAAGGTCAGTTACCGCGGCATCGTGACCGACGAGTTCGCGCTCGACGACATCAACGATGCGCTGGATCTGATGCGCAGCGGCAAGTCGGGGCGCATCCTTCTGAACATCAGCTGAGCGTGGCCGCCGGTCATTTGCACCGGCAATGATCGCCGTCGCGGCTTTTGCCTGCATGGGCATCGCCCCCCATTCCGGCAGGCGGCCGCCTGACCTTCGGTTCAAGATCGCTCGCAGCGGCTTGCCGCCATCGGCGCAGCACGCGATCCACGAGACAATGGTCGGCCTGTAACCGGCGGGCCGGGCATCATCGAATTGTCATCGCTCCGTCATTCCCGCTCTATCGATCGCTGCTCCCTTCGCCGCGCATCGTGGAGGCTGATATGCATCTGATTGAGACAATGTCGTCCGACCGCCGGTCGATCCTGAAGGGCCTCGCGGCCGCGGCCGTCACGTCGCTGGCCGCACCGGCCATGGCGGCTGAAGGCGTTCCGGCACAGCCGGCCGGTTCGGCCCTCGCGGTCGCCACCGACAAGGCCTATTGGACGGCCGTGAAGGGGCTCTATGCCGTGACGCCTGAAGTCGTCAATCTGGAGAACGGCTATTGGGGCATCATGGCCGAGCCGGTGAGGCGCGAGTTCATCCGCCAGACCGACATGATCAACTATCAGAACACCTACTACGCGCGGCTGCGTGCGGGTGCGGATTTCGAGGCCGTGCGTGCCAAGGTGGCGGAGGCGGTCGGCGCGCTGCCCGAGGAGATCGCGCTCACCCGCGGCGCGACCGAATCGCTGCAGCTCCTCATCGGCGGCTACAACAGGCTGAAGCCCGGCGACGGCGTGCTCTATGCCGACCTCGACTATGATTCGATGCAGTATGCGCTGAACGCGCTGAAGGCGCGCCGCGGCGTCGACGTGGTCAAGTTCGATGTGCCCGAGCCCGCCACCCGCCAGGCGGTGCTCGACGCATATGCTCGCGCGATCGATGCGAATCCGAGGACAAGACTTCTCCTCCTCACCCATGTCAGCCATCGCACCGGCCTCGTCATGCCTGTCGCCGAGATCACGCGCATGGCCAAAGCCAAGGGCATCGACGTCATCGTCGACGCCGCCCATTCCTGGGGACAGATCGACTTCAGGGTGAGTGAGCTCGAGGCCGATTTCGTCGGCTTCAACCTGCACAAATGGATCGGAGCGCCGGTCGGCGCGGGCTTCCTCTACATCAGGAAGGATCGTCTCGCCGCCATCGACCGCGACATGGGCGACGAGGATTTTCCGGAGACCGACATCCGCTCGCGGGTGCATACCGGCACGGTCAATTTCGCGACGGTGCTGACGGTGCCCACGGCCGTGGCGCTACATCAGCAGATCGGCGCGGCGGCAAAGCAAGCTCGCCTGCGCCATTTGCGCGACTATTGGGTGAGCCGCGCCCGCGGATTCAAGGGCGTCGAGATCTTGACGCCGGATGAAGTCGGCTCATACGGAGCGCTCACATCCTTCCGCCTTGCCGGCAAGACCAGCAAGGCCGACAACGACGCCATCGTCGCGAAGCTGAGGGACGGCCACAAGATCCTGACGGTGCGCCGAGCCGGCGTCGCCAAGGGGCAGTGCATCCGGGTGACGCCGGCACTCTACACCGAGGAGGCCGATCTCGACCGCTTCGTCGAGGCGCTCGCCGTCATCACGGGGACGAAGACGGGGTGAGCCAGGGGAGGGGTAGGGCTATCGCATGTGAATGCGTATCCTGGACCATCCTTCGAGACGCCCGCTTTGGCGGTCT
>NZ_PSRT01000156.1 GCF_004212635.1 Bradyrhizobium genosp. SA-3 | reverse complement strand
GGCGCGCCCTGCTGGGCCACAGCCGGGGCGACCGAGAGGGCCAGCCCCACAGCAAGGGTCGCAGCCGGCAACAATTTCAACACGATCTTCATTCCTAGTCTCCTTAGGGCTTGCGCCGTTCAATCACGCGGATTCCCTCGCCGCCGGCCAAAACGGCCGAGCTGGCCAGGCCGATGAACAATCCATGCTCGACCACGCCGGGAATCGCGCTCAACGCCTTGGCGAGGCTGGCGGGATCCGCGATCCGTCCGAGCTGGGCATCGACGATCCAGTGGCCGCCGTCAGTGACGAAAACGTGGCCGTCCTTGGCCTTGCGGACCGCCATTTGCCCGGAAACGCCGCAGTCCGCAAATGCCTTCTCGATCGCGCGGCGCGTCGCGCCAAGCCCGAACGGGATGACCTCGACCGGCAGCGGAAACTTGCCGAGCGTCGGCACCCATTTGCTCTCGTCGGCTATCACGATCATGCGATCCGAGGCGGCCGCCACGATCTTCTCGCGCAGCAACGCACCGCCGCCGCCCTTGATGAGGTTGAGCTCGGGATCGATCTCGTCGGCGCCGTCGACGGTGATGTCGAGATGGTCGATCTCGTCCAGCGTGGTCAGCGGCACGCCGCAACGCATCGCGTCCGCGCGCGTCGCCTCCGAGGTCGGCACGCCGATCACCTTGAGCCCGGCGGCGACGCGCTCGCCGAGCAGTTCGACGAAATGTTTTGCGGTCGAGCCGGTGCCGAGCCCGAGCTGCATGCCGTCGCGCACTTCCTCGAGGGCGCGCGCTGCAGCCTGCCGCTTCAACTGGTCCATGTTCACGTTTGCGCCCGCCTTTGAATCGAGGATGTGCCGCCGGTGTGGCCGGTTGCGGCGGCCTATGTAGCCTCGTTTTTCCCCGGAGAACAGGGTCTGGGAACAGGTCTATAAGCGGATATTATGGCCCCGCCCCTTGCTTCGATACGACCGCGCCGGTAGCGCTTCGCCCATGACCTCCCCTCACACCATCGTCTTCGATCTCGACGGCACGCTTGTGGATACGGCGCCCGACCTGATCACCGCGCTGAATCACGTGCTCGACCGCGAAGGGCTGCCGCCCGTGCCGATGGCCTCGGCCCGCAACATGATCGGCGCCGGCGCCCGCAAGCTGATCGAGCGGGGCCTGGAGGCCGAGGGTCGCACCGTCACCCCCGCAGACATGGACCGGATGACGGCCGATTTCATCGCCTATTATGCCGACCATATCGCGGTCGAATCCCGCCCCTTCGAGGGACTCGAGGCCGCGCTCGACCAGTTTGCTGCCCAGGGCCATCGCCTCGCGGTCTGCACCAACAAGCTCGAATGGCTGTCGCAGCGGCTTTTGGACCAGCTCGACCTCAGTCGCCGCTTTGCGGCGATCTGCGGCGCCGACACGTTCGGCGTCCAGAAGCCCGATCCGACCATTTTCCGCGAGACCGTGGCCCGCGCCGGCGGAGAGGTCAAAGCCTCCATCATGGTCGGTGATGCCGGAACCGACGTTGGCGTCGCCCGGCGGGCCGGCGTGCCCGTCATCGGGGTCAGCTTCGGCTATACGGACGTGCCGATCGTCGAACTGAAGCCGGACCGGCTGATCCATCACATGCGCGACCTGCCCGCCGCAGCGCACAGCCTGATGAATGCCCGAACCCCGCAAGCCACTGATTAAGCTATATTATTCCGCAGAACCCCGCATTAACCATCTATTATCTATGCGCAGCCCGCCGGTTGCCTGCCCCAAACGACACTCCTAAGGTCCGACTGGGGTAGGTGGCGGTTCGTCGCAGAAATGGGTGGTCATGCGTCGTGTCATCGCGATTGCGTTAGCAGGAGCGAGCCTTGGTGGCTGCTCCTCAATGTCCTGGGACATGTTCAAATCGGCCCCGCCGACCGTCCAGGTCAGGCTCGAATCAAGTCCTCCGGGGGCTGACGCCACAACCTCGCTCGGTCCGGGCTGCAAGACCCCCTGCTCAGTCTCGGTTCCCGCCCCCGATGCTCCGTTTACGGTCGCTTTCGCGCTGGCCAAGTACCAGCCGGCGAACGTGCCGGTGAACATGATCAAGAATCCCGGCGATTTCACCACCCCCGCCTCGGTGACCACCGACCCGAATCCGGTGTTCGCGGAGCTCCAGCCGGCCCCTCCGCCCAAACCGGTCCGCAAGCCGCACCGGCCGAAGCCGAAACCGGCCGCTGCCGCGGCCCCGGCGGATGCCGCACAGACCGCGGCCTCGCCGTTCCCCGATCCCAACGCGGGCAAGCGCTGACCTTACGTATCCAACCCGATTGTCCTCGGCCAGCGTGATGCTTAGATTGCTTCCAGAGCACCGCTAAAGCATCGGTGCGCGAGTCGCCCAAAGTGACAAGGCCTCCCGTATGAACGGATCTTCCGCGAGTCCCCTCGCCGCGCTGTCGAGCCCCATGACCGATCCGTTCGGGCGGACCATCAGCTATTTGCGCGTCTCCGTTACCGACCGCTGCGACCTGCGCTGCTTCTATTGCATGTCGGAAGATATGACGTTCCTGCCCAAGGCGGACCTGCTGACGCTGGAGGAACTCGACCGGCTCTGCACGGCCTTCATCGCCAAGGGCGTGAAGAAGCTGCGGCTCACCGGCGGCGAGCCCTTGGTCCGCCGCAACGTGATGACGCTGGTGCGCTCGCTGTCGCGGCATCTTTCCAGCGGCGCCCTAAACGAGCTGACGCTGACCACCAACGGCACCCAGCTTGCGAAACATGCGAGCGAGCTTGCCGATTGCGGCGTCCGCCGCATCAACGTCTCGCTCGACACGCTCGATCCGCGGAAGTTTCGCGAGATCACCCGCTGGGGCGAGATCGACAAGGTTCTGGAAGGCATCGAAGCCGCACGCGCCGCAGGGCTCAGCGTGAAGATCAACGCCGTGGCGCTGAAGAACCTCAACGAGGACGAACTGCCCGAGCTGATGCGCTGGGCCCACGGCAAGGGCATGGCCCTGACGCTGATCGAGGTGATGCCGATGGGCGAGATCGGATCGGGACGGATCGACCAATATCTGCCGCTGTCCCTGGTGCGCGCCCGCCTCGCCCAGCAATTCACGCTGACGGATCTGGCCGAGACCACGGGCGGACCGGCGCGCTATGTCAGCGTCGCCGAGACTGGCGGCAAGCTCGGCTTCATCACGCCGATGACCCATAATTTCTGCGAATCCTGCAACCGGGTGCGGATCACCTGCACGGGAACGCTGCACACCTGCCTCGGCCACGAAGATGCCTCGGATTTACGCAAACCTCTGCGTGCATCGAATGAGGATGTGCTGCTTGCGGATGCGATCGACCGCGCCATCGGGCTGAAGCCCAAGGGCCACGACTTCATCATCGACCGCCGCCACGACCGTCCCAGCGTCTCCAGGCACATGAGCGTCACCGGCGGATAGTCCTTAACCTGCTCGCGGGTGTTATTCCCCTTAACTATCAACAAACTTCCAATTGACTGGCGGCACGCCCGCTGGTTTGGTGCGGCTGCCTTATGCCTGCGCGGCGAGACAAGCCACGCGCCAACTCGGCGCAGTCAAGACGGCCGGGGCACAATCGGGGGAGGACCTATCGTTGCAAGCGCTCCTAAAGCTGAGCCAAGGAATTGACGCGTTCACGCGCTGGACAGGCAAACGCCTGGCGTGGTTGATCGTGGTCGCCGTCGTCATTTCGGCGGTCAATGCGATCGTCCGCAAGACGTTCGACACGTCGTCCAATTCGTGGCTCGAGCTGCAATGGGTGCTGTTCAGCATCGTCTTCCTGCTGTGCTCGCCCTGGACGCTGCTCGATAACGAGCACATCCGCATCGACATCGTGAACAACGCGCTGCCGAAGACGGCCCGCAACGTCATCGACGTGATCGGCCACCTGTTCTTCCTCATTCCGCTGTGCATCGTCATGATCATCACGGGCGTGCCGTTCTTCCAGCGCTCGTTCCAGATCAACGAGCAATCCGGCAACGCCGGCGGTCTGCCGCAATGGCCCGCCAAATCCCTGATCATGATCGGGTTCGCTTTGCTGCTCGTTCAAGGCATCTCCGAGCTGATCAAGCGAATTGCGGTCATGCGCGGAATGATGCCTGACCCGCATGAATCCCAGGTGTCGGCGCTGGAGGCGGAAGTCGAGCATCTCGTCGAAGCGATCGAGAAGAAGTAGCCGTTGGCGACGGTTTAGGGGGAATTATGACCGCGTTTATCATCGCCAATATGGCGCCCATCATGTTCGCGTCGCTAGTGGTCGTGCTGCTGCTCGGCTATCCCGCGGCATTCTCACTCGGCGCCGTCGGCCTGTTCTACGCCATAATCGGCGTCGAACTCGGCCAATTCCACCCCGACTTTCTCCAGGCCCTTCCGGAGCGGGTCTACGGCGTGATGAACAACGACACGCTGCTCGCCATTCCGTTCTTCACCTTCATGGGACTGGTGCTGGAGCGGTCGGGGATGGCCGAGGACCTGCTCGACACCATCGGCCAACTGTTCGGTACCATCCGTGGCGGCCTTGCCTATGCCGTGATCTTCGTCGGCGCGCTGCTCGCCGCGACGACCGGTGTGGTCGCCGCTTCCGTGATCTCAATGGGTCTGATCTCGCTGCCGATCATGCTGCGCTATGGCTATGACCGCCGCGTGGCGGCCGGCGTCATCGCCGCGTCCGGCACGCTCGCGCAGATCATTCCGCCCTCGCTCGTTCTGATCGTGATGGCCGACCAGCTCGGCAAATCCGTCGGCGACATGTACGAGGGCGCCTTTATCCCGGGCCTCGTGCTCGCCGGCCTCTACGCCGGCTACGCCTTCCTCGTCAGCATGATCTTCCCGAAGGCCACGCCGGGCCTGCCGAAGGAGGCCATCGGCTTCCGCGAGGAGAGTGGCAGCCGCGGCCTCGGTTCGCTCGGCGTGCTGTTCCTCGCGAGCGGCGTGTTCGGCTGGTTCATGATGCGCGATTCGAGCGTGCATGGCGCCGATTACGTCGTGCTCAGCATGTTCTACGGCATCATCTTCGCATTCGTCGTCGCCGTGGTGAACTGGGTCATCGACAAGCTCACCGGCTTCCGTTTCCTCTCGAAGATGGCGCAGCAGACCACTTTCGTCATGGTGCCGCCGCTGTTCCTGATCTTCCTGGTGCTGGGCACGATCTTCATCGGCATCGCGACCCCGACCGAAGGCGGCGCCATGGGTGCGGCCGGTGCCCTCATCCTCGGTGCCGCGAAGCGGCGGCTGAGCTGGGATCTGATCCGGCAGGCCACGGAATCGACCGCCAAGCTGTCGGCTTTCGTCGTGTTCATCCTGGTCGGCGCCCGCGTGTTCTCGCTCACCTTCTACGGCGTCAACGGGCACGTCTGGGTCGAGCATCTGCTGACCTCCCTGCCCGGCGGCCAGGTCGGCTTCCTGATCTTCGTCAACGCATTCGTGTTCGTGCTGGCCTTCTTCCTCGATTTCTTCGAGCTGGCCTTCATCGTGATCCCGCTGCTCGGACCTGCCGCCGAGCATCTCGGCATCGACCTGATCTGGTTCGGCGTCATCCTCGGCGTCAACATGCAGACCTCGTTCATGCATCCGCCGTTCGGCTTCGCCCTGTTCTATCTGCGATCGGTCGCGCCGAAGGAGCGATACACCGATCGCGTCACCGGCAAGCGGATGGACCCTGTCACCACGGGCCAGATCTATTGGGGTGCGGTCCCGTTCGTCGTCATCCAGGTCATCATGGTCGGTCTGGTGATCGCGTTCCCCGCGATGGTGATGCACTACAAGGGCGTCCAGACCAACATCGACCCCAACACGATCAAGATCGAGGTGCCGCAGATCGAGCTGCCGCCGCTGGATTTGGGACCACCGCAGAAATAGCGGGGACGACACTCGCCGTCATGCTCCGCTCAAGCGGCGCATGACGCAGGACGGCGCGCGTGACAAGCACCGGAAACGCAGGCATACCGGGCCATCCTCCACCCCATGGATGGCCGCTCATGCCCCGCTTGCACCCTGCTCCATCGCTCGTTGGCCCGTTGATCGCCTCG
This sequence comes from Bradyrhizobium genosp. SA-3, assembly GCF_004212635.1. Classification (GTDB taxonomy): domain Bacteria; phylum Pseudomonadota; class Alphaproteobacteria; order Rhizobiales; family Xanthobacteraceae; genus Bradyrhizobium. Next base: position 11,965 of record NZ_PSRT01000156.1, on the reverse strand, counting down.
CTCTGGCTGGCATGTGCCGCCACGACGGCGCAGGCCGAGCCGATCGCCGATATCCATACGCTGGCGCAAAAGGAGCAGCAGCCGCTGCTCGACACCCTGCGCGATCTCGTCAACATCGAATCCGGTAGCAAGGACATCGAAGGCCTGAACCAGATCGCTGAGCGCGTTGCCGGCCAGCTCAAGCAGTTCGGCGGCGCGGTGGAGATCCTGCAACCCTCCGACATCTATCGCCTCGACGACACGCCTGAGAAGGTCGGGCCGGCCGTACACGCCGTGTTCAAGGGCACGGGCAGCAAGAAGATCATGCTGATCGCCCACATGGACACGGTGTACCTGAAGGGCATGCTGAAGGACCAGCCGTTCCGCATCGACGGCGACAAGGCCTACGGCCTCGGCATTGCCGACGACAAGCAGGGCGTCGCACTCATTCTCCATACCGTGGCCCTGCTCCAGAAGCTGAACTTCAAAGACTACGGCACGCTCACGGTGCTCACGAACGGCGACGAGGAGATCTCCTCGCCCGGCTGGCGCAGCACCATCACCCGGTTCGCCTCGGATCAGGACGTGGTGTTCTCGTTCGAAGGCGGCGGGACCGACGGCACGCTGCGCCTCGCCACCAGCGGCATCGGCTCGGCCTATCTCACCGTGCATGGCAAGTCGTCACATGCCGGCGCAAGGCCTGAGGGCGGCGTGAATGCGCTGTACGAGCTCTCGCACCAGGTGCTGCAGATGAAGGACTTGTCCAAGCCCGAACAGGGCCTGAAGCTGAACTGGACGGTCTCCAAATCCGGCACCAATCGCAACGTGATCCCCGCCGACGCCACGGCCCAGGCCGACGCACGTGCGCTCAAGGTGGCGGATTTCGACGAGCTGCAGAAGGCGCTGCAGGACAAGATCAAGAATCGCCTGCTGCCCGACTCCAAGGTCGACCTGAAGTTCGAGGTGCGTCGCCCGCCGTTAGAGGCCAACGAGGCCTCGCGCCACGTGGCGGCCTACGGCAAGACGATCTATCAGGAGCTCGGAATGTCCCTCAAGGTCGACGAGAAGGCGACCGGCGGCGGCACCGACGCCGCGTTTGCCGCGCTCAAGACCAGGGGAGCCGTGGTGGAAGGCATGGGCCTGTCAGGCTTCGGTGCACACTCCAACGATGCCGAATATGTGCAGCTCAACAGCATCGTCCCGCGTCTGTATCTGGCCACACGCATGATCATGGATCTGTCCACCGGCAAGCTGAAATAGCGGTTGTTTTCTTCCTCCTCTCCTTGTGGGAGAGGGTGGCATAGGCGGCCTTCGGCCGCCGTTCTTAAGAACGCCGAAGCGAAGCTTCGGCTATGGCGCCGGATGAGGGGTTGTTTCGGCACGCTCGGCTGAGAGTGAGACTCGCGGAGCGAGACCCCTCACCCGTCTCGCCGTTCACGCGGCGAGCCCCCCTCTCCCGCAAGGGGAGAGGGAAAAGCGGCGCCCTTCTCGGCCAGCCGAAACCGCAGCGTGAACTCTGCGCCGCCGCCGGGGAGATTCTCCACCGCGACCGTCGCCGCATGATCGTCCGCAACGCCGCGCACGATCGAGAGCCCCAGGCCCGCCCCGTCGCTGCGCTGGCGGTCACGGCGCCAGAAGCGCTGGAAGATCAACTCGCGCTCGGCCTCGGCGATGCCCGGGCCGCAATCGCGCACCCGCACTGAGCCGTCCCCGCCCACCTCGACCTCGACGGCGGTATCCCTGGCCGTGAACTTGATGGCGTTTTCGGCGAGGTTGAAGATTGCGCGCTGAAGCATCTCCGAATTGCCATGGATCATGACCGACGCGTCGCTGCCCCGCAGCGCGATCTCCTTGTGCTGCGCGATCGCGAGCGGGGCGATCGAACAGACTACATCGGCGCAGACGGCGCGCAAGTCAGCGGTCTCGCCGGGGTCGAGCACCAGCGTGTCGAGCTCGGCGATCTCCAGCAGCTGGGCGACGATCCGGCTCATGGCTTCGATGTCGGCATGCAGCGCCTGGTGTGCCGCGCCGTCGCCAAGCGTCTCGATCCGCGTGCGCAGGATCGTGAGCGGCGTGCGCAGTTGATGCGCGGCGTCGGCCGTGAACTGCCGCTGCACCCGAAAGCCGTCCTCGAGGCGGTCGAGCGCCTGGTTGACGGCGGTGACGAGCGGCATGATCTCGCGCGGGATCTGCTTGGTCGGCAGGCGGATGTCGGTGCGAGCGGGGCCGATATTGCTGGCCTCCTCCGAGGCCCTCCACAGCGGCGCGATCGCGCGGCGGAAGATGATGATGTCGGTTGCGAGCAGGACCAGAAGGATCGGGATGGTGATCCACCCGACCCGCCGGAAGAAATTCGAAATGATGTCGTCGATGATGACGTCGCGATGCGCGAGATCCTCGGCGACCCGGATGCGTACCATCTTGCCGTCGATGGTCCGGGTGACGCCGGCGCCGGAAATCGTCTCGGACGGCCGAAGCGCTGCGGCGCCGGCCCGCCGGTGCGAGGAAAACAGCAGCCGGCCTTCATCATCGCGAATGTCGTATTGATAGCGGCCGTAAGCGTCCGAATAGAGCCCGCGCAGGCTGTCGGGCAGATTGAACGTCAGCGAGCCGTCCGGTTGGGCGACGATGCGCTCCGCCAGCACCTCGGCCTGGGCGCGCATGCCGTCGCGGTGCAACTGGTCGATCTCGGAATTGAGCAGCCAGAACAGCACCAGCGGCAGGACGATCGCGACCATCGCGACCGCCACGATGTGCAGGAAGACGATCCGCCAGATCAGCGATTTGAACGTGAGCGATCTGACATGGCCGCCGGCAGCCACGCTATTTTTCCTCGGCCATGAGATAGCCGACGCCGCGGATGGTGTGGATCACCACCTTGGCGCCGTGCTCGGTGAGCTGCTTGCGCAGCCGCGAGACGTAGACCTCGACCGCATTGGAGGCGACCTCGCCTTCGAGCCCGAAGATGTGGTCCTCGACATTCTTCTTCGGCACCACCCGCCCCTGCCGGCGCAGCAGGATCTCCAACACCGAGGTCTCGCGCGCGGAGATGATCCGCGGCTGGTCATCGACGAAGATCTGACGGCTCTCGGTGTCGTAGACGAGATTGGCAAGGCGCAGCGAGCGTCCGAGCAGCTGGCCCGGCCGGCGCAGGATCGCCTCCAGCCGCGCCACCAGCTCCTCCATCGCGAACGGCTTTGCGAGATAGTCGTCGGCGCCGCTGCGCAGGCCGGTGACGCGGTCCTGCAGGCCGCTGCGCGCGGTCAGCACCAGGACCGGCAGCGGCTCCATCTTAAGGCGCAGCTCGCGCAGCACCGACAGGCCGTCACCGTCGGGCAGGCCGAGGTCGAGGATCATCGCGGCATAGCTGACGCTGCTCACAGCCTCGCGCGCCTCGCCGGCGCTGGCGACGATGTCGCTCTCATAGCCGGCCGCTGCCAGCCCGCCAGCCACGAGCCGCGACAGCTCGACATTGTCCTCGACGATCAGAAGGCGCATCAAACTCCCGCCGGATGTTCGGGTGTCACCGCGCGGCTCGCGCCGCATCTTCGCTCTTTTCCAGCATTCGGAGCGCCGCGGCCAGCAAAAAAGCACCCGGCGGAACTGGTCACCGGTCAGGTTCGTGTAAGCCAATCAGGTGTGCACCCGTAAGGCGGGGACGGCGGACGTTCGTAGCAGCTGGCCCTTTTAACCCCGCCCCTCGAAATAGGCGCATAGCAGGGTCGTGTCCTTTTGGGCTATGGATTTCCGAAAGAGCCGGCACTTGAAACGGCGGTCCTTCCCCTCTCCGCTCTCGATCAGGAACATGCATTCACTGCAAACGTCACTACGGTGACGGCGCGTGGCAACATCGAGCCCAACCAGGACACGGCGAAGCGTATCGCGCAGCCGAGATTGATCGGGGAGCTCAAGGGCCACAAGCTGATCGCGCAGGGCATTCATCGGATCGCGCTCCAGGAACCTCTCGCCCTCACTTGTAACGCAGAGCGAAATCGAGCGCTTATCCTCTGCAGATGGCTTGCGGACCATCAGTCCCTTGCTCTGCAGTACGGCGGCAATCTGCGATGCGGCGCTGCGGGTCGTGCCCAAAAAGCTGGCGAGGGCAGTCGGCGTCCGCGAAAATCGGTTTGCGCGAGCGAGAAAGCGCAAGGCCATCCATTCGCGATCGCTAAGACCCGAACGATTACCTTCAAAAAGCCAACTGTCGGCAGATTGTATCAGGAGTTGTACGATCTCAATTGCCATGCTCATGGATAAGTCCCCACGGGAAACGGCCGCCCTGGCATCTCGATCAAAGATCGAGAGCCGCCGTGTAAGGTGAAAGCTGAATTCCCGTCGGAACTGGTTGAGTCCGGTATACCGTACCGTGAAGTCGGAACGACGGTGAACGAACCGCCGCGACTTCAGTCCGATTGCCGGATTCCGATAGCCTGATCGTTCCGCGAAAGGAACACCGAAGAACTACGCATCACGCTAGCGTTGAGATGACACCAAATTTCGCGCGTGCGAATGACATCGACAGCCGCTGCCGCCGCACTGCTGACGAGCAGGCATCGAGAGGTCAGAGCGCTCTTGTCAGGTTCGTGTAAGCCATGGCCGCGCACAGGTCGTAGGATGGAGCGCAGCCAAACCCCATCCTGCAGACCGATCCGCTCCAAACAGAGACTCCGGCAGAACTCAAACGAGAGCAACACATGCACGTCCTGAGATTCACACTCGCATTCGCTTTCTGCCTGATGACGACGTTCGCCCAGGCGGCCGGCTTTCGCTTCATCACGGTGCCGGCCGAGGCCGGCTTGCCAGCATTCCAGGCGGCCGTGTGGTCGCCGTGCCAGGAGCAGGCGGGCGAGGTCAAACTTCGCACGGTCACTTTGCCTGCGACGCGGGACTGTGCGGTCTCAGGTGACAAGCTGCCATTGATCGTGATCTCGCATGGCTATGGGGGATCCTTCATCGGCCATCATGACACGGCCGAGGTGCTCGCCGATGCCGGGTTCGTCGTCGTCGCGCTCGACCATCCGGTCGACGCCGGCGGCGGCGACATGAGCCGTGCGGACACGCTCGCCGCGTTGACGGAGCGTCCGGCCGACATCACGAGACTGATCGACCATATGCTCACCGCATGGTCCGATCATGCGAAACTCGACCGCGACCATGTCGGGCTCTTTGGTTTTTCGAGGGGCGGCTACACCGGCCTGGTGGTCGCGGGCGCCAATCCCGATCTGCGAAAGGCCATCGCCTTGTGCCCGGAAAATTCTCCGAAACCCAGCTGCGCCGAACTGCGACGAAGCGAAGTCCCGGCACAAGCATTCGCGCATGACCCACGCGTCAAGGCCCTTGTCGTTGCCGACCCTGCCTTCGGTCCATTGTTCGACCGGGAGGCTCTGAAGGACGTGAAAATTCCGATCCAGTTTTGGGCGTCGGCGCTGAGTGGAGACGACAGGACCGGCGGTGAAGTCACGCTGGACTACGTTTCAATGATTGAGCGCGACCTGCCGGTCAAACCCGACTATCATCTCGTGCCGAACGCCGGTCACTATGCATTCCTTCCGCCCTGCACGCCGGATCTGGCGAAGAAGCGTCCCGACGTTTGCACCGACAGATCGGGGTTCGACCGCGCCGCCTTTCACGCGCAGCTCAACGCCGCCGCACTGGCCTTCTTCCGACAGTATCTGGCAGGGACCGATCAGCCGTGAACGGGCGCGATTGTCTTGCGCCGAAGCGGACAGGTGAGCTCAGAATTACGAAGGTTTCTTCTTTGCCATCACCCGAACCAAGCTCAGGAACTTCTTCAGGACCGGCGACGGATCATCTCGCCGCCAGGCCAACCCGAGAAAAGCCTTCGGAGAGGCATCTGCAAGACGGCGATAAGTGACCCCTTTGATACGGGCGCTCTGCATCGTCGACGGCACAAGTGCGATGCCCAGCCCGGCCGCGACCAAGCCAAGAGTGGACGTAATTCGGGGCGCCGGCTGGCCCAGGCGAGGCGCAAACCCCGCCGCTCGACACGCCGCCATGGTCTCGTCGTGCAGACCCGTCCCCGCCGGACCGATCATGATGAATTGGTCGCTTGCCAGACCTTTCAGCGATACAGTTTTCGATCTGGTCCTTGCCAAGGGGTGATGACTTGGCAACGCCGCGATCAACGGCTCCTCTTGAAGAAGTGTCACCACGACTCCGTTTGCATGCACTTCAGGAGCACGTACGAATGCCACGTCCATTTGATCGTTGTTGAACTGAGCAACGATTTCGTTGCTGAGCCCTTCGTGCAAAACCAGCGAAACCATCGGAAATCTTTCACGGAACGTGCGGATGGCGTCGGGAACGAGTGGGTTGAACGGCGCAGTTGGTGCGATGCCGATGCATAGAGTACCTTGCTCACCCCGTGCTGCACGGCGCGTTGCTTCGATCGCGCGATCGAACTGCACGAGGACGGCTTTGGCCTCGCGAAGGAGTGCCTCACCCGCGATGGTCAATTCGACGCCACGAGAGGAACGACGGAAAAGCTGAACGTTCATTTCTCGTTCCATCAAGCTGATTTGGCGACTCAGGGGCGGCTGCTGCATGTCGAGGCGCTCTGCTGCACGCGTGATGTGCTTTTCTTCAGCGACGGCAATGAAATATCGAAGGCGCCGGAGATCCATGGACATACCCAAAAAGTATCACGATCGCTCCGAGCATATCATAGCGAACGCCCGCTCAAAGTGCGATATCTGCCGTTACCTGGCTCGGAGGAGAACGGTATGCCATTGCAAAGGCGTGATTTCCTGGAAACCGCATTTGCCACGATCGCGACGGCGGCTGTGCCACGGATCGCGTTGGCTGCGGAAAGTTATCCGACGCGAAGTGTGCGCCTCATAGTGGGATTTCCCGTCGGAGGACCAGTCGACATCGCGGGCCGAGTGATTGCTCCTTGGCTTTCCGAGCGCTTGGGCCAGCCCTTCATCGTCGAAAACCAACCGGGCGAGAGCGGAAATGTCGCCACCAGATCTGTCGTCAAGGCAGAACCTGACGGCTACACGCTTCTCGTCTGCGGGCCGGTGAACACGATCAACACGACCCTCTTCAAAGAGCTCGACTTCGATTTTGGTCGCGATATCACGCCAGTTGCGGGTCTTTACCAAGTCCCGCTTGTCATCGAGGTGCATCCTTCCGTTCCGATCAGGACGGTTTCGGAGCTGGTTGCCTACGCCAAGGCCAATCCCGGAAAGCTCAAGGTCGGATTTGCCGGCCGAGGCACGCCACAGCACATCGGCATCGAGCTGTTCAAGACCATGACAGGCGTAGACGTCACGCTCGTACCCTATCTCGGCTCGAGACCCGCGCTCTCGGACCTTCTGGCCGGCAGCATCCACGCAATGTTCGACCCAATGCCTTCGTCGATTGCGCACATCAAGCGGGGCGAACTTGTCCCGATCGCAGTGACAACTCTGAGCAGATCGGAAAGCCTCCCCGACGTGCCGGTTGCTGCCGACACCGTCGCAGGCTACGAGGCAGGATCGTGGTTCGGTATAGGCGCGCCGCGAACAACACCGAAAGACATCGTCGATAAGCTAAATGGCGAGGTCAACGCTACACTTGCAACCCCGAGCATCAAGGAGAAGCTTGCAGAGCTCGGAGGGAACATGATGCCCGGCTCACAGGCACAATTCGAGCAGTTCATCGTCCAAGAAACTGAGAAATACGCCGGCGTCATCCGCATGGCAGGACTTGCAGCGAAGTGAGAGGTTTCCGCTCATAGCCCTAAGCCGATCGCTTTGCCCTCTCTCGCAGGATCTCGTGCGCCTTCGTGGTGGCCTCTGGCGGCTTGTGGGCCCATAGCGGATCTCTGATAGCGTAGAGGGCGGCGCCGGCTGCTGCCCTTAACCTGACTTCGTATAGTGCTCCTGAAAAGCAACTCTGAGATCAGCCAGCTCGTCGTTTGTTGCTCCTCGCTCTGCCTCGACTCGACCGGCAGGCAAGTCCATGTACGCGATCGGCTGATCGAACTGACACGCCGTGAAGTCGTACCGCCGCCCCTCGATCTGGTTGTAAAAATGATCGCCTTGCGGCAGAGGCGTCTTCAGCAAGTCGCCGCCAAAGAGCTCATGAATGAGCAGCGCAGTGACGTTGCATTGCCCCGCCGCAGGATTATCCGCGGTCCATTGGCTGGCCGTCGACAATGACCATGCCTTGCGCAGTGCGCCTTGAACCTCATCGGGATCGAAGTCCATGGTCACTCCCAAGGATCGGCCAACGATCGGCACCGCGACAGGATTTTCGGATTTTTCGATGATGACTTTTTGCCACTGTGTTGCCCGACGAGTCAAGCGGCTTCGCAATTCGCAGCATCGGACGAGCGAAACGAATCCGTCGCTCGGCGGTCCCTACCCCACTTCCGCTCTCAAAATGCAGCGCGGGCCGCGGCTGCGCGAGGATCGTCGCACCCCAGTGATTTACGTCGACGTATCAGCCTTTTAGCAACATCGACAGGAAGTACCGCCGTAACCCCTCGTCTACTGTGCATGGGGTTGTTTTTGCATATTTTGAGTCTGGCACTCTCCAAACGCGGATACGACAACGCCCCGGAGCCTTCGCTCCGGGGCGTTGCAGGCAACAGCTGGCGTGATCAGCTCTGCGAGCGCCGCGCCATGAAGATGTCGTAGCCGACCTCGGCGACCTGGAACCAGGCGTAGCCGTCGCTCGTGAACTTGGCGAGGGAATCGTGCACCTTCTTGAAGTTGGCGTTGGTCGCGCCGACTTCGGCGTGCAGCTCCTTGGCGGCCTTGTGGCAGGCATCCATGATCGACGGCGAGAAGGCGTGCAGCTTGGTGCCGCCCGCAAGCAGCTTCTTCAGCGCCAGCGGATTGGCGTTGTCGTAGCGCGCCATCATGTAGTTGTTGGCGTAATGGCCGGCCTGCTCCAGCACGCTTTGGTAATATTTCGGCAGCGCGTTCCACTTGTCGAGGTTGACGAAGGCCAGCAGCATCGGTCCGCCTTCCCACCAACCGGGATAGTAGTAATGCGGCGCGATCTTGTAGAAGCCGAGCTTCTCGTCGTCATAGGGGCCGACCCATTCGGCGGCATCGATGGTGCCCTTTTCCAGCGCGGGATAGATATCGCCGCCGGCGAGCTGCTGCGGCACCACGCCGAGCTTCTGGAGCACGCGGCCCGCGAAGCCGCCAACGCGGAATTTCATGCCCTTCATGTCATCGGGCGTGTTGACCTCTTTCCTGAACCAGCCGCCCATCTGACAGCCGGTGTTGCCCGCGAGCAGCGAGACGACGTTGTAGCCCTTGTAGAACTCGTTGAGCACGTCGCGCCCGCCGCCCAGCATGTACCAGGCCTGGTTGATGCGCATGTTGGGACCGAACGGCACGGCCGAGCCGAAGGTGAAGGTCGGGTCCTTGCCGAAATAGTAGTAGGACGCGGTGTGGCCGATCTCGCAGGTGCCGTTCTGCACGGCGTCGAGCACCTGGAGACCCGGCACGATCTCGCCGGCGGCGAAGATCTGGATCTGGAATTTGTTGTCGGTCGCTTCCGCGACCATCTTGCACATCATCTCGGCGCCGCCAAACAGCGTATCGAGCGATTTCGGCCAGCTCGTCGGCATGCGCCATTTGATTTCCGGCATCGACTGCGCGATCGCGGGCGCCGCGAGCGTGGCGGCGCCGGCCGCACCAAGTCCAGTGACCTTGATGAAGTCTCTTCTCTTCATGATTTCCTACCCTGATGGATCTGCTTGTGGGGCCTTCTTGCCGAGGCTTGCGGGACAGCATGGAGCATCGCTCCGCCGAATGCCATCCCGATCGCACTGCGGCAAAGAAAAAGCCCGGCCTCCTTGGGGAGGCCGGGCCACTGGTCTTACGACTTAAGCCGTAGATCAGCCGCGGGTGCGCGAGCGGATCATGAAGCTGTCGTAGGTATATTCGGCGACCTGCCACCACAGATATTCGTCGGAGCGGTAGGCCTGCATGGCGTCGATCGACTTCTTGAAGTCGGCGTTCTTGCCCGAGATCTCAGCCCACAGCTCGTTGGTCGCCTTGAGGCAGGCTTCCAGCACCTCGTTGGTGAAGGGACGAAGCTGGGTGCCGCCAGCGACCAGACGCTTGAGCGCCGCCGGGTTCTGCATGTCGTAACGCGCGGCCATCCAGCTGTTGGCGTTGGCCGTCGCGTTGGTGAGGATCGCCTGATAGTTCTTCGGCAGCGCATTCCACTTTTCCAGGTTGGCGAAGGCGTGGACGGTCGGACCGCCTTCCCAGAAGCCCGGATAATAGTAGTACTTGGCGACCTTGGCGAAGCCGAGCTTCTCGTCATCGTAGGGACCGACCCACTCGGCCGCGTCGATGGTGCCCTTCTCCAGCGCCGGATAGATGTCGCCGCCGGCGAGCTGCTGCGGCACCACGCCGACCTTCTGGAGCACCTGGCCGGCAATGCCGCCGATGCGCATCTTCAGGCCGGAGAGGTCGGCAACGGTCTTGATCTCCTTGCGGAACCAGCCGCCCATCTGGGTGCCGGTGTTGCCGCAGGGGAAGCCGATCACGTTCGACTTCTTGAAGAACTCGTTGGCGAGCTCGTTGCCGCCGCCCTGATAGAGCCACGAATTCTGCTGGCGCGCATTGAGGCCAAACGGCACCGAGGCGAAGATCGCGAAGGTCGGGTCCTTGCCGACATAGTAGTAGGACACCGTGTGGCACATCTCGACCGTGCCGCTCGAGGTTGCATCCAGCGCCTGCAGGCCGGGGACGATTTCACCGGCGGCGAACACCTGGATCTGGAACTTGTTGTCAGTCATCTCGGCGACGTATTTCGCCACCTGCTCGGCGCCGCCATAGATGGTGTCGAGCGACTTCGGGAAGCTCGAAGTCAGGCGCCACTTCACCTCGGGCGAGGACTGCGCGATCGCCGGCGAGGCCACTGCGGTCGCCGCCGCGCCTGCTGCCGACACTTTGAGAAAATCACGACGCTTCATCTTCAGGTCTCTCCTTGCTGGGGCGTTTCCCCTTAACTTCTCTTTTGCCGCCGCTCATTCCGGCGACGCGTGAAGGCCGCGTCGAACCGAAGGGGCTTGACTGCCGTGGGCGTTTAACACGGAAGCCCCGCTTGCGGAACGCGACAATGGCATGACGGGGCTCTACGAAAGTCGCATGTCCCCGGAGCTTGCCGCGGCGACCGGTTCAGGCCGCGGCGATGACACCCTTGAGCTGGTCCCGGACCTGGCCTGCAATGGCGCGGTAGATCGCCGCATGAGGTCCGTCCGGCTCGCTGTCGACCACGGGATTGCCGGCATCCGAGGTGGCGCGAATCGCCATGTGCAAGGGGATCTCGCCCAGGAACGGGACGCCAAGCTTCTCGGCCTCGTGCCGCGCCCCGCCATGGCCGAAAATGTCGGACTTGGTGCCGCAATGTGGGCACTGGAAGTAGCTCATGTTCTCGACGATGCCGAGCACGGGCACGTTGACCTTCTTGAACATGGCAAGCCCCCGTCTTGCGTCGATCAGGGACAGGTCCTGCGGGGTCGAGACGATCACGGCGCCCTTCAGCGGCACGTTCTGCGCCAGCGTGAGCTGGGCATCGCCGGTGCCCGGCGGCATGTCGACGACCAGCACGTCGAGCTTGCCCCATTCGACGTCGCGCAGCATCTGTGTCACCGCCGACATCACCATGGGACCGCGCCAGATCATCGCGGTCTCCTCCTCCACCAAAAAGCCGATCGACATGATGGCGAGGCCGAAGCGCCGGAGCGGAATCATCTTGCGCTCGTCGTTCAGCTCCGGCTTATCGCGCAGGCCGGTCAGCCGCGGCACCGAGGGACCGTAGATGTCGGCGTCGAGCAGCCCGACCTTGAGCCCGAGGTCGCGCAGGCCGAGCGCCAGATTGAGCGCGGTGGTCGACTTGCCCACTCCGCCCTTGCCGGAGGCGACCGCGATCACGGCGGCGACGCCTGGGATTTCCGATTGCCGCGCCATCGGCGATTGGCCGCCCTGCGGCGGCTTGTGGGCGTGGA
>NZ_PSRT01000155.1 GCF_004212635.1 Bradyrhizobium genosp. SA-3 | reverse complement strand
GACCTTTCCCTCCAGCGAAATTCGTTCTGTCATCTCGCTATCCTCCTCGACATGACGTACTTCTTTGCCGCGTCGATCGTCCGGGCGAAGGGTTTCATCCAATCGGCCATATACGTGGCGCTGTGCAGTTTTGCCTTTCGTAGTACCCAGAAAAATCAACGCACCCCGGAGGTGCTCGTTTCCATCTCGCGATCCGGTTGATGTCTCTTGTGGGTCAAAATGCGACCTGGCGGGAAGGGCAGCTCTTGGCGCAAACCGGACATTCGGCTGGCCCGAATGTCTCACAGGGGCCACGAGCAGCCTAACTCTAGCCTAGCTGCCGTGGGAGCGAATGCTCTAGCAAGAAACGCAACATTTCACTTGTGGCGTCCGGTCCCCGCGGATCAGGGTCAGAGCTAGCAGGGCTGCCTCCCGAGGATCAGGCCACGGATAGGACTGCGATTGCACGATTGAGTTGAGGATCACCTAGACCCATGGAGGCCGGGTCAGCTTGGACCTCGATCGTGGGTGCGACGCCAACGCCTTCCAGCCGCTCGCCGTCGACCTGCACGTCCCCGACCGCGAGCAACAGCAAGCCGCGGTCAATGAGAAATGCCGTCGCAGCGAGGACAGCTCCCTCGGTCCGGCTACCGATGACCTCGCCAAGCCGATATTTCTTGAAGCCATAGGCAAGGATCTCTTTGCCGCTGCGGGTGCCACCGTTGACAAGCATGGCAACGGGCTTGCGCCACTTCACGTTCTCGAGTTCGCTGGCGCCATTGCGATCAGTGACGTGCATCGTCGGCGCTCGCGTGTTGAACAAATCAAGATACCCGGGGATCGCGCCGCCCCAGCCGTCACGCAAGTCCCAGATCAGCGCGTCGGCGCCGTTCAGGGGACTCTGCGATAGAAGATGCTCGAGCGTCCTGTGATATACGGAGCCAGCGTAGCACCAGACATGAACATAGCCGATGCTTCGGCCGTTGGCCGGTATTATACGGGCACTGGCCTTCAATCCGTCCAAAAACATTTTGTTGGGCTCAAATTCAACCGGAGTAACCGATAGTTGCATAAACGCGGTGGCACGACGCAGCCCCAGCACAACTTCCTTGCTGACCTTGCCACGGAATGACTGTACCGGCTGAAACGGTGCACCATCGGCGAACACGATCACATCGCCAGCGAGCAGGCCGGCTTGTTGGGCCGGCGTGCCTTCTATGACACCGGTGATCAGGCTGCGGCCCTGCATGTCGAGACGCGAGAGGACGCCAATGCCGGGATAGGCGATACGGCCACTCGGAAAAACACGTTCCAGTCCGCGCCGCCTTAACGCACCAGCAAAGATGTCGGAAAGCTGGTAATACTCTGGTTCGTACGGTGTGTAGTAGCGGGTGTGCGAAGCATGCAGCTCAGACAGCATGCTATTGATGACGCCGGCCAGCGCCTCTTCGGAGTTCGCCCGCGTGGCGTCCGGCAAGTAACGTTCCCGGACCGCCGACCAGTCGAGCCCGTGTAGGTGCGGATCGTAGAACCGGTCTCGCACGGTCCGCCATACCTCCTCGAACGTGGCAATGCGTGCGGACACGGCCTGGGATGTGGCCGAATCCGCGGCTTCTTGCTGCTCGGCCCACAACACCGTTGGAGTCAGAGCTGATGCCGCGGCCATGGACGTCAGCCGCAAAAAGTGGCGGCGCGACGGTGCTGAGTTGATTACCTTCTTCATCGTGAAACCTTAGATAATCGGACATTCTCAGAGCCAGAGGGGATGTCTCAAACGGGCCGAAAGCGGCCATTGAACCGGATTTGAGGCCGCGCACGCCAGTCCGCGCTCTCATTGGTTACGATCCACGTAATCCAACATGCTGCTGCAGTTCTGAGCGTTACCTCAACGCGCGCCGAAGGTGAGGCCGGCGCGCTCCCTCAGACGCTCGCGCAACACCGGACCCATCAGCGCCGCCGGCGTCCAAATGCCGCCCTCGCCCTGCACGTCGCGCACGAGGCAGAGAGCGCTCTCGGCGATCATCTTGCTGGTCGAGCCGTAGCCCGGATCTCGATCGCCCGTGACGACCGCCTCGACCCGTCCGCCATCCGGCAGCTCGCCCAGGAAGAGGATGTCGTAGAAGCCCTTCTCGCGCTCTTCCCGAGCCGGGCCTGCGCCCGGTTTGAGACCGCCGGTCCCGAGCAAGGAAACCATCGTGGCGAACGTCTCCGTCGTCACGCGACCAATTTCCCCAAATCCCGGCGCGACCATCATCTCGTCGTAAACGAAGTCCGTGCCGTAGGGATGCCCCAACAGGAAATTCGTGCGGTGCACGTTCTTGGTGTTGACCGGCGCCATGGGGAACGGCACGAGCAACACGTTCATACTCGGGTCGTATTCGGGGATGAGGCCCGACGGCTGAGACGGCCCGGTGAACCCCGGCGTCAACGCGAAGGGATCGGTCAGCAGCCGGATCAGGGCGGGATCGCGTGCGGCGGCGGCAAATGTCGCCTGAGCGCTCGCTGCGGTGCCGCCAGACATGCCGCCTTTCACCTTGCGCAGGCGGGCTTTAACCCGCCGCGCGGGGCGTCCGAATTTCTCGCGCGCCTTCTCCTGCAACGTGAGCACGCCGAGATCGAACGGGATGGAATCAAAGCCGCAAGAGAAGACGATGCGCGCGCCGGTCCGTTTCGCCTCTTCGTGATGGGCGTCGATCATGCGCCGCATCCACGCCGGTTCGCCGCACAGATCGACATAGCCAGTGCCCGTGGCCGCGCAGGCCGCCACAAGCTCGGCGCCGTAGAGCTGATAAGGCCCGACCGTCGTGATAATCACGGCCGCACGCTCGCACATCGAACGTAGGCTGGCCGGCTCGCCGGCATTCGCCTTCACCAAAGGCAAATCGTCTGGTGCGCCGATGTCGGCACGCGCCTTCTGAAGCTTGTCGGTCGAGCGTCCCGCGATCGCCCAGGACGGCGCATCGTCGCCCCGATAGGACGTCGCCAGATATTCGGCGATGAGACGGCCGGTGTAACCCGTCGCGCCATAGACGATGAGGTCGAAGTCCCGCTTCACGATGCTGGTCCTCCTCGAGACCCGGGAGAGCGCTACCCCTTACTCGGACCGGTCTTCCGCCGGCTGGATCGCACCAGCTTGCCTGGCGCACTCATTCGATCACCTCGTCGGCGCGTGCGAGCAGCACCTAAGAGGTGGGGATGCCAGGCCATTTTGTGCTGTCCCGGAGCCCGGCGAGGACAGGAGGACGCGCAGCAAGTGCCATTCGAGGGGCAGCCGCTTTCATTGGACCGTCCCATCGCGTTGACGGAGGATACCACAGTTCCTGTCTTGGGGCGCGCAACGTCCGGTTGGAGTCAATACGCCATTTTGACCGCGGGCGAGCCACTTCCAGTTTACCTCGATAAGCGGACAGTTTCCAGGCCGGTTGGCATGTCCCAAACCGGCCAGGCGCGGACATGCCGCGCCGCGTCGTCGGCCGTGTCGAGCCCCGAAGACCTTATTCCCCTACGGAGCGCCGAGCGAAGGTCCCCGTCATGCGGCACCGTCCGTTGGGCATCGCCAGTGATTGACACGGGGTTCCCGCTTCTGGTTTTCGTCCCAAGCGTATGCTGAAGTACATGGCAATCGCGTGGGGTCGATCCTCGGGGGCGGTCCAATCGCGTACCGCCCAATTTTCGTGTGTGCTACTTAGTTGGATAGCAAAATGGTAGCAGGAAAAGCAGATCATGACTGACGATCAGGTCAATCTCGTCGTTCAGCACCTTTGCGAGCAACTGCACTTGGCGCTCCGATTGAAGGGCAGCGAGGCACATCCACCAAACGCCAAGGATATTGGATTCGATGGTGCCTCTGTAAGAACGGTATTGTTGAGCGGCTTGCGTTCGGCGGGTATCACGATCCACCACGAGGCAGCCGGGGCGAGCGAAGAGCCGCCGTGGTCCTAAACACAAAGCCCCGGAAGCAGACCTGAAGGAGAAGGCGCGCAAATGCGACCCCGGCAATGCCGCAGGGCCCTTGTGATGCCGCTAGTGAAATCGCACATGGTGCAGCAAATGCTGCCACACGCGGCGGTCTCAGATACGAAACCTGTTGACAGGGATCGGCTTCATTCGTCCTTCCATTTGATCGAGCAGCCAATAGACGCCTTTTGGTCAGCTGGCGCCAGACCGGTGGTCGCAATCGCGCGCATGGCCTCGACAAGCTCTCGGGGCGCCCCCGCGCGAGGCGGAGTTGTGCGCCCTTCGTCGAGCCGGCCGCGATACTTGAGCTTGCGGTCGGCATTGTAACCGAAGAAGTCCGGCGTACAGACCGCCCCATACGCCCGAGCGACTGTCTGGGTCTCGTCGTGGAGATATGGAAACGGGAAATCATGAGCCTTCGCGAAACGCTTCATATTCTCGAATGAGTCTTCGGGATAGCTCGCCGCATCGTTCGAGCAAATCGCCGCAAAGCCTATGCTCTCCGACATAAGCACGCGGGCGTCCGAAACCATGCGGTCGATCACCGCTTTAACATAGGGACAATGGTTGCAGATGAAGACGACGACCGTGCCGTTTTCGCCCGCAACGTCGTCCAGTGCGTAAGTTTTGCCGTCGGTGGCCGGAAGCTGGAACACCGCCGCCGGCGTATCAAAAACGACTTGGGTAGCTGATGTTGCCATATCGCACCTCCTTGTGCCCCAATATATGCTGACGACGGCCTGCTGGGGCACAGTTTCCAAAACCTGTTCGCCAGTCGCCGTCGTCAGCCATTTCCGGTCGACCCTTAACAGCTGCATTTGGACGAGCGCGGGAATTCGTCGGTGTGGGCCACGAACGGACGTTAGCACCTCCAATGCCCCGGCGCGTGGGGCGGCGACCATGATAAACTGCTGTCTAAAGTTTGTTCGTCCGGTGGCTCTGAATGATTGTCTCGACACTCACCGCCGGCCGCGCTCCTGCGATTTTTTTTCGCCGATCAGACAGGGCACCCGGGGCTCTTTCTCGGCGGCTGGGACGATCCCGCTCTCTGGCGTGAGGCCCGCAACTTCGCGAACAAGCTTGGTCCGGATCGCTTCCTGGAATTTTTCGCGATCTTTGATCGTCATGATGAAGGCGCCGGGTCCCCCGATCACGCAGTCCTCGTAATAGAGATCGAGATTCTCGATATCGATCGCCGAAAGGGATGGCTCCTTCACCATGATCGGGAGGCCGTTGATGATGATGCCCTTCTCCAGGGCAGCGTCACGCGCGCCGGTTACGGAGGCTCCATCGTTGTTCGGCCCATCGCCGGAGATATCGATGACGCGCCGCAACCCGCGATAGGGATTCTCTTCGAACAGCCGCAGTGCGAAACTAATCGCGCCGGAAATCGAGGTACTTGAACCTCGGCGAACCGGCGTTTTCATGATTTCGGCGGCCACTGCATCCGCCGATTCCGGGCCGTCGATCATGCGCCAGGGAATGATGATCTTCTCGTCGCCCGACATCGACCACTCGAAATAGGTCACGGCCACCTTGCTGCCCGGAACGGCCCTCAAGGCCTGAAGGAAGTCTTTCGAGACGATGGCCTGTGCATAGCCCTCGCGCTGAATGGCAAGTTCGTCCATATCCATCGAATAGGAGACGTCGACGGCGATAACGAGCTCGACATTGACGGGTTGTACACTGTGGTTGGTGTCGGCGAATCGAGAGTTCGGGGTCGGCGCGGCAATGCCAGCAACGTCACCTCCGACCATCGCCCCCGCAACAAGCACCGCCCCGACCGAGACACACCAGCGCATGGCGGCCCTCCCGTCCTTTCACGAGCATGGTGACACCCAAAACGCGCTCGGAAAAGCGGAAACATGCAATTGTCGTCCTCGTTCGCAGCGATCGAGGCTTGCTCTGGACGATGAGTAGAAGCCCGGAACTGCCTCGTGCTTCCGGGTCGCGCCAACCCCAAAGGCTTTACCTGTCAGGACACCGATGAGACTTCCCAGATTCCAGTTAGCAAGATGACTGGGCAGAATCTCAACGCCCTCGTTGCCTGGTTGCGCACCATTCCACCGATCGAATAGTGGTGAAGCTGTTGGCGCAAAAGCGGACCGAGGTGTCTAGGGGACGATGTCCGGTGAGCGGTGCGAGCGATTACCGCACCGACGAACCTCGTTACAATGGCTCGTGTTCTTGTGCGGGCCGACGAAAGCTACGGTTGGAAACCACGGTCGTCTCGCTTCTTTCGCGCGCAAACTTCACTACTTGTCTGAAAGGGCAGGGAGGCTTCATCTAGCATCAAGCTCAATCCTTGATCGCGACCCGTTGAGGAACGCCATGCTCTCGACCCGACCATGGTCGCCGCCAGCGTCAGCCACTTGCGGCTTTACGACAGAGCCTGGTCAAAGCAGGTTGTCGCCTGGATGACTCCCGCGTCGCAGGGCGGCCGTGTGAATCCAACCATTGGATGCTCGAGAAAGACGGTTGTCGCCGGCGAGGGCGCGCCTTGTATACACCCAGCGAGATTCGCCCGCCAAAGGTCGCCGTGTCTTGATTTAGTGACAAACCGGAATAGGCTCGCGCCAACACTTAGTTCCGAGCCTGACCAAAGCCGACTATGGGAGTTTGGCGAATGATCGCTTCGCGCCACAAGCGTCTTCGGTGCGAAGTCGCGCATTATGGCGTCACAATGGAAGACTAGCTCTACTCGCGTTTCATGGTCTAGTTTTGAGCGCCGAATGGACCGCGCCTAACATCATCTCGGTGCTGTGACCACCCGGATGAAGCTTAGTTGGAGGAAGCACCGTGAACGCAAACTGGCCAGACATCCCGTTCGAGAAGTGGCGCGAGACATGTTCCGCGCTCCATATGTATTCGCAGATTGTGGGTAAGTACCGACTTGCACGAACGCCTTGGCTCAACCATTCCTGGCACGCGACCCTCTACGTCAACGCACGCGGGTTGACGACTTCGCTGGTACCGGACGGGGCTGGCATTGAGATCACCCTTGATCTCCGGAAACATGCCGTCATCGGAGAAGCGGCAGACGGGCGCACGACTGAGCTTCCGTTAGGACCGATGTCTGTGGCTGACTTCTATGCACATTTCCTCGAACTCGTTCGGCGTATTGGGGGCACGCCGGAGCTTCACGACCGACCCAGCGAGGTGCCAGCTCCCATCCCATTTCGCGATGATCGGCAAAAGAGGCCCTACGATGCTGCAGCCGTGACAAGGTTCTTCGAGGCGCTCGTCCTCGCCAACAATGTGTTCACCCGATTTCGAACCGGCTTCATCGGAAAGGCTAGTCCGGTTCATCTCTTTTGGGGCAGCTTTGATCTAGCGGTCACGCGCTTCTCCGGACGCCCCGCGCCCCTACATCCGGGTGGCATTCCGGCTTTGCCGGACGAGGTGACCCGCGAGGCATACAGTCATGAAGTCTCGTCGGCAGGTTTTTGGCCGGGCGGCGGCGGCACGGATTTTGCGGCCTTTTACTCCTATGCCTATCCCGCTCCTGCAGGTCTTGCGGACGCGAAAGTGATGCCTGATGGGGCCTACTTTGACCGGAAGCTCGGGGAATTTCTTCTGCCTTATGATGTCGTGAGACAATCGGCTGGCCCAGAGGTCGCGCTGACAGCCTTCCTGGAGAGCACGTATCTGGCGGCAGCCGACCTCGGTCATTGGGATCGCATGGCCCTCGATTGTCCCACCGGCGTACCCCGCCGACCGCGACCATTGAGCTAAGCGGCCTAACGTCCCACAGTTGATCTTCAGCTTGAGGACAGCGAATCGATGAGCTTTGAATTGTCGGAAAGCTTGATCGCGTGCGCCGACGAGGTGCTTGAATAACTTGGTCGCCATGTCGGCTTTCTGCCCCATCGGCGAAGTCCGCATGCCTCGTCGAGATCTGTTCAAGGGGATAGAGCGGACTAGATTTGCTCACGTTGAGTTCTTCGCATTTTGACCCAACTGCGCCATAGATGCCGAGGCCAAGCCCAAGGCGGCTCGCTGAATGGCCCTCTTAAAGGTAGAAGTGCTGCCCTAATTTGCAGTGAGCCGCGTCGTTATTCAGCGGTATGCTGCCCTACGCGCGGGACATAGTCCGCGCGCGCTTTGACGAAAATCTGGACGTACATTCGATTGATCCAAGGACCTGGCCCATGAGCATGCCGGACTTGGTCGAGACGCGTACCGGCACGCCGATTCAGGTGCGAGGTCATCGCGTGACGTTAAACCCAAACCGCCGCAGCAGGATCTTCCGCGTCGTCGCCGAAAGTACGGAGACGACCGTTGGCGCATGCAGGCGTTTTTCATTTGGAGGAAGGCTCATGAACCTCAAGCAAATTGCAAACGTCATCCGGGCAATCGCGTGCCTCATCGGGGCCATCATGTTTCTGCCGGACGTTGGCCAGGCTCAGGATGCGAAGGTAAAGGCCGCGATGGAGCTCCTGGAGTCGAAGGCGAATAGACTAGGTCCACCCAAGATCGAAGGGACAGAGGCTGTCGGCGGCAAAGCAGCGCCTGCCATCTATTTTGGGTCAACCAGGATGAACAACAATTTCGAGCTCGTTGATGATGTCGTAAAGCAGGTTCAGGGGACGGCCACGATCTTCGTGAAGAGTGGTGACGAGTACATCCGCGTCGCGACCCGATACATGACGCCGCTATGCCCTCACGGACAGCGACGCAACTGCGGCCCTCAACGAGAAGCATCCGACCCCTCTCGCGCGGGCCGTGGTTCACGGGTGGATGGATGCGGTTGATGGGCTGGCCGCCCTTGGCCCAAACCAACCAAACAGAGCGATCGTCCGTATGTCGGCTGTCTGGGGGCAAACCGGAAGTTGATGAGTTGTCGCCAAATCGAGCCTCATGAGCCGAAGCAGATTACAATTGGCGAGCAACCTGATTTGCAATCCGAAGCATATGGGGTCCCATCGCTACGATCGCGGGAACAACCCTCAGCGTGAGGCGCCAGCGACAAGTGGGAACCATTATCCGAAGTACGCCTCGTGCACCTGCTTCGTTTGACTGAGTTCGCCTGGCTCGCCAGCGGCAACGACGCGGCCCTTGGAGAGGACGTAGCCGTAGTCGGAGATCGCGAGCGTCTGATGGACGTTTTGCTCGACCAGGAAAACCGTGATGCCCTGCTGGTTGATGCGGCGAATGATCTTGAAGTTCTCGCGCACCAGGATGGGCGCGAGGCCGAGCGAAGGCTCGTCTATGAGGAGAAGCTTCGGCGCGCGCATGAGTCCCCGGCCAATGGACACCATCGCCTGCTCGCCTCCCGACATGGTGCCGGCAAGCTGATCGCGGCGCTCGCCGAGCCGCGGGAAGGTGGCATAGACTTGCGCCAAGCGCTGCGCGACAGCAGCGTCCGATGTCTCCCGATAAGCGCCCATGCGCAGATTTTCCTCGACCGTGAGCCTTGCGAATACCCGCCGCCCTTCGGGAATGCAGGCAATGCCGGCCGCGATCACCCGGTGGGTCGGAAGTCCCGCAAGGTCCACGCCGCCGAATCGGATGCGACCCCTGTTCGGTGGCGTCAGTCCGAGGATCGAGCGGATCAATGTGGTCTTGCCAGAGCCGTTGGCACCGAGGAGGCAGGTGATCTTGCCCGACGCGGCCGTCAGCGAGACGTTCACGAGCACGTTGGCCTGATCGTAGGCGGTGTAGACGCCTTCGATCACGAGCGCGTTGGCCCCGTCGTTCGTCATTTTAGACCCAGATATGCTTCTTGCACCATTCGGTCGGCGGCGATCTCCGCGAATGTACCAGCGGCGATCTTGCGGCCGAAATTGAGCACCACGCAACGGTTGGTGATGCGTTCGATGACACCCATCTCATGCTCGACGATCACAATCGAAAGCCCATCGAGTCGCTTCCGCACTTCCAATATGTCGTCCATGAGCTGGCTCGTTTCCTCGTGCGTCATGCCGGCGGAGGGCTCGTCCAGCAGCAGCAGCTGGGGGCGGCTGATCAGCGCGCGGCAGATCTCGATGCGGCGGCGGTCGATCATGGGCAGGCCCGCGACCGGCTCCAGCATGCGCCGAGCGAGCGGCGGGTCGAAAACCTCGACCAAAGCTTGCGCTTCGGCAAAGCTCTCCTCGAATTCGGCCTTGAACGCGTGGCGCGTGACGAGATTGAACCACAGGCCTTGGTTGAGGCGTTTGTGGTTGCCGATCATGATGTTGTCGAAGATCGACAGCGGCAGGGACAGCCGCGAGCGCTGAAACGTGCGCGATACTCCTGCGTGATAGATGGCTTGCGGGGTGGCCCGCGTAATCTCGGCACCGTCGAAGGACACGTGACCTGCATCTGCCCAGTAGATCCCGGTGATCACGTTGAAGAATGTGGTCTTGCCGGAGCCGTTCGGGCCGATCAGGCCAACAATCTCGCCCCGTGCGACATCGAGGTCGAGATGATCGAGCGCCAGGACGCCCCCAAAACGCCTGATCAGACCCCGCGCCTCGAGCACCAGCGGCAATTCTTCACGCGGCGCGGGATTTCGCGTCATGGCCGCCATCCGGGGAAATATCTGCGCACCGGCCGAGGCAACAGGCCCTCGGGCCGGAACAGCAGAACCACCATGACCAACGCGGCATAGAGCAGAAAGCGATATTCCTGGATAACCTGCAGCTTCTCGGGAACGATGACCACGATCAAGGTTGCCACGGCCACGCCCCAGGGATTGCCGATGCCCCCGAGCAGCAGGATCGATACCAGGACGAGCGAGTCGGCGAACGTATAGTTGTTCGGCTGGACGAAGCCGACGACCATCCCATGCAACGTGCCGGCAACGCCGATTAGGAAATTGCCGAGCAGGAAGGCCGTTATCTTCCAGCGTACGATATTGAGTCCGAAGCAACCGGCGGCGATCTCGTCCAGCCGCAGCGCATCGAGATTGAGGCCGATCCAGGACCGCTCAAGCCGTCGCACGACGACGAAAGCCAAGACCACGATCATCATGCTCATGACGAAATAATTGAGATAGAACGACAGCTCTATTCCACCGATCTCGATATTGTCATTGAACGACCAGCCGAGGATCGTCATGCCTCGCACCTGAAGCCCCTGGGGACCTCCAAGGACGTCATTCACCTCCAGAAAAGTCTTGAACAGGAGTGCAAACGCGATGGTGACCACCGCCGCATAATGACCGCGCGTGCGCAAGACGGGCAGCAGGAGGAGCGATCCGATCAGCGCCGCCATGAGTCCGCCAATCAAGAGCACGAGCAGGTGCGGAATGGCGGTAAGCTGATTGAGCAACGCAGCGGTGTACGCACCGATGCCAAAAAACGAGGCGCCTGCAAAGTTGAGCACCCCCGCATAGCCGAATTGGATGCTCAGCCCCAGTGTCGCGACGGTGTAAAGCACCACGGTGCAGACAAGCAGCAGGACGAAATGGTCTTCGTGGAAGACCGCGCCAACCGCGAGCGTCGCGAACATCGTGAGCAGCCCCAGCGCGTCTTCCCGCTCGCTGAAACTGTGCGTAACGGGCTTCAGCAATCCGAGCCGGTTGGCCAAGATAATGGCGCCGATACCAAGGGCCAGGAGCGCGATGATCCCTTTCTGATTTTCAACCCGCAGAAGGATGATCAGGAATACCGTGACCAGGACCACGGCAGCGGCTCCCGGCAGGAGCGACCGCTTTCCATCGTTCCCCGAAAGCGCCATATCACACCCGCTCGCTCAACTTCTCGGGAATGAGACCGGTCGGTCGCCACGCCATGAGCGCGATCACCACGGCGAACGCAAACACATCCTTGTAGGCGCTCGCGAAGGGTAACGCGACGGCGCCAATGGTCTGCAGCCCAGCGAACAGGAATCCGCCGAGGATCGCACCGTAGATACTGCCGAGCCCGCCGATGATGGCGGCGCTGAATCCAACCACGCCGAGATAGAGCCCGATACCGAAATTGATTTCGTTATAATAGAGACCGTTCATCAATCCCGCGACGGCAGCCAAGGCGGAGCCGATAGCAAACGTAATCAGCACGATGGCATTGAAGTTCACGCCCATGGTCTTGGCTGTCTCCTCATCCTGCGCAACCGCGCGGATCGCGAGCCCGAGCTTTGTCCGGTTAAGCAGGAGCTGCAGACCGACGATCACAAGGGCGCCGGCCGTCAGCAGGATCGCGTTGTCCAGCCTGAGGTTGAAATTGCCTATGTTGATGGAATGAGCCGGCAGCAGCCGCGGAAACGGCTTGGGATTGGCGCCGTCAGGATAAAAAAGCCGCACGGCTTCACGTAGAACCGTGCCCAGCATCAACGTGATCAGAAGTGTGTTGAGGGCCGGGGCGGAGCGCAAAGGCAGGATGAATGCCCGCGCGATAAGGGCCCCTAACAGCGCCATGGCGCCGATGGCCGCTACCAGCATGGCCAGGAGGTCCACCGCATCGGAGGTGAGGCCGATGCTCTGCAGTCCAATGAATGAGGCTAGCGCCGTGAAAGCACCGACCGTGAGCACGTCGCCATGCGAGAACTTGATAACGTCCAGCACGCCGAAAAACAGGGTAAAGCCCACGGCAACCAGCGCGTACATCATGCCGAGCATCAGCCCATTCATAGTGTGCTGGGCAACCAGCCCCAGATCCATGCCGCGGCTCCAGCCTGTCGGGAGCAAAACGGAAGCTGCTAAACCTTTGCTCTCCTGCCTAGGCTAATTCTGGCCCGGAAGCTTGCGTTTTCCGGACGCATATTCGCTGTCCTCCCAGACCACCCATTTTCCATCCTGGACCACGAAGGCGGTAATGAGGGCCACCGTGTTCTGTCCGTGGTCGTCAAATGTGATCTTGCCGACGATCGAGTCGCGATCCTTCACCTTGTTGAGGGTTGCTTGCACCTTCTTGCGGTCGGGCCCCACCTCCTCGATCGTGTCGAGGATCAGGCTCATGGCTGCGAAGGCGAAGCCGCCATAGGCCTCGGGCGGGTTCGGGTAATTCTGGGCGTTGTATTTCTCCAGGAAGAACTTCCCACCCGGCAGCCGCTCCGTCGGGCCGCCCTCGATGAAGGAGAGCGAGCCCTCCGCCAGCTTGCCGAGACCGTCGATATAGGAATCGGACTTGATCCCCGATGTTCCATCGAACAGCACAGTGTTCAGCCCGAGCTTGTCCATCTGACCGCGGATGCGCACGCCAATCGGCGTCAAGCCGCCGAAATAGATGGCTTGCGGATTGAGCGACTTGATCTGGGTGAGCTCGGCGCTGAAATCCTGCTGGTCGGAGGTGACGCCGAAGGTGCCGACGATCTTGCCGCCGTGCTTGGCGAGCGCTTCGCTAAAATATTTGTTGTGTCCCTTGCCGTAGTCGGTTGTGTCATGGATCACCGCAAAGGTCTTGTAGCCGAGGCTCGGCAGCAGCTCCGCATTGCGCTCGTTCTGATTGATCATCGTGCCGTTGACGCGGTGCACCTCGGCATACTTGTTCCGATAGGTGATGTCGGGCAGCACCGCGCCCCACACGATCACCGGCAGGCCGAACTTGTGATAGACGTCGACCGTGGCGATGGCCACTGCCGAACAGTAATGCGTCGCAGCCGCGATGATCTCCCTGTCGGTCGCAAGTTTGGTCGCCTGTTGAACGCCGACATTCGGCTTGCATTCGTCATCGAGCGCGACCATCTCGTATTCGTACTTGGCCTCCGCATCCGCATTGCGGAGCCGCACAGCGAGATCCGCGGAATTGCGCCCGCCGAGACCATTGGCGGATGTGCCGCCGGTCAACGGACCGATAAAACCAACCTTGATCTTTTCCTTGGCATGGGATGGTGACAAGACGCCAGTAACGCCCAACACTCCAGCGCAAATGAAAGTGGCTGCAAGCGACAGACACCTGCTCATGCGGACCTCCTTCAAGTCCGTCTCGCCCTAGCCGATGAAACATTGCGGGTGGACGGTTGCGACGGATGATGCTGCAGCCTAGCGCTCGCGTTTTCCCCGGCTAGTAATCAAGCTATGGCCGACCGACCTCGTTAAGGCGTCGGTGTCCGCAACTCAGAATTGCGGATCACGCGTGGAGCAGTCGGCTGCTGATAGCATAGCACGTCTCCGAAGCGCCTCAAAGGCGCCCATGGACTCCGCCCTACGAGTTTGGATTTGACGGAGAGCCGCGAACGCCGCCGGACCACCTTTGTCGCATCATTGTTTGCGAAGTCCCGCCGCCTTGCTATGATTAAAAAAATCAATCAACCGCGATAGGGAGAAGCACCATGAGGGCAGTGCTCCGTAGTTTGGCGGTGATAGCAGCGTTGGGCGCGATGGCCATGCCGGCGGTGGCTCAAGGTTATCCCGAGCGCCCGATCAAGATGGTCGTCCCGTGGGCGGCAGGCGGTGATACGGATAGCATCTTCCGTCCGTTTGCGCCGCTTCTACAAAAGCACATTGGTCAGCCAATCGTGATCGCCAACGTCGTCGGTGCCTCGGGCACCGTCGGAGCGCGCGAAGCCCGAGGCTCGCCGCCGGACGGCTATACGCTTTATGCGGTGCACGACTACATCCACCTTGTGCACTATGCCGGCGTCACCGACGTCAAATATACGGACTTCGAGCCGATCTGCCTGCTCTCTGCGACGCCGTCGATCCTGACGGCGAGCCCCAAAACGCCTTGGAAGAGCTGGGCTGAGCTTGCCGACGACGCCAAGAAGCGCCCGGGCCAGATCACCGTCGGGGCGACCCTCGGGTCGACCAGCCACATTTTCCCCGCGCTCATCGAAAAGGCGGCCGGCGTCAAGTTCAAGTATGTGTCCTATGAAGGCCTTGCGCCGCGCATGAATGCAATTCTCGGCGGCCATGTCGATTTGACCGATGCCAACTTGACGCAGAAGGGCAAGGTTGATGCAGGTGAGCTGAAATTTCTTGCAATCGCTGCCGAGAAGCGTGATCCCGAAATCCCGAACGTGCCGACCTTGAAGGAGCTTGGCATGGACATCGTGTACGCGGTGTCGCGCGGCCTGATGGTGCCGAAGAGCACGCCGGCGCCCGTGCGCGCCAAGCTGAACGAAGCCTGCGGAAAAGCCGCCAAGGAACCGGAGTTTGCGGAGGCGATGAAGAAGCAGGGCACGCGCGTCGCTTATCTCGATGCCAGCGACTACGGGCCGTTCCTCGATAAGCTTGACCGAGAGAACAAGGCGATCATGATCGACGTTGGCCTCGTCAAGAAATGAGGCTTGGCCGCGATAGCTTCGCTGGGCTGATCTTCCTTAGCGTCAGCCTGGTTCTGCTTGTGCAATCGTTTGAACTGCCGCAGCTGCCGCTGGTGCCAGTCGGTCCGGGCTTCTATCCGCGCATCGTCCTGACCTTCATGGCCGTCACGAGCGCGGTGCTGATCGTGCAGGACCTGCTCGCGCGGCGCGGTAGCGTGGCTGACGTCCCTGCGCCGGCACACGCAGGACGGGCCTATGGCCTGGTCGCGCTTTCCTTCGCCATTGTCGCGGTCTACATCGTGCTCCTGCCTCTGCTCGGCTATCGCCTCGCCACCGTCCTGTTCGTCGCCGCGCTGCAAGCGGCACTCGAGAGGCCGATAACCTGGCGTCAGTGGGCGGTCCTGGCCGCCATAGCAATCGGCACGTCAGCGGTGACGTACCTGCTCTTCGAGCGGTACCTCACAGTGCTGCTTCCTCGCGGCAGCTGGACAAATTGGTAGGCGATGTTCGAGCTTTTGGGTCATGGGCTCCTGACGGTGCTGCAGTGGAAGTATCTCATTCCGCTGTTCTCCGGCACGCTCATAGGCGTCATCGGCGGAGCGCTGCCGGGCGTCACCATCACGATGACGATCATCGTCATTCTGCCGTTCACCTATGGTCTCGATCCGCTGCAGGGACTGGCCGCGATGACCGGCGTCTATGTCGGCGGCTCCGCTGGCGGCTTGGTCAGCGCTTGTCTGCTTGGAATCCCGGGCACGCCCTCCGCGATCGCCACGACCTTCGACGGCTTTCCGATGGCGCGCGGGGGCGCGCCGGGCCGGGCGCTCTGGCTCGGCATATGGTCGTCGTTCTTCGGCGGGCTGCTCGGCGGCCTGTTCTTGATCCTAGTGACCGGACCGTTGGCGGCCATCGCACTTGAGTTCGGGCCATGGGAGTATTTCTCGCTGTTTGTGCTGGCCATGGCGATGGTGGCGGGCCTCGCCGAGGCCTCGTTCATCAAGGGCCTCCTGTCGACAGCGATCGGCCTCTTGATCACGGTCATCGGTACGGACCCGATCGGTAGCGTGCCGCGCTTCACCTTTGGGTCCGAGTTCATTAGCGGCGGTTTCCCGTTCCTGCCTGTGCTCATCGGGATTTTTGCCTTCGCCCAGATCATGTCCGACGTCGAGAAAGTAGGAGTGCCAAAGGTGCCAGAGGCCACGCTGGCTGTGCGGCCGAGTCTTAAGATTTCCCACCTCAAGGTGATCGGCGAAATCCTCGGCCGTCCGTTCCTGCTGCTGTGGTCGACGATCGTCGGCATTCTGATCGGCGTGCTGCCGGCGATCGGTGGCAGCGCCGCCAACATGCTGGCCTACGACCAGGCGAAGAAGTTTTCGCGCCACCCCGAGCGTTTCGGCACCGGCGTGCCCGAAGGCATCATCGCGTCGGAGTCCTCCAACAACGCCAACGTCGGCGGCTCGCTGGTGACCATCATGGCGTTCGGGATCCCAGGCGACGCTGTGACCGCCGTCATGCTTGGCGCAATGACGATCCATGGAATCCAGTCGGGGCCGCTGTTCGTCTCGCAGCAACCCGGCCTCGCCTACGGTATCTACGCCGCATACATTCTGGCACACCCGCTGATGGTGCTGATTTTGGCCGTGGGCGTGCCATTCATGATTCAGATCACACGCATGAGGCTCGCGGTGCTCGCGCCGGTCGTTCTCGTACTTTGCGTGATCGGTGCATACGCGCTCAACAACACCATGCAGAGCGTATACGTCCTGCTTAGCTTTGGTGTGTTCGGCTATGCGCTGGTTAAGGCTGGATTCCCGCTGGCGCCGCTGATCCTCGGCCTCATCCTCGGCGATCAGATCGAGATCAATCTGATTCGGGCGATCATGACGGACGACAACCCGCTGCTGTTCCTCACGCGGCCTATCTCCGGCGGGTTGCTGCTCTGCGCGGCGCTCTCGGTTGGGTTGGCCGTCTGGCAGAACATGCGTCATCGACGGCGAACTGCGCGTGAGGAAGCGCACGACTTCTGACGCCGAGTTCCACCCCGCGACACGTGAGGTCGCTCGGTGGTTCGCTTAGGGCAGCTATCGCGAGTGAAACGGACTCATCCGCCACGATCCTCGACCGCCGCTTTTGACCCATCTGCGACATCAGCGCGCATATTGCTGTGATGCATAATACCGGTGGGATTTGAAGCATATGTTAGGCTGTCGCTCAGCCTTGAGGGCGACGAAATGCGACGGCGCGAGTTCATAACGCTTGTCGGCGGTGCGGTGGTGGCGTTGCCGCTCGCAGCGCTGGCCCAGAAAGCGGGACGGACATATCGCCTAGGTTGCTTGTCTCCGCATCCTCGCGATATTCTCTTTAACGTACTTTTTTTCGACAAACTACGGCGCGCTGGTTTCAAAGGCCAAAACCTCACGATTGATTACCGAGCCTTTGCTGCGCATTTCGATCTGATTTCGCAATATGCGGCGGAGCTGGTCATAGCCCAACCCGATGTCATCTATGCTGCTAGCAACGCGGCAATTCATGCCGTACAGCAGGCAACCAAGAGCATTCCCATCGTCGGGATCGCAGGCGATATGGTCGCGGCAAGATTGGTAGAATCGTTCGCCCGGCCCAATGGCAATAACACGGGGATCAGCATTTTCTCCCGTGAGCTTGACGGCAAGCGACAGGACATCCTGATCGAAGCCGTGCCCGGGATTCGCCGCATGGCGGCTCTCGCCGATCCCAGCATTCCACACGCTCGCGCCCTGCAACAGGCGGCGCGCGCAAGAAACGTCGAGCTTTCAATCTATCGCATCACCAGAGCCGAGGAGATTGTCGCGACTATCGATAAGGCACAGGCATCGGGCGCCACGGCGCTGAATGTTTTTTCGTCCTCAATGCTCGACGGCAATGTTCCGCTGATTATCGAACGAGTTGCAGCACTGCGGCTTCCGGCCATGTATCAATGGGCCTATTGGGCCGAGATAGGTGGCTTTATCGGCTACGGCCCATCCAACGATCAGTTAGCAGACCGTACTGCACATTTTGCGGCGAGCCTCTTGCGCGGCACGATGCCTGCCGATCTGCCGGTCGAACAGCCGACGAAATTCGAGCTGGTGATCAACCTCAAGACGGCTAAGGCGATGGGTGTGATGGTTCCGGAGGCTTTACTGGTGCGCGCTGACAGGGTGATGGAGTGAGACGATGCTGTTTGCTGCATTGCATGAGTCTGTACATGGCCCCGAGCCGAAGTGCGCTTGAACCGTTGTCACGTCGGCTCGCGGCGTTAGTCCGGACATCGCTCAGTGCTTCCCTCCACAGCCGCTG
>NZ_PSRT01000154.1 GCF_004212635.1 Bradyrhizobium genosp. SA-3 | reverse complement strand
TGAGGGGCGACACAGGCGCGGACGCGTAGATGGGGTAACGGGCCGGCCGCCCGCTCGCTACGGCGACACGACGTCGAAGGCAGCGGCGCTCAGGCAGGCATCGCTCCCTTGCGCCCGAACGGATCGAGCAGGCGGACGATCTCGCAGGCGGCGACGAGACCGGTGAGCCAGGCGGCGCTGGTCAGCCCAAGGCGCGTCACGATGGCCGCGGTGAAGGCGCCCTCTCCGCCCAGGAACGGCGTCGCGGCGAGCAGCGCGAGCTCATAGGCCGCGTAGGCGGCGACGAGCGTGATGGCCAGCACCAGCGGCGTGCGGCCCTGCGGCAGCTTACGCAGCACCACGGACGAAACGGCGGTCGACAGCAGCGCGGCCGCGACGATCGCACAACCCCAGGCGACGGTGCTGCCGTCGATGGGATAGTGCAACGCGCCGAAGCCGATGGTCTGGTTGACGAGCCAGGCGCCGGTGACGACGAGCAGCGCCGGGCGCAGCGGCAGCATCGCGGCCGCGACGACGGCAAAGGCCGCGAACGGTGTTGCACAGGCGAGCGCGAAGCTTGCGAGCGCGCATGACACCGCGAGCAGCACAAAACAGAACATCGGCGCAAGACGCGGCGCGACCGGGTGAAGCCGCAGACGGTCGGCGTGAGACGGCTGGATGCTGAGAGCCATAAGTGATCTCCTTCTATTCGAATTCTAGTCCATTTGGGGACGTGTGACAGCCCTATCGACGTCAGAACGTGGCGCCGGCTTTGAGCAGATAGCTGCGGCCGGGCAGCGGATAGGCGCTGAAGCGACCGTCGGTAAAGGTGCTTGCGACTGCATAGTCGTAGTAGAGCGCGTTCAGCAAATTGTTGACGCTCAGCGACCAGAAGTACCGCTCATATTGACCACTGAGCTTGAGGTCGATCGTGCCATTGGCAGGAATCGGCTTCTGAGTTCCGGCCTGGTCGTTGTCCATGCGACGCTCGCTCCAGAACCGCGCGGTGGCGTCGAGCACGACATAGTTCTGCCAGATGTTCCAGGTGACACCCGCACTCGCGGTGTAGCGCGAGACCAGCGGCACGTCATTGCCGGCCCAAATGCCTTCGCGGAAGACAGCCCTCGTATAAGCCATGCCGGCGCGCAAGAGCAGAGCGTCGTTGACGCGATAGGAGACGCTGGTCTCCGAGCCGTAACGGCGGGTCGGATCGAGATTGGTGTTGTAGAACAGGACTGGATTGAAATGGATCTCGTTGGTGAGGTCCATCAGATAGAGACTGCTCTGCATCTGAAGACCGCCTCCCTTGATACGCAGCCCAGCCTCGACATCCTGCGAGGTCTGGGTCTTGAGCTGGAACGTTTGCGGCAGCGGATTGAAGAAGGGATCGAATGAGGGTCCCGACGACACCCGCTCGTCGACGTCAGGCGTGCGAAACGCCCGCGCGGCGCGGCCGAACAGCGAGACCATGTCGTTGAGACGATGCTCGGCACCGAGGTGCAGCGCATATTGGGTCTCGTCGCTCCTGAGCGGGAGCGCGCCGATGTCGGCATTGAACGGAGCTGCCGGATCAAAATTGTCGCGTGCCGACAGACTGATGGTCTGCACCCGCGCGCCATAGGAAACGTCGGCGGTCGGCGTCACACCCAATGTGTGCTGAAAATAGCCCGCAACCGTCTGCTGCCTGAGATCGTAATTGTGCCAGGCGGCGAGACCCTGGCCGGCGCCGCGGTTCTGCTGAAAGCTCGCATCGTAATAGTCGATGCCGGTCAAGAGCTGCGACGGTATTCCGAGCAGAAGGCTCTTCACGCTGAGCCGCGGCGTGATCGACCATGTCGTCAGATCGGCGTCGACATAGGTCGACGTGAAGAAGGCGGGCACCGGCGTTGGGCTGGAGAAGAATGCACTCTGCTGCCTCTTGTCGCGCATGCCGCCGTCGACGATGAGATCGACACCGTTCACCAGGGTTTTTGTGAAGCCCGCTGTCGCGCCAAAACCTTGCTGGTTGGCATAGTTGAACGGCGTGCTGGTCCCCTTCCGGTTGGTCGCGAGCTCGTCGAGGCCGATCGAGGGATCGACGGTGCGGCCGCCCGGCAGTCGCAGCTCCCGATTGTCGCCGGTCACGGTCAGGAACGCAGTCAGCCCCGGCGTCGTGTAGTTCAGATTGCCGACGCCGTTCTCCTGGGAATAACGATTGTTGTCGCGATAGCCATCGGTCTTGACGGTATCGCCGTAAAACGAGGTCGACCACGGACCGGAATTGAGCGACGTCGAGACGTTGCCGAGCCTGGTGTTGAACGAGCCGAAGCCGGCCTCGATGCGCGCGGCCACGGGCGGTCCGCCGACACCGTTCTTGGTGACGATGTTGATGACGCCGCCGACCGCATTGTCCCCATAGAGCACCGCACCGGAATTGCCGCGCGTGATCTCGATACGCTCGATGGAATTGAGCGGGATGGTGGCAAGGCCCACCTGTGCCATGTCGACGTCGTTCAGCCGCCGTCCGTTGACCAGCACCAGCGTGTTGGCGGTTGCGAACGCGCCGAAGCCGCGCAGGTCGACACTGGTCTTGGCGCCGATCGGACCGCCATAGAACGTCGTGATCTGGGCGCCCGGTACCTGCGTCGAAATGATCTCGGCAAGCGTCCGCGACGGCGCATGGGCGATGTCGGCGGCCGTGATCACGGTCGTGGCGGCGCCGACGATGCCTCCATTGTTGCTGGCCGCCTCACCGCCAGAGCCGGACGAGCCGGTCCCTGTCGGCGCGCCGTTCGGCGTCGCACGGCGTCTCCCCATGTCGCCATCGCTGGTCGCCCTGGCACGCGTGCGGTTCTGATCGTCGGCCTTGGTCACTTCGATCGGCGGCAACTGCTCGGCGACAGTCTGCGCGCGGACGCCCCTCACATTGAGGACAAGAACGGGAATGATGAAGCTGGATGCCAGCCAGGCCGTGCGACGGCATCGGATTGCGGCGGAAACGGAAGACATGCGAATAAAAACCTCGGCAGGACGTCAGTGGCACGTCACAGCGAACGAGGTTTCACGACGGAGCGATCGATCGCTCCGGTGAAGCTAATGTCTGTACTCCCCGACCGACATCTTCGCGTGTGACCACGGCTGACGGCAGGTCTCCTGGCTCGCGGGTCGTTACCTCTCCGTCACCTTCCCAGGACCGAGATTCCCAGTGGCATAGGACGAGAGATTCGCCGCTTACAGTTGCGGGGGCAGCCATGGCATTGAGAAGATCCCGGCGTTGGGAAAATCTCGCACCACGTTCCCTTTTGATCTCCGTGAGGAGAACCGTCGCGGATCTTTTACGAGTCGTGCAGCCCGGGAGTCAATCAGCTGGTTGCATCTGGCGGCGACAACTCGCCGCTGCCGGTCGTGCCGCAAGCAGAGACCCGGCAGCTACGTCCGGCCTCGCGGGCGCTGGGCCTGCGCCCAAGCGACGGCGACGTCGCGTGGCGGAACATCGATGCGCTTGATCGGCGTCAGTTCGCCGGAGGCGGAGACGATCGCGGTCTCCTCGCGGCCGCAGCGCGGGCACACGAAACGGACCTCACGCGGGAATGCCAACCAGCTTGAACGTTTGACGTTGGCAGCCATCGGCCAAGCGTCGCAATGCGGGCACGACACCAGGAACCGGCCAGGATCGAGCATACCCATTCAATCGGACTCCACGTTCTTCCCGCTTCCTTCAATGATTGATCCAAGTGAATCGTTCCGGTGCCACGACACCGCTGGCCTCCCGCCTTCGCGCGCTGGCGACTTTGACGCAGGCATCGGGATCTCAGCGAGCCCCCTTGAGCGTGCAGGAGGTCGTGCAGGTGACCGTGGTGCCGCGATCGCAGGACTTGCAGGCGCTGACGCACTGGTTCATGTCGCGAGGATTGTAGCTGTAGTTTCGCATCGGGCAGGTCAACGTCGAGCCGGTGATGTCCTGCTCCTGATCGCAGGCCGCCGTCATGAGCGCGAATATGACCACTGCAACGAGGCGCATGGGATTGCCCGTCAAACCTGGCAAGTGACACTCGCGAGGCGCGCTGCATCGCAACGAGCCCCGGCCTTCCCACCGCGAGCCATCGCCAATCAGCGACGCCCGCATGCGCCAGAGAATGCGCGCAAAATGTTAAGAACGGATTGCAGCGGGCCTCAAGCAGCAGCTCTGGTCGCGATCGCTTGCCGCGTATCCATCGCGAGCTGGCGGTACTGCTCGGCGAGCTTCAGATAGAACTCGCGCTTGGTGCTGTCGGTGGTGAGCTTGGCAATCAGCTCGCACTCGGCGGAGAGCGTCTCGAACCGTTCGAGCCTGTCCTCAAGGTGTGTCATCGGCGTGTCCCCATCTGACGCCTCAGGGACGTCAAGCCTAAGCCCGGGAAATAGGTCACGGCAAACATCGTTATGGAGTAGAATCGTTTTTTCCAGTCGGCGACGCCGGACGGCAGGCAATGCTATTTCTGCTCCAGCCGCCAGGCGCCGTCCCAAGCACCGTCCGGCGGGTTGACCTCGAACTGCGCGATGCGGCCGAGCAGCGTGCGCGAGGGACCGTCGCCGGGGACCGCTTCGAGCGCGGCGCTGAACGCGGCGCGGGCATCGTCGAAATGCCCGGCGCGATAGGCGTCGAGACCTTCGGCATAGTGCGTGCGCAGGCGCGCTTGCGCATCGGTGAGTGCTCCGGCCCTGCCCATCACCTCGAAGACGGCCTGCGGTGCGCGCTGGCCCGCGACCGCGAGGCGATCGATCTCGCGCAATTCGAGCTGTGAGCCGATCGCATCCGCCGTCGCCTGCGAGACCAGGATGCGGGTGCCGTAGGCCTTGTTGGCGGCCTCCAGCCGCGAGGCGAGGTTCACGGCGTCGCCCATCACGGTAAAGCTCATCATCAGCTCGGAGCCGATGCTGCCGGTCAAGACCTCGCCGGTGGCGATGCCGATGCGCAGATCGCACGGCGCCGGCATGGCGCGGATGCCGAGCAGATCCGGCAGCTGCTTCTGGAGCGCGGGCACCTGATCGGCCATCTCGATGGCGGCAAGGCCGGCGAGCATGGCCTGCTCGTCCTCCTCGATGAAGGGCGGGCCCCAATAGGACATGATGGCATCGCCGATATATTTGTCGATGACGCCGCGATTGCTGCGGATGGGGCCGGACATCACCGTGAAATAGTGGTTCATCACCTTGACGAGCCCGCGCGGGGTCACGCCCTCGCTCATCGAGGTGAAGCCGCTCATGTCGCAGAACATGATGGTCATGACCCGGCGCTGGCCGTCGATGGCGACCTCCGGCCGGTCGATCAGGCCCTGCACCACCTTCGGGTCGATATAGCGCCCGAAGGTCTCGCGGATGCGCTCGTTGTGGCGGAGCTGCTCGATCATGCGGTTGAAGGCCGCGGCAAGCTCGCCGATCTCGTCCTGGGTGGAGACGGTGATGGGCTTGTCGAACCGGCCCGCCTCGACCTCGCGGGTGCCGGCGAGCAGCAGCCGCACCGGGCGCGTGATGCCGCTACTCACCAGGAGCGCAAAGGCAAATCCGACGATCGCTGCGAGCAAGGTCACGATGCCCGATACGATGATCGCCTGGTGCTGGTGGCTGATCACCTGCGACGTGCTGAAGAAAACCTGCGTCAGCATGTCGGCGCGGATTGCATCGATCTTCTGATTGAACTGGTCGCGCAGCACGTCGATATGCTCCAGCGTGCCGCGGGCCTCCGCCATCTGCCTGGCATCGACCTGCTTGACCAGCTTTGCGTGGTCCTCGGTCAGATCGCGGCGCAGCTCAGTGACGGCGGTCTCGATGCGCAGCTCAATCCGCGCCAGCGCGGCATTGTCGGACGGAGTCCTGGGATCGTTGATGATGGCGTTGATGAGCGTGCGTGCGCTCTCGGCCTCCTCCTCGATCCTGCGGTCGGCCTGCTCGAACTCGCGCACGCGCGCCGCATAGGCCTCCTCGTCCGACGGCGACTGCATCTTGGTCATGACCATGCGCCGCAGCGCCAGCGCTCGCTCCAGCGAGCGGATGTTGGCGCGCGCCAGATGGCCATAGGCCGGGATGTAGCGGTTGGTCAGCTCGTCCAAGAGGACGCCGACCTTGCTCGACATCACCATCGACAGGATCGAGGTGACCAGCATCAGGACGATCAATCCGAGGGCGATGCCGACGATCTTGCGCCGGATCGACTGGTTGAAAATCGGCATAGGTGCAGGGCAAAGGCTGAAAGGATGAAGCGAGGGAACTCAATACACCGGATTTGGCCGTGGGAACACGCGCATTCTCGCCTTTCTGACGCCGTGAACCGTACGCAACCGTCGCGCGAGCCCTGATCGTTAACAAAGGTTAAACACGCTGCCTTTTCCGCTATTTCGGAAGTTCCCGAGTTCCCATCCGTATTTTGCCGCATTGTTGCGAGAGCGTGAGGAATGCGAAACGATGTCATGACATCGTTTGGGGTCGTCTTTTGATTCTCAAGCCGCATGTCGTCGCGGATCTTGGTTTGTAGTGGTTTCGCAGGGGGACCATGGAATGAACCAGTGCCTACGCTCGTTCGCGTGTGTCGTTGCCGTGGCCGCGATGGCCATCCTTCCCACCGAGTTGACGGCGAAGAGCGGTCATAAATCATCCGCGCCGAAGAAGACGCATGAGGCGAAAGCCGGCAAGCAGCGCCATGCCTCCGCCGGCAAAGCGCGGCACGGCAAGCACGCCGAGGCCAAGCGCAAGCCGAAGAAAGCGGTCGACGAGCCCTCGGACAAGCCAGCACCGCCGCCGCTGACCGGCGATCTCGCCGCGCTGAAGGATGCGATCGACCTCGCGCGCAAGGGCAAGACCGAGGATGCGGGCGCCGCGCGCGACCGCATCACTGACCCCGCCGGACAGAAGCTTGCGGACTGGTTCATGCTGCGCCACTCCGAGAGCACGGCGAATTTCAAGCGCTACGCCGCGTTCCTCGCCGCCAATCCGGACTGGCCGAGCAGCGCTCTGCTCCGCCGCCGCGCCGAGGCGCGGCTGTGGCAGGAGAAGAGTGACGCAGCCATTGTGCACAAATTCACCATGGACCGGCCGACCAGCGCCAAGGGCAAGTTCGCGCTGGCCCGCGTACTGCTCACTGAAGGCGACGCCGACAGGGCTGCGCGTCTCGTGCGCGAGGCCTGGCGCACGGACGAATTGTCGGAGCGGAGCGAAGAAGACTCCTACGCTGCGTTCCGCGATCTTCTATCCGCCGACGATCACCGCGCGCGCATGGACAAGCGCCTCGGCGCCAAGGACTACGCAGCCGCAAGGCGCGCGGCCAAACGTCTCGGCGAGGATGCGCTCGCGATCGTGAAGGCCTGCGCCGCCGTCACCGGCAAGGCGAGCAAGGCCAAGGACTATCTCGAGGACGTCTCGACCGAGGCGCGGCGCGATCTCGGCTATGTGCTGTGCCGCGCCCAGTGGCATCTTCAGAACGACCGCATCGACGACGCAGCCGAGGTGATCCTCGCCGCTCTGCCCGACACGATGGCCGCGCAGGACACCGATGCCTGGTGGCGCGAACGCCGCCTGCTGGCGCGCAAGCTGCTCGACCAGGGCAAGTTCAAGACCGCTTATGACGTGGTGCGCACGGCCGCGGTGCCGGAAAAGGAAGTCTACCGCGTCGATTACCACTTCATGTGCGGCTGGATCGCGCTGCGCTATCTCGAGGATCCCAAAACAGCGATGGTGCACTTCGCCGCGATCGACGAAGGCTCGGCCAATCCGATCGCGCTGTCGCGCGCCCATTACTGGCGCGGCCGCGCCGCCGAGGCGATGGGTGCCACAGCCGACGCGCGCATGAGCTATCGGGCGGCGGCGCGCTATCAGACCGCCTATTACGGCCAGCTCGCCCGCGCAAAGCTCGGCCTGGACCGGATCGAGCTGCGGCCGCCCTCGCCCGTGCTGGCCGCCGCCGACACGCAGTTGGCGGACGAGCGCGTGCGCGCAGCCAACATGCTCTACGATGTCGGCGAGCGCGACGTCGTGTTCTATTATGCCGAGGATTTTGCCAAGGAGAGCACCGACGCCGCGGTGCTCGAAGCGCTCGCCGAGCTCGCCGGACGGCGCAATGACGCACGCGTGATGCTGGAGGTCGGCAAGTCGGCCCTGGCGCGCGGGCTCGCGCTCGACCACTACGCCTTCCCCACCATCGGCATTCCCGAGCACAAGCAGGTCGCACCCGCGATCGAGACCAGCGTGATCTATTCGGTGGCGCGCACCGAAAGCTCGTTCGACCAGCGCGACAAGTCGCCTGCCAATGCTGTCGGGCTGATGCAGGTGACGCCGGAAGCGGGCCGCGACACCGCCAAACGCTTCGGCCTGACCTATGACTGGGACAGGATGGTGTCCGATCCCGTCTACAACACCCAGATGGGCGCGGCCGAGCTCAGCGCGCTCTTGTCGGAGTATCGCGGCAACCAGATCATGACCTTCGCCGGCTACAATGCCGGCCGCGGCCGTGTGCGCGAATGGGTGCAGGCGCGTGGCGATCCCAGAGATCCCAAGGTCGATCCGGTCGACTGGGTGGAGCGCATCCCGCTGTCGGAGACGCGCAACTACGTCCAGCGGGTGATCGAGAACGTGCTGGTCTACCGTGCGCGGTTCGAAGACAGCGGCATGATCGCGGGCAAGAGCGACCAGCGCGTCGTCACGCACGAGGTCAGCGCACCCGTGGCGGCCGCAGCACCTGCTCCCTAGTCAACGCCGCCGGGGCTGGACGCGGCGCCTGCGGGGTCACGGTGCTGCGGCTTCCACGCGCGTTCAGTCGCGCAGCCAGGTGTCACCTCCTTCCGTCGATCAGATCGCCACCGCCCAAATATGCGCCGGTCAAGGCTCTTGCGAAGGTCCAGGCGTGTATCGTGTAGCTCCAGCACGAGACGGCACTCAGGACCGCCAACGTCTCGATCAGGTTGCCAGCGGCGAGCTCGACGTTCCCTGCGGCCGGTTCTGTGCGCCCAGGCATCGACCATTGCATGAAGAACGTGGCAAGTTCGCCGCGACGGTAGCAATCGGTGTCACAGTAACGGCGCTGGGTCCGCGCATGCCGGACATAGCCGGTCCCGATTGAACGCGAGCATGTGCTGCACGTGGCGGCGCGCAACGGGGGCTCGTGATTGACCACCACGAATTTCATGAAGCCGCCCTCACGCCATCTTTCGCGAGCGCCTCGCAGAACAGCGCGTAGCACTGATAGTCGCAGTAAGGCAGACCTGTCCGGATCTCGCGGAGATAGCTGCCGCTGATCGACTCGCAGCACTGCATGCACCATGTCTTCCGGAACGGAGTCCGACCGTTCACCAGTACGAACGCGAATCTCACGTGGCACCTCCCAAAGCGAAGCAGTAAACGCTGTCCAACGGAGAAAGTGCGGGCGGTGGAGCGCAAAGATGATTTCGGCCGTCCGGATTATCCCTGTTTCGCTCCACTTTTTGCGGTGGGATCAGAATGAATCTCCCGTCCTCCCTGCGCCGTGCATAGAGCCGGCCGTCGATGTACTTGATATCGGTCGGATAGCAGTCCGCGTTGCTGCAGCAACTGAGGCTCGGATTATCCGGCATATGCCAGGTCGAATAGAATTTTTCGTGCAGCGCCTGGTCCTGGGGTGGGTGCTGGCGATGAACGGTGCCGTGTCCCGTCTCCTGCGCCTGGGCCGTCGCAGCGGCGCCGAGGAGAACCATCGAGCACAAGAGCTTGCATGAGCGGTTCAACGCAGGGGCTCCCGGATTAGATGTCAGCTCTCCAATTCAGCCCTCACGCGACCTGCGCCCGGAACAGCCAGCTGCGGTCGCGTTCGCGGCGTGTGCGGAAGCGATCAACGCACTTCTTGGAGCAGAGCGCAGTGCGCCAGGAATAGTAGCGGATCAGACCAAACTTGCCGCCACATACCGCACAGCCCTTGATCGAAGAGCAACGTTCGGACTCGGATAGGCGACGCTCAGGAAGTTGCGACGTATCGCACATTGTTCTCTCCCTCTTTCGGCTCTGCTTGCGCTCTTGCCTATTGGTTTCCTTCGAATTCACGCGGGTCGTGAGTTGCGGAGATCGCGGCTGCGTGTCGAGAAATGCCGCTGCCTCGTCGCTGGTCGCCTGCCTGTCGGTGAAAGCGTCCGGGGCCATACGCTTCAGACCCGGTTTCTCGTGCGAACACTGCGATTGGCTGGTCGACACTCCCGATTGGCCGTGAGACTAATCCCCCCAGAACAAGACGCTCAATTGTACGGAGGTAATTGGCCGACATGACTAGGAATGGAGGAGCTATACTTAGGTTTGTCCCGTAGTTGCCCGGGACTCTCGCGATGGCTCATGCTCAACGATACGGCGAACGACGCACGAGCTGCACGGCGACGGCGAAAACTTGGCTGCACGACGTGCTTGATGCGCTGCGGTGAACAGCCAATTCCAAGGCCAATGTCGCAGTCGCCATCCGACTTTGGCCGGAATTGCTCCTCCGGCGGCAACGTGCTCTACTTGCGTTCACGCAGAGAGCGCCGGGAGCGTCTGCGATGAAGCCGGGCCGGGCAGCCACGTTCGGGAAGTCAGCCGCGCAATTCCTCGCCGGCTGCGTCAGGCAAGTTGTCACCCCCAAGCCGCGCACTGAGACCGGTGACGCCGGTCTGCTGGAGGCGGTCAAGCAGTGGCAGCAAGTTTTCGAGCACAACCCGGTCATGTATTTCATGGTCGACCCGAGCGGAACCGTGATCAACGTGAACACGTTCGGCGCGGCGCAACTGGGCTATACGGCCGCGGAATTGATCGGCCGATCGGTGCTGGATGTCTTTTTCGAGGAAGACCGCGACTTCGTCCGCGCGTGTGTCGCGCTGTGCCTTGAGACCATCGATCAGTCACACACCTGGGAAATCCGGAAGGTTCGCAAGGACGGCTCGGTGCTATGGGTGCGCGAGAACGCCAAGACCATGCT
This sequence comes from Bradyrhizobium genosp. SA-3, assembly GCF_004212635.1. Taxonomy (GTDB): domain Bacteria; phylum Pseudomonadota; class Alphaproteobacteria; order Rhizobiales; family Xanthobacteraceae; genus Bradyrhizobium. The sequence continues at coordinate 8,053 of NZ_PSRT01000154.1, read as the reverse complement.
GCGGGCCAATGGCGGGCCAATCGTGCTGGTCGCCTGCGAGAACATCACCGAGCGCAAGGAAGCGGAGAATGCGCTGCGACAGAGCGAAGCTTACCTTGCCCAGGCGCAGGAATTGAGCCACACCGGCAGTTTCGGCTGGAGGGCCGCAACCGGCGAGATCACTTGGTCCAAGGAGACCTATCGCATCTTCCACTGCGACGAAGGGACCAAGCCAGAGATCCCGTTCATGCTCCAGCGGATCCATCCGGAGGACCGGCTCGCCGTGCAACGGACGACGGGGCGGGCGGCGCGCGAGGGAAAAGACTACGATCACGAATACCGGCTGGTGATGCCCGATGGTTCCATCAAGTACGTCCGAGCGGTCGCCCGGGCGACGCGAGATGCCAGCGGTCACGTGGAATTCGTGGGATCGGTGACCGACATCACGGCGACCAAGGAGGCAGAGCGCAGGCTTCGTGACAGCGAGCAGCGCTTTCGCGACTATGCCGAAACCGCCTCTGACTGGTTCTGGGAGACGGGGCCCGACCATCGCGTCACCCAAGTATCGGAACATTCGGATACCGTCACCGCCCCCGCTGGCCTGATCGGGCTCACGCGCTGGGACATTGCTCCGGACTCCGATCTCGAGCCCGAAAAATGGCGACAACATCGGGCGGCGCTCGACGCCCACATCCCGTTCCGCGATCTGGTGTACCGCAGCAAAGACCGCAACGGACACCCGATCTATGTCCGGACCAGCGGCAAGCCGTTCTTCGACGCCAACGGGGCCTTTCTGGGTTATCGGGGCGTCTGCACCGACGTGACCGCGGCCATCCGGGCCGATCAGGCCGAAGACGCGCTGCGCAAGGCTCAAGCCGAGCTCGCCCATGTCACGCGCGTCACGACACTGGGCGAGCTGACCGCTTCAATCGCCCACGAAATCAACCAGCCGCTCGCCGCCGTGATCGCAAACGCCGACGCCTGCCTCGCCTGGCTGCAGCGAAGTCCGCCCGATCTCAAGGCGGCGCGCCGCTCCGTGGAGTGGATCATCGAGGACGGCAAGCGTGCCAGCGACGTGATCCGTCACGTTCGGGCGCTCGCCAAGCGTTCCGAAATCGAGATGGCTCCGCTCGACGTCAGCGTGGTCGTGCGCGAGGCCGTCGCGCTCGTTCAGCGTGAGATGGCCAGCCATGCCGTGTCGGTTCGAATGGAGCTGTCGTCGGCACTGCCCAGGATCTTTGGCGATCGAATTCAATTGCAGCAGGTCCTGATCAACCTGATCAAGAACGGGATCGAGGCCATGGACGGCATCCATGATCGCCCGCGCGAGCTGGCGATCCGTTCAGCGACCGACGACGATGGCGCGGTGCAGGTGAGCGTCTCCGACTGCGGCGTTGGCATCTCCGAACAGGCACTGGACCGCCTGTTCATGCCGTTCTTTACCACGAAGTCCTCCGGCATGGGCATGGGCCTGTCGATCTGCCGCTCCATTATCGAGGCCCATGGCGGACGACTTTCCGCCATACCGAACCAGGAGCACGGCGCGACTTTTCAGATCACCCTGCCGCTCCATCGAGAGGACGCATTGTGACCGAGCGCGCGGGGCCTTCGCCCAAGGAGGACGGCGACCAGCCAATCGTCTTCATCGTCGACGACGACGCGTCCATGCGCCGTGCGCTCACCAATCTGTTCGAGTCGGTCGGCCTCAAGGTCGAAGCATTCGGCTCGGCGCCGCAGCTCCTCCAGGCCAAGCCGCCAGACGTCCCAAGCTGCCTGGTGCTCGACATCCGCCTGCCCGGAACAAGCGGCCTCGAGCTGCAGACCGATCTTGCCAAGGCAAATATCCATACGCCCATTATCTTCATCACCGGTCATGGTGATATTCCCATGACTGTTCGGGCCATGAAGAGCGGCGCGATCGACTTCCTGACCAAGCCGGTTCGCGACCAGGACATCCTGGACGCGGTCCAGGCCGCGATCGAGCGCGACCGCAAGCGCCGCGACCTTAACAAGACAGTCTCGAACGTCAGATCACGCTTCGAGTCACTCAGCTCGCGGGAGCGGGACGTATTGTCACTGGTGACGTCGGGCCTGATGAACAAGCAAGTGGCCGCCCAGCTCGGTTTGGCGGAAATCACCGTCAAGATCTATCGCGGCCAGATCATGCGGAAAATGGGCGCGAAGTCGCTGGCCGACCTCGTGAGGATGAGCGAGGCGCTCGGGATTCGACCCAGCAAGCCCGACGTACAAACCTAAGTATGAGTTTCCAATGGTGACTGGCAGGTCCACCTTGCACGTTTAGGTATGGCCGTGGCGACGGCAAGCGTAATCCTGAGCGAGGAGCGGACGTCTTGTCAGTGGCTTCGGTTATTTCGGTGCTTGATGATGATCCCTACGTGCGGGCCGCGATCAACAATCTCTTGGAATCCCGCGGATACATCGTCCACACATTCGCCTCCGCCGAGGAGTTTTTGAGGTCGGCCGATTCGACCGACACCTCGTGCGTGATCGCGGACGTGCAGATGCCGTCGGTCACTGGAATCGATCTGCTGACGCAGATGCGCGCGCAGGGGTCGGCGACGCCGTTCATCTTCATCACCGCTTTTCCGGATGAGAGCGTGCGTGTGCGTGCGCTTAAAGCGGGGGCAAGTTGTTTCCTCGGTAAGCCATTCGCCGCCTCGGATCTGATGCAATGCCTGGAGGTGGCGCTGGCAGCACGTGACGAAACCATGAAGTGATTCTCCGGCGGTCAGCGAAGGCGACACGCTGACACCAGCACCGCCGGCTCAATCCACCTTGATGTTGGCCGCCTTGATGATTGGCCACCATTTTGCGATCTCGGCCTTCTGGTGGGTGCCGAGCGCTTCTGGCGTGAGCTGATCCTTGGGCGTCATCTCCAGGCCCTGGCTTTCGAGTTGCTTCTTCACTCCGGGATCATTCAGCGCTTCCACGGCCGCCGCATTGAGCTTGGTCACGATCTCCTTCGGCGTGCCCTTCGGCACCCACATGCCCGACCACAGCGTCATGTTGAAACCCTTGAGACCCGCCTCCGCCGCGGTCGGAATCTCCGGCGCCGACGGCAGGCGCTTGTCGTCGGTGATGGCGTAAGCGCGAATGGTGCCGGCGCGGACCTGGTTGATGGAGTTGGAGGTCTGGTCGACGATGAGGTCGATCTGACCGGCGATGAGATCGTTGAGGGCGGGCGCGGTGCCGCGATACGGCACGTATTGCAGCTTGATGCCGGAAACGCTTTCGAAATAGACGCCGGCGATGTGGCTGCCGGAGCCCGCGCCGGCGGTGCCGGCGGTGGGCGGCGACGGCCGCGACTTGAGCCACTCAATGAACTCCTTCAGCGAGGTCGCGGGCACCGCGGTCTTGCTGACCACGATCATCGGATTGCTCGGCAACAGCACCACCGGCTCGAGGTCGGCGACGAGGTCGTATTTGAGCTTGTAGACGGCACCGTTGGCGACGTGGGTGCCGAGATGGCCGAACGAGATGGTGTAACCGTCCGGCGGTGATTGCACGGCGCGGCCGACGCCGATCGAGCCGCCCGCGCCGGTGACGTTCTCGATCACCACGGGCTGGCCAAGCGACACCCGCATGCGCTCCGCAAGCACCCGCGCCATTGCATCCGACGGCCCGCCGGCCGCGAAGGGCACGATGATGGTGATGGGACGCGTGGGATAGTCGTCGGCGCGCGCGGCGCCTGCAACAGTGAGAATGGCAATCAGCGCAGCCCAAGCGGCCTTCATGGTCCTCTCCCCAGCAATGTCTTTATTATTCTTGGCCCTCTGCCCGCGTACGGGAAGAGGGATCATTCGTGGCGTATTGCCGCGCTAAAGCGCGATGAGATTAGGATGAATCGTCATCGCGCTTTTAGGTTATTGTTTGAGCATGATCTTTTCGGAAAACCGCTGCACACTTTTCCGGATCATGCTCTAGAACTGCGTGTAATCGATCGGCTTGTGGCGATCGAGCGTGCGGGTGACCGGCGGCAGCGGATATTTCAGGCCGGTCGCACAATTGAACAGCATCACGCGGTCGGTCTTGCTGACGCGACCGTCTGCGAGGCTCTGTTTGTAGGCGGCGTAGGTGGCGGCGCCCTCGGGGCACAGCAGCAGCCCCTCCTCGCGCGCAACCTCGCTCAGCGCCGACGAGATCTTGTCGTCGTCGACCGCGATGGCAAAGCCCTTGCTCTGCCGCACCGCGCGCAGGATCAGGAAATCGCCGATCGCCTGCGGCACGCGAATGCCGGAGGCGATGGTGTGGGCGTCCTCCCAGCGCGTCGCATGCTCGGTGCCGGCGTCATAGGCCCGCACCATCGGCGCGCAGCCCGAGGCCTGCACCGCGACCATGCGCGGTCGCTTCGAACCGATGAAGCCGATCTTCTCGAGCTCGTCGAACGCCTTCCACATGCCGATCAGGCCGGTGCCGCCGCCGGTCGGATAGAAGATCACGTCGGGCACGTCCCAGCCGAGCTGCTCGGCGAGCTCGAGGCCCATCGTCTTCTTGCCCTCGATGCGGTACGGCTCCTTCAGCGTCGACGTGTCGAACCAGCCGACTTTTGCTTTCCCCTCGCCGACGATCTTGCCGCAATCGTCGATATAGCCGTTGACGCGATAGACGGTCGCGCCCTGGAGCTCGATCTCGCTGACATTCACTTCCGGTGTGTCGGCCGGGCAGAAGATCGTAGTCTTGATGCCGCACGACGTCGCATAGGCCGCGAGCGCCGCGCCGGCGTTGCCGTTGGTCGGCATCGCCATATGCTTGATGCCGAGCGCCTTGCCCATCGACACCGCCATCACGAGGCCGCGTGCCTTGAACGAGCCGGTCGGCAGCCGCCCTTCGTCCTTCACGATGATCTCGCCGCCGCCGAGTTTGGCGCCGAGCTTCGGCAGCCGGATCAGCGGCGTCGCGACCTCGCCGAGGGAGACGATGTCCTTGCATTTGCGCACCGGCAGCAGCTCGCGGTAGCGCCACATGTCGTCGGGGCGCTGGGCCAAAGCGTCCTTGGTCAGCGCCTTCTTCACCCCGGTGAGGTCGTAGCGCACCAGGAGCGGCTTGCCGGCCTTGGAGAGGTTATGGACCTGGTCGGCCGCGTAATGATCGCCCTCCATCGCGCATTCGAGATGCGTGACGAAGGTCGGGCGTTCGATGGTCAGGTTGTCGTTGTCGTGCATGGGTTGGTTTCCTTCTTATTCTAAAAACAGCTCTCTTTGGTCGTCATTGCGAGCGCAGCGAAGCAATCCAGAGTCTTTCCGCGGAGACAGTCTGGATTGCTTCACTTCGCTCGCAATGACGGAAGTGGTTAAATATTCAGCACCCGTCCATAAGCATCCAGCACGGCTTCCTTCATCATCTCCGACAGCGTCGGATGCGGGAACACCGTGTGCATCAGTTCTTCTTCCGTGGTCTCCAGATTCATGGCGACGACATAGCCCTGGATCAGTTCGGTGACTTCAGCGCCGACCATGTGAGCGCCGAGAAGCTGGCCGGTCTTCTTGTCGAAGATCACCTTGACCAGACCCTGGTCCTCGCCGAGCGCGATCGCCTTGCCGTTGCCGACGAAGGGGAAGCGGCCGACGCGGATCTCGCGGCCATTTTCCTTGGCCTTGGCTTCGGTCAGGCCGACGGACGCGACCTGCGGATGGCAATAGGTGCAGCCGGGAATCATGTTCTTGTCCATGGCATGCGGATGCAGGCCCTTGATCGCCTCGACGCAGATCACGCCCTCATGCTCGGCCTTGTGGGCGAGCATCGGCGGACCGGCGACGTCGCCGATGGCGTAGATGCCGGGAACGTTGGTCTTGCCATAGCCGTCGATCACGATGCCGCCGCGGTCGGTTTTGACGCCGAGCTTCTCCAGCCCGAGATTCTCGATGTTGCCGACGACACCGACAGCCGAGATTACCCGCTCGAATTCGGTCGTGACCGGCTTACCCTTGCCGTCGTCGATAGTGGCGACGACGCTGTCGGCCTTCTTCTCGAGTTTTGTGACTTTGGTCGAGGACATGATTTTCATGCCCATCTTCTCAAAGCGTTTCCGCGCGAGTCCTGCGATCTCCGCGTCCTCCACGGGGAGGATCTGCGGCAGTACCTCAACCACGGTCACATTAGAGCCCATGCTGTGGAAGAAGGAGGCGAACTCGATGCCGATCGCGCCGGAGCCGACAACCAGCAGCGATTTCGGAATCCGGTCCGGGATCATGGCCTCGAAGTAGGTCCAGACCAGCTTCTGGTCGGGCTCGAGCCCCGGCAGCACGCGCGGCCGCGCACCGGTCGCAACAATGATGTGCTTGGCCTGATAGGTCCCCTCGCCGAGCGCGCCCTTGGGGCCCTCGACGTCGGACTTCTTCACGGTGATCTTGCCGGGCGCGTCGATCGAGGCCGCGCCCCAGATGACGCTCACCTTGTTCTTCTTCATCAGGAAGCCGACACCGTCGTTCAGCCGGCTCGAGACGCCGCGCGAGCGCTGCACCACCGCCTTCGGGTCGAACGAGACCTTCTCGGCCGACAGGCCGTAATCCTTGGCGTGCTGCATGTAGTGGTAGATCTCGGCCGAGCGCAGCAGCGCTTTCGTCGGGATGCAGCCCCAGTTCAGGCAGATGCCGCCGAGATACGACTTCTCGACGATCGCGGTCTTGAAGCCGAGCTGGGCAGCGCGGATTGCGGTGACGTAGCCGCCGGGGCCGGAGCCGATGATGATGACGTCGAAGGATGTATCGGCCATGCTGGCTCCCGAGTCAGATCTGTCTAGCAGGCGACGTTGCGCCAAAGGTTTTGAGTATCAGATGATGGGCAAGTATAGCGGCGGCAAGCGCGCCAGCCTCCAGACTTGTGAGCCCGTCGATCCAACGAAGGTACCAGCACGTCACAATGACCGCGAGCAGGAGTGCGAGCAGAAGCCTCGCAGGACCACTTGCGCGAAACAAGGCGTAGTACATGGCAAGAGCCGCGATCGCCAGTCCGCTGTATACCGCCAGTGCGAATGGCAAGAAGGCCATTCCCACATCTTGACTCGGGTGCGTCGAAGGAATGCTCCACCAAAATGGAAGGTAGAGCGTTAGCAAGAAACCACAACCAGCGACCACGTGGCGCATTTCAAGCCACCCTCGCCGTCACACCATCATCATGACGGGATTTTCGATCAGCTGCTTGAAGGCGCCGATCAGCTCGGCGCCGAGCGCGCCGTCGATGGCGCGGTGATCGCACGACAAGGTCACGCTCATCATGTTCGCGATCTCGATCTTGCCGCCGCGAACGACCGGACGCTCCTCGCTGGTGCCCACGGCCAGAATGGTCGCGTGCGGCGGGTTGATCACGGCGGTAAAGTGGCTGATGCCGTACATGCCGAGATTGGAGACGGCCGTGGTGCCGCCCTGGTATTCCTCAGGTTTCAGCTTGCGCGAGCGGGCGCGCGCGGCAAAATCTTTCATCTCGTTGGAGATGGTGGAGAGCGTCTTGGTCTCCGCCTTGCGGATGATCGGCGTGATCAGGCCGCCCGGCATCGCCACGGCAACGCCGACGTCGGAATGGTGGTGCTTGACCATGCCGCTTTCGGTCCAGCTGACGTTGCAGTTCGGGATCTTCTGCAGCGCGACCGCCATCGCCTTGATGACGAAGTCGTTGACCGAGATCTTGTAAAGCGGCTTCTTCTCCTTGTCCTTGGGAGCAGCCGCATTGATCTCCTCGCGCGCGACCAGCAGCTTGCCGATGTCGCAGTCGATGGTGAGATAGAAGTGCGGGACGTTCTGGATCGATGCGGTCAGGCGCTGCGCGATGGTGCGGCGCATGCCGTCATGCGGGACGATGTCGTAGGAGCCTGGCTCGAACAGCGACAGGATCTGCTTGTCCGACATGGTCGGCGCGATTGCTGGCGCCCCGGACGGCGCCGCCGCGGGCGCCTTGAGGCCCTTGCCGGACTTGGCCTGCTCGACGTCGCGCGCGACCACGCGGCCGTGCGGGCCGGTACCCGTGACCATCGCGACGTCGATGCCGGCTTCCTTGGCGATACGGCGCGCCAGCGGCGATGAGAACACACGGCCGCCATGGCCGTTGCCCCGCACGGCGG
>NZ_PSRT01000153.1 GCF_004212635.1 Bradyrhizobium genosp. SA-3 | reverse complement strand
TGGATGCCCCCGTCAAGCCGGGGCATGACACCGTCACTGCGGCTCTACCGCATCATCATCCGCGCGATCGCTTCCCCGATCACCACCGTCGTGAAATGCGTATTGGCGCGGCAGTCGGACGGCATGATCGAGGCGTCGGCGACGCGCAGGCCGCTGATCCCTTTCACCGTGCCATCAGGGTTGACCACGCCGTCAGCATCCCCAACGCCGCTCATGCGGCAGCTGCCGGCGGCGTGCTGGATGTCGCCGGTTTCACGGCGCAGCAGCGCGTCGAGTTCGTGATCCGGCAGCGCCGCGGCCTGCTGCAGCGTCAGATCGGTGTCGGCAAGCCGGATCCAGTCGGCGATATCGGCCAGCGCCGGCTGTGAGGTGATCACGGCGAGGCGCCTGACCGCATCCATCATGCGCAACATGTCGCGGGGATCGGCCAGCATGTTCTCCTCGACTATCGGATCGATCGCGGCATCGATCGAGGCCAGCTTTAGCGTGCCACGCGAATAGGCGTTGAACAGCCCGGCACCGATCGCTCCGGGCGCGCCGATGCCGCGGTGATTGAACGCGATCAGGATCATGTCGCGCTTGCCGCCATCGGCGAGACCCGAGGAATAGGTCACGCAGCAATTGGTATGGCGGGTGTCCGGATCGGTGGGCCGCAGATTTTCGTGAAGCTGAATGGTGGCGCGGAACAGCGGATGGTCGAAGAAGTGCCGGCCGACCGGCAGATCGCGCTCGACCGCGATGCCCATCGCCCTCAGCTCGTCCGCCGGACCGATGCCGGAGCGCAGCAGGATCGCCGGACTGTGGATGGCGCCGGCGCACAGCACGATCTGGCGCGCGCTGATCTCGTGGGTGCCCTGCCCCTCGATATGGACGCGGACGCCAGTTGCTCGGCCGTCACTGATCAGCACGCGATCGACCAGTGCCTTGCCGCGAATCTCAAGATTGGCGCGGCCGCGCGCGGGCTCGAGATACCCCTCATTGGTCGTGATGCGGCGGCCGTCGCGGCTATTGATGGGATAGCAGGCGACGCCCTCGCCATCGGGGCCGTTGAGGTCGGCGCACCAGGGATATCCGCTCGCCAGCGCCGCATCACGCAAGCCGCGATCGATCGGGCCCCATTTCTCTGGAGGCGCGCGATAGACCGGCAGGGGTCCGCCGCGGCCGTGGCCCTCGGAATCGCCGAATTCGAGATCGTCCTCGATCACCGAGAACAGCGGCATCACCTCCCTGGCCGACCAGCCGGTGCAGCCATGGGCCGCCCATTCGTCGAACGCATCAGCGACGCCACGGATGGCGATCTGGCCATTCATCATCGATGAGCCGCCGAGCCCCTTGCCGCGCCAGTAGAAGCGCGGCTCCTGCCCCGCCACCCGGCGCGTCAGAAGATCAGGCCACTGCCATTTCTCCTGGTACTCGCGCTTGTGGATGATCGGGATCGGATTTGGCGTCCTCACTTCCCACGGCGCATCAGTGGCGCGCCAATCCAGCCCTGCTTCGAGCAGCAGGACGCGTCTTGCGGGATCCTCGGAGAGCCGAGCCGCAACGGCAGCGCCGGCGGAGCCGCCGCCGACAACAATGACATCGTACATCGCGTTATTTCTCAACGTTCCAGAACACGGGGATGGCGGACGGTATCAGACCGCGCAGAGTGGCGCGATAGGCTGCCGGCTGCGCGAACTGACCCCACGGGATCGCGGGCGCCTGATCGTACATGACAGCCTGGATCTCGCCCGCGATCGACGTTGAAGCCGGCAGCCTTCAGCCGCTCGGCCAGCACCTGCGCCGAGACGCGCGGGGCTTCGAGATCGTTGGCCTCCATGACGACGACGGGCTCGCCGGCATATTTGGTCGCCTTCAGCGCAGCCTTCGCCGCTTCGATCGACGGCTTTGCGGCTTCAGTTCCCGCCTTGCTCTCATAGGTGGTGCCGCAGGTGAAGTAAGTCGCGCAGGGCATGGCGTATTTGGCATCGAGCCCGAGCGCATCCAGCACTTCGCGCTGATCGACCAGCTTCCACAGCACGCGCCTGATGGCGGGATCGTCGAACGGTTTCGATGCGGCGTTGAGACGATAGGCGCCGGCGAACATGTTGCCGCCGGTGAAGTTGACGAGTTTGACGCGCGAGTTCTTCTCCAGCTGCGGCAGCAGATCGAACGGCGCGTATTGCATGAACTCGATCTCGCCGGCCTGCAGCGCAGAGGCGGCGGTCGCGCCATCGGGAATGACGCGGATCTCGAGCGTGTCGACGTTGACGCGCTTGCCGCCGGCGAGGAAGTCGGCAGGCTCGGGACGCGGCACATAGTCGGCGAACTTCTTCAGGATCATGCGATCGCCGGTGCGATGATCGGCCTTGCTGTAGACGAACGGACCGGAGCCGATGATCTCGGTGATGCGCTGGTCGCCGGGTGTTTTCGCGATGCGCTCGGGCATCATGAAGGCGACGGGGCTGACGGGATTGCCGAGCGCGTCGATGACGAGCCCGGACGGCTCCTTCAACGTCAGCACGAAGGTTTTGGCATCGGTCGGCTCGAGCGATTCCGTGACCGCGAAAATGCGGCGGCCGAGCGCGCTGCGGGTGCCCCAGCGCCGCAGCGAGGCGACGCAATCGGCCGCCGTGACCGGCTGGCCATCATGCCACTTCAGGCCATCGCGCAGCGTGAAACTGTAGGTCAGACCATCAGGCGAGACTTTCCAGTCCTGCACCATTTGCGGCTTGATGTCGCCCTTGGAGTCCTTCGCAAACAGCGTATCGAACACCATGTAGCCGAACGTGCGCGAAATATAGGCCGTGGAGAAATGCGGATCGAGCGTGACGATCTCCGCCTCGAGCACCGCGACGAGATTGCCCGCCGCATGCGCGGGCGCCGCCACCACCGCGAGGCCGAACAGCGCCGGAATGAAAGCCTTCAGTTTGAACATTGGGGTTATTGCCTTTTGACCAGCCGTTTGCAGTCGCCAGGAAAAAGCAATGTTCGTGCCCGCACGTATGCGCTCGGGAGTATCTGCTACGCGTTTGCGCGGGTGCGACATTGCCATCCCAGCACGCGCGCGAGATGCTTCATGAGGCGCCGGGTTGTGTCGGTGATTTCGGATGCGAATTGGAGAGCGGCGCCGTCGCCCCGTTCTCCGTCATTGCGAGCCACATTCTCGTGCCCCGGACGCAGCGCAGCGTCACTTCGACGGTGCGCTGCAGAGCCGGGGCCCATGTCTCCCGGCAATCCGTGCAGCTTGGGTCCCGGCTCTGCGCCGCAACGCTAAAAGCGTTGCTGCGCGTCCGGGACACGAAAGCCGCCCTACCCAATCACCCGCCCGAACTTGTTCGACTTCGGAAAACCCTTCGGCGGCAGGCGGCCGGCGTCGGCACGGGTGCCTTGCCACTCGGCGAGCTCCTTTATGGTCGCGGAGAATTCGCGTCCTGCGGAGTCCTTCCAGGTCAGGCCGGCCTTGGCGTCGAAGACCGCAACGTCGGAGAGGCCGCCGTCCTTGTATTTCTGCAGGCGCACGCCGCGGCCGCGGGCCATCTCCGGGACCTGGTCGAGCGGGAAGACCAGCATCTTGCGGTTGTCGCCGATGACGGCGACGGTATCGCCAAGCACTTCGGTGATCGCACGCGCCTCGTTCGGCATGTCGACGTTGAGGACCTGCTTGCCCTTCTTGGTGGTGCCGACGCAATCGTCCTCGTTGACGACGAAGCCCTGCCCCTCGTGGCTCGCGACCAGGAATTTGCGTCCGCCCTTGTTGACGAACAGCGCAACGGGCGCCGCCTCCTGCTCGAGGTCGATGAACAGGCGGATCGGCTCGCCATGGCCGCGGCCGCCCGGAAGTTTGGCCACGTCGAGCGAGTAGAATTTTCCGTTGGTGGCGAACAGCAGCAGCTTCGACGTCGTCTCGGCGAAGAAGGCGAAGCCGAGCTTGTCGTCCTGCTTGAAGGCAAGCCCGGAGAGATCCTCGACATGGCCCTTCATGGTGCGGATCCAGCCCTTGTCGGAGACGACGACGGTGACCGGCTCGCGCTCGACGAAGGCCTCCTCGATCGCGGCGAGATCGTGCTCGGGCGCGTCGGCGAAGGTGGTACGGCGCTTGCCGAGCGGCGTCTTCGGTCCGAACATGTCACGGACCTTGCCGACCTGCTCGCCGACCTTCTTCCACTGCTCGGCTTCCGAGGCGAGCACCGCGTTGATGCCCTTGAGCTCGGCGCGGAGGTTCTTGTCCTCGGTGCGGATCTCCATCTCCTCGAGCTTGCGCAGGGAGCGCAGGCGCATGTTGAGGATGGCTTCCGCCTGCACCTCGGTGAGCTTGAACGCCTTCATCAGCTCGGGCTTGGGCTCGTCCTCGTTGCGGATGATCTTGATCACCTTGTCGATGTTCAAATAGGCGATCAGGAATCCGCCGAGGACTTCCAGCCGGTGCTCGATCTGCGCCTTGCGGTAGTTGCCGCGGCGGATCAGCACGTCGCGCAGATGGTCGAGCCATTCGCGCAAGGCCTCGGCAAGGCCCACGACCTTGGGGACGCGGCCCTTGATCAGCACGTTGAGGTTCAGCGGAATCTTGCTTTCGAGCTCAGTGAGCCGGAACAGCGATTCCATCATCAGCGCAGGATCGACGTTCTTGGACTTCGGCTCGATGACCAGGCGAACATCCTCGGCGGATTCGTCACGGACCTCGCCCACCAATGGCAGCTTTTTCTGGTCCAGCAGCTCGGCGATCTTCTCGACCATCCGCGACTTCTGCACCAGATACGGAATCTCGGTGACGACAACCACCCAGGTGCCGCGCGCACCCTCCTCCTGCTGCCACTTGGCGCGGACACGGAACGAGCCGCGGCCCGTGGTGTAAGCCTCCGCAATCGCCTGCTTGGAATCGACGCAGATGCCGCCAGTCGGGAAATCCGGGCCCTTGACCCATTTCAGCAGCGCCTTGGATTTCGCGTCGGGCTTCTCGATCAGATGCAGCGCGGCATCGCAAAGCTCGGCGGCGTTGTGCGGCGGGATCGAGGTCGCCATGCCGACCGCGATTCCCTGCGCGCCGTTGGCGAGCAGATTCGGGAAGCCGCCGGGCAGCACGATCGGCTCTTTCGACTGGCCGTCGTAATTGGCGCGGAATTCGACGCCGTCCTCGTCGATGCCCTCGAGCAGAAGCCGCGCGACGTCGGTCATGCGCGCTTCGGTGTAGCGGTAGGCGGCGGGATTATCGCCGTCGATATTGCCAAAGTTGCCCTGGCCGTCGACCAGCGGGTAGCGCGAGGAGAAATCCTGCGCAAGGCGCACCATGGCGTCGTAGATCGCCTGGTCGCCATGCGGATGGAACGAGCCCATCACGTCGCCGACGATTTTTGCGGATTTCTTGAAGGCCGTGCCGGGGTCGAGGCGGAGCAGGCGCATGCCGTAGAGGATGCGCCGGTGCACCGGCTTCAGGCCGTCGCGTGCGTCCGGCAGCGCACGGTGCATGATGGTGGAGAGCGCATAGGCGAGATAGCGCTCTTCCAACGCGTCACGCAGCGGCACCTCGTGAATTTCGGCCGGTTCTTCCGGCGGAACGATTCGTTTTCCCATGCCGCCCGGTTAAACCGTGGAAGCGAATCGGGCAAGGATCGATTGGTTCCCTGTGGGTGGCCTACTGGCCGGCCCAGCCAGCTGTGACAGGCTGTGTCTTGGCTTGGCCAGGGGCTTGGGCCGGCGGCGCGTTGGTCACACAGCGGCGGGCGGCGTCGATTTCGGCCTCGGTCGCTCCGTGGGAGCGTGCCCATGCCTCTGCGGCCGCAGCAGAATATTTGGCCACATAGTACCGGACGACCGTGCAGGATGCCCGGCGAAATACGCCAGGTTGCGGCTCGCCGGCCATTGCATCAGGCGCAAACGCGAGCAGCGCCGCGGATAAGGCGAATCCCCTGATCAACATTTAGGCTGTCCCCATTGTGGAACCCGCGAGCCAATTCCGGCCGGCCTGATTTGGTTCCCGGAAAATCTATGTTGGCTCGCAAGGCAGAGACGCGGTTTCATCATGGCGCCGGGATTACCGCCCTCGCCTGCTGCCGCATCAAGGCGTTGATGAAGCCGGCGCGCGCGTCGGAATGGCCCTGGCCGCGCGGCTCCAGCACGTGGCGCAGCAGGAACAGGCCGGTGAGCCGAAAGCCGTCCAGGAGATCCTGCTCCGTGAGATCGGTCTGCACCTCGCCCTGGCGCAGGAATGGCGGCAGGCGCAGCAGCCGGTCGCGCCACGGCTCGCCCGCGCCGCGCGACACCGCGCCGCCGGATTTCGGCGAGACGTAGACCAGGTCCGTGGTCTCTCCTGTCACCGCACAATTTTCCAGCGCGAGCCCAAAGCCGAGCTCGGCGAGCATGGCCAGCTCGAAATGAATGACATGCACGGCGGCGCCGCCGATATCGTCGAAATCGTCGAGCGAATGTTCGAGCAGCGCAAAGATCGCCTCATGCGGATCGCGCTCCGGCAGCAGCCGCGCAATCGAGGCCAGATGGGTGACGCCGTAGACCCCGTGGGACGATGCCAGCAGCGTCGCTGCGCGCAGCTTCAATGCCTCGATCGCATAGGTGCCGAGATGCTCGTCGAGCCGCGCCCGCCACACCGCACTGACGCTGTTCCCCGGCTGCAAAAGCGGCCGCATCCGCGAGCCGGCGCCGCCGCGGACGAGACCGAGATGGCGGCCATGCGCCCGCGTCAGCAGCTCGACGATGGCGCTCGACTCGCCATGCCGCCGCACGCCCAGCACGATGCCCTCGTCGGTCCATTCCATGGGAGGAAGTCTACCGCATTTCAGGTGATCGTAGGGTGGGCAAAGCGAAGCGTGCCCACCGATTTTGCTCAATGGCCAAACTTGGTGGGCACGGCGCGCAAGGGCGCGCCTTTGCCCACCCTACGGCACCGCGTGAAACTTCAGGCGTTGAACCAGCCCTGCGCATCCCCGGTGAAGGAGAAATACAGTCCCATCGTGGTCAGCGCGCAGGAGACGACCTCGATGGCGCTGTCGAGCTGCATACCCTTCTCGCCGATGACCTGGCCGAGCGAGATCACCGACAGCACCAGGGCTGCCGCGAGCACCCAGCGCGGCCAGTTCTTGCGCCAATGCGCAGCGAGCCAAACGAAATAGAGCAGCAGCAGGATCATGCCGCCGGCGAGCAGCGTCGCCGTCGTGATCATCTGCTCGGTCATCTCGGCATTGGGCGTGCGGTCCTGCACCGCGACCGACAGGGCATCCAGCATCAACGATGCATAGAGCAGCGCTTCGAAGCGCCGGACGTTGCTGGGCACGCTCATCGGATACCGATCTTTTCTTGGCTATTCCTTGGGGAAGTCCAGCCCCATCTCGCGATAGCGATCGGGATCGTCGCCCCAGTTCTCGCGCACCTTGACGAACAGGAACAGATGCACCGGCACGTCCAGGATCTGCATCAGCTCTTTGCGCGAGTCCGCGCCGATCGACTTGATGGTGGCGCCGCCCTTGCCGAGTACGATCTTGCGCTGGCTTTCACGCTCGACGAAGATCGTCTGCTCGATGCGCACCGACTTGTCCTTGCGCTCCTCCCACTTGTCGGTCTCGACCGTGGACTGGTAGGGCAATTCCTGGTGCAGCTTCTGATAGATTTTCTCGCGCGTGATCTCGGCAGCGAGCTGCCGCATCGGCGCGTCCGACATCTGGTCCTCGGGATAGAGGAACGGGCCTGGCGGCACCATCTCGGCCAGCGTCGTGCGGATGTCGTCGACGCCGTCGCCCGAGATTGCCGCAATCATGAAGGTCTTCGCGAACTTCATGCGCTCGTTGGCGGCCTGCGCCAGCGCCAGCAGCTTCTCGCGCTGGACCAGGTCGACCTTGTTGATCACCAAGATCTTCTCGTGATTGACGCTGGCCGCCTTGGCGAGGATCGCCTCGGCCTCCTCGTCGATACCGGTCTTGGCATCGAGCAGCACGCAGACGAGATCGGCATCGTGCGCCCCGCTCCAGGCGGTCGAGACCATGGCGCGGTCGAGCCGACGCTTGGGCAGGAAGATGCCGGGCGTGTCGACCAGGATGATTTGCGCGTTGTTCTCGATCACGATGCCGCGGATCAGCGCGCGCGTGGTCTGCACCTTGCGCGAGACGATCGTGACCTTGGCGCCGACCAGCGCATTGACCAGCGTGGACTTGCCGACATTCGGCGCGCCGATCAGCGCAACGAAACCGCAGCGCGTCGCGGTGGGCGTCTCGCCGTTTACTTCAGCCGTCATTGCCGCCGCCGACGCCTTCGCGTTCGATCATCACTGAAGCTGCCACCTTCTCTGCCGCGCGCTTGCTGCCGCCGATGCCTTCGGCCGGGGCCAATCCCGGCAAGTCCACCGCGACGCGGAACTGCGGATCGTGGTGCGGGCCGGTGCGCTCGACCTCGCGGTAGACCGGGGTCGGCAGCCCCTTCCCCTGCGCCCATTCCTGGAGCACGGTCTTGGGGTCGCGCAAGGGACGGCGCGGCTTGTGCATGCGCTCGGTCCAGTTGCGCCTGACGAACTCGGCTGCCGCCGCATGGCCGCCGTCGAGGAAGATCGCGCCGATCACGGCCTCGCAGATGTCCCCGAGCACGCTCTTGCGCAGGCGGGCGTCGGCGCTGGGGCCGACCGAGCCGAGCTTGATGTCGTCGACGAGGCCGAGCGATTTTGCGACGTCGGCGCAGCTCTCCTTGCGCACGAGCTCGGCAAGCCGCTTCGACAGCTCGCCTTCGTCGGCGTTCGGGAAGGCGTGATAGAGCATGTCGGAGACGACCAGCCCGAGCACGTGGTCGCCGAGGAATTCCAGTCGCTGATAGCTGTCGCCGCGCTTGCGCCCGGACTTCAGCGCCGAGACGTGCGTGATCGCCTGCATCAGGAGGTTCGGGTCAGTGAAGCTGTGGCCGATGCGCGCCTCGAGCGCCGCGTTCGCATCAGTGCCCTTGGCCTTACTGCTTCGCGTCCGCTTCTTCTTCGCGGGCGTTTTGGTCGCAGCTTCGCCATCAGGGGCGGCTTGCGCCTCCGTCGGTGGGGTCGCGATGTCCTTGGCTTCGTCTTTCATCGGACGATTTTGAAGAAACGATTCCAGCGCACCGCCCACGGCCAGCGCCAGAACATCCAGGCATGCTCGCCTTCGGCGATGGAGAAGAAGATCATCTGCGCGCGGCCGATCAAATTCTCCTGCGGTACATAGCCGACCTGGCCGAGGAAGCGGCTGTCGGTCGAGTTGTCGCGGTTGTCGCCCATCATGAAGAAGTGGCCCTGCGGCACCGTGTAGACGTTGGTGTTGTCCATGTAGCCGTTATCGGCGCAGTCCAGCGTCTCGTAGGACACGCCGTTCGGCAGCGTCTCCTTCCAGCGCTTCACCCGGGAGATCCCGCCGCCTTCGGAGCCGCACGGATCCTCGCCAACGAACTCGCTCATGCGCTGCCGCTCGACCGGGGTGTCGTTGATGTAGAGCAGACCGTCCCGCATCTGGATGCGGTCGCCGGGAAGACCGATCACGCGCTTGATGTAGTCGGTGGAATCGTCCTTGGGCAGGCGAAACACGACGATGTCGCCGCGGTTCGGGTCCGAGCTCCAGATCCGCCCGGAGAACAGTGGCGGGGAGAACGGGATCGAATAGTGGCTGTAGCCGTAGGAATATTTCGAGACGAACAGATAGTCGCCGACCAGCAGCGTCGCCTTCATCGAGCCGGACGGGATGTTGAACGGCTGGAACAGGAACGTGCGGATCACCAGCGCGATCAGCAGAGCGTGGATGACGACCCGGATCGTTTCGCCGACGCCGCTCTCAGTTTTCGTTCCCGAAGTCACGCTCATTGCTCTCTCAATTCCGGCCGGCGGTCACAGAGCGCCCTCCTCCCGCGAACAGCCCATCGGTTCGCGGCCCAAGGAGTTTGTCCTGATTCTGATAGTGAGGGCCAATTCCGGCGTAAAGCCGAATTCACCCAGCCTGATTTGCGTCGGCGGACTTTTAGACCGTTGTCGGAGACCACGCAATCAAGGATCGCATCAAAACTGCATAAGACGTTGGTATTTCAAACGAATTATGAGATTTCCCGGATCCGGTCAGGGTTTGGCCGAGGGGACGGCGGAAATAATGACGAAGGCCTGCGCGAGCGGCCAGTCGTCGGTGATCGAAACATCGATCCGCGCCTCGAACCCCTCCGGCGTCAGGGCCTGAAGCCGGGCCAAGGCGCCGCCGGTCAGTTGCATGGTCGGCCGCCCCCCCGGCAGGTTGACCACCCCCATGTCGCGCCACCAGACGCCGCGCCTGATGCCGGTGCCGAGCGCCTTGGAGCAGGCTTCCTTGGCGGCAAAGCGCTTGGCGTAGGTCGCCACCACCATCTTCCCGTTCTTGGCGCGCCGCTCCGCCTTGGCCCGCTCGGCCACGGTGAAGATGCGGTCGAGGAAGCGTTCGCCGTGGCGCTCGATCACCTTGGCGACACGGGTGATGTCGATCAGATCCGAGCCGATGCCGATGATCATGCCCGGCTCCGGCCGCGGTCCATCGCCGCGCGCATGCTGCGCACGGTCTCGGCCAGTCCCACGAACAGCGCCTCGCCGATCATGTAGTAGCCGATGTTGAGCTCCATGATCTCAGGCAGGGCCGCGATCGTCTCCGCCGTCGCATAGTCGAGCCCGTGGCCGGCATGAACCTCCAGCCCCGCCTCCTTCGCCAGCTTCGCCCCTGCCACGATCCGCTGCCATTCGGCCTCGGCCTTCTCAGTATGGCCGTCGACCACCGCGTCGCACCAGGCGCCGGTGTGGATCTCGATGACAGGCGCGCGCAGCCGTGCCGCCGTCTCGATCTGGGCGGGATCGGCGGCGATGAACAGCGACACCCGGATGCCGGCATCGTTCAGCCGCGCGATATAGGGTGCGAGCGCATTGTGCTGGCCGACGACATCTAACCCGCCCTCGGTCGTCACCTCCTGCCGCCGCTCCGGCACCAGGCACACCGCATGCGGCTTGGTGGCGAGCGAGATGCGCATCATATCGTCGGTCGCCGCCATCTCGAAATTGAGCGGCTTGGAGATCTCGGCCTTCAGCCGCGCCATGTCCTCGTCGCGGATGTGCCGGCGGTCCTCGCGCAGATGCGCCGTGATGCCGTCGGCGCCGGCCTCGATGGCGAGCAGCGCGGCGCGCACCGGATCGGGATTGCGACCGCCGCGCGCGTTGCGCAGGGTCGCGACATGGTCGACATTGACGCCAAGGCGAAGCGGAGATGCGGGCATTTCAGAACTCACGAGATCTGGGGGGAGGCGCTTGCGAAAGGCGTCTATCCATTAACACGTTCGACGCGGGCGACGACCGCCTTCGCGCGCAACTGGGCCAGGATCGCGCTCAAATGCTTCAGATCGTAGACTTCGAGGTCGATCGTCGTCTCCGTGAAATCAGGTGAGCGGCGCTGCATGCTGATGTTGTCGATGTTGCCGTCGTGCTCGGCGATCACCGTTGCGATCTGTGCCAGCGCGCCGGGCTCGTTGACGTTCTCGACCTTGATGCGGGCCGGGAAGCGCTGCGGCGCGGAATCCTCGATGTCCCAGCGCACGTCGAGCCAGCGCTCCGGCTCCTCCTCGAAATCCTTCAGGGCCGGCGCCTGGATCGGGTAGATCGTGATGCCCTCGCCCGGCGTCACGATACCGACGATGCGGTCGCCGGGCACGGCGCCGCCGTTCGGCGCGAACTTCACCGGCAGGTCGGAATTGATGCCGCGGATCGGGATCGCGACCGGGCTGCGCGGCGCCTCCGACGACTTCTCCTTGAGCTTGGCGGCGAGCCCCTTCTTGGCGCCATAGCGCGCGATGCGCTCCTCCTTGTAGTCGGGATACATCGCGCGCGCGACGTGGGAGGCCTTGATCTCGCCGCGCCCGACCGCCGCCATGACGTCCTCGATCGAGGTCCGCGCCAGCCGCGGCAGCGCGCCCTTGAGCTTGTCGTCGGCGTATTCGATCTTGGCCCGCTCGAACAGGCGCTCGACGATGCGCCGGCCGAGGCCGACATATTGATCACGCACGGCGGTGCGCGTGGCGCGGCGGATCGCGGCGCGCGCCTTGCCGGTGACCGCGAGCGTCTCCCAGGCCGACGGCGGCGCCGATTGCGCTTCCGAGGTCAGCACCTCGACCTCGTCGCCGTTCTGGAGCTCCGAGGACAGCGGCGCAAACTTGCCGTTGATCTTGCAGCCGACCGCGCTGTTGCCGACGTCCGTATGCACCGCATAGGCGAAGTCGATCACGTTGGCATGGCGCGGCAGCGCGATCAGCTTGCCCTTCGGGGTGAAGCAGAACACCTGGTCGTGGAACAGCTCGAGCTTGGTGTGCTCGAGGAATTCCTCGGGGTTGGCGCTCTCCGAGAGGATGCCGATGGTGTGGCGCAGCCACGCGAACGCGTTGGACTCGCGCTTGAGGAATTCGGTCGGCGAGCCCACGCCTTCCTTGTAGAAGACGTGCGCGGCGATGCCGCGCTCGGCGATCTGGTCCATCGCCTCGGTACGGATCTGGAGCTCGACGCGCTGGTTCCCGGGGCCGATCACGGTGGTGTGGATCGAGCGGTAGTCGTTCTGCTTCGGCGTCGAAATGTAGTCCTTGAAACGCCCCGGCACGACCGGCCAGGTGGTGTGGACGATGCCGAGCGCGCGATAGCACGCCTCGATGTCGCTCACGACGAGGCGAAAGCCGAAGATGTCGGACAATTGCTCGAAGCCGACCGACTTGCGTTCCATCTTGGTCCAGATCGAGAACGGCTTCTTGCGGCGGCCATAGACCCGTGCGCCCAGCCCGCGGTGGCGCAGATTGTTGGAGAGCTGGTCCTCGATCTCCCCGATCAAATTGCGGTTGCGCTCGGCGAGCGCGTCGAGCCGCTGCATCACCACCGAATAGGCCTCGGGATCGAGGGTGCGGAAGGACAAATTCTCCAGCTCCTCGCGCATTTCCTGCATGCCCATGCGGCCGGCCAGCGGCGCATAGATGTCGAGCGTCTCCTCGGCAATGCGCCTGCGCGATTCGGTCGGCACGAAGTCCAGCGTGCGCATGTTGTGCAGGCGATCGGCGAGCTTGACCAGAAGCACACGGACATCATCGGCAATGGCCAGCAACAATTTGCGCAGGTTCTCGGCCTGCTTGGCCTCTCGCGACACCAGCTCCAGCCGCTTCAGCTTGGTCAGGCCCTCGACCAGCGCGCCGATCTCGGGCCCGAAGATCTGATCGATCTCGGCCCGCGTCGCTTCGGTGTCCTCGATCGTGTCGTGCAGCAGCGCGGCCACGATGGTGGCGTCGTCGAGCTTGAGGTCGGTGAGAATCGCTGCCACTTCGAGCGGGTGGGAGAAATATGGATCGCCCGAGGCGCGGGTCTGCGAGCCGTGCGCCTTCATCGCGTAGACATAGGCGCGGTTGAGCAGGTCTTCGTTGGTGTTGGGGTTGTAGGACCTGACGCGCTCGACGAGGTCATATTGACGCATCATGCGCGCGCGTGGCTTCGCCGGGCGCGGCACCGGCGCAGTCGGGGCCACGGCAACCGATTCGGTTGCGGCCTGCATCTGCATTGGTTTCCAGCGCCGATACACCATGCCGTCCTGCCTTCAAACGGACCCGGAGGCGGCCCGTTGTATCCATCTTAACGCCGATCCCGGGTGCGTCCGATCAATTCGATGACAGGGCGCGGCGCGAACCGACAACGCTATGGTAACCACGAAAACACCAACAAAAGCAAAGGCCCGAACCACGGTTCGGGCCTTGATAAGATCACAAGAGGTCGATGATTGCGACGGGACGATCTACTCGTCCTCCTCCGGCTGCTCCTCGGGCGGCGCGAGGCCTTCGAGACCCTTCAGGAGCTCCTCTTCGGTCATGCGTTCGACGGCGACCTCGGTGTCGTCCGCATCGACACTCGCACCCGCGGAACCGATCAGCGGCACCGTATCGGGCTCGGGCTCGTCGACCTCGACGAACTTCTGGAGCGAATGCACCAGCTCCTCGCGGAGGTCCTCCGGCGAAATGGTCGTCTCGGCAATTTCGCGCAAAGACACAACGGGGTTCTTGTCGTTATCGCGGTCAACCGTTAGTTGTGAACCGGACGAAATCATGCGGGCACGGTGGGCGGCCAGCAGGACCAGGTCAAAGCGGTTGTCGACCTTGTCGATACAATCTTCTACGGTGACGCGAGCCATGGCCTGTCGCTCCGTTGTGGGTGGGACGAAATATGTGGATGATCGGGGCTAGTTATAGGGACCGGGCCGATTTCGCAAGGCCAATTTGTGATTTGGCCTCGCCAAACGGCTCTGATACCCCCACATTGGGGTTGGAATGGGTGATTTGCCGGGCTGCCATCGAAGTTAGCGCCAGGCGTGTGGACCGCCATAACTATACCTTGATTGCCCCGACTTCTCCGGATTTGCGGTTTCGACGGGTTTCGACGGCGCCTTAGACCTGCGCGGCTCGCTGCCGCCGCGCCAACAATAAACGATCAATCACGAGCACTACGCGAGTAAACTGAATGTCACTTTCTCCTACCAACAAGATCGCGCTCTTCATCGACGGGGCCAATCTCTACGCGACGGCGAAAACTCTGGGCTTCGACATCGATTACAAGCGCCTGCTGAAGGAGTTTCAGAGCCGCGGGACGCTGCTTCGGGCGTTCTACTACACCGCCATCATCGAGGATCAGGAATACTCCTCGATTCGCCCGCTGATCGACTGGCTGGACTACAACGGCTACACCGTCGTCACCAAGGCGACCAAGGAATTCATCGACGCCTCCGGCCGCCGCAAGGTCAAGGGCAACATGGACATCGAGCTTGCCGTCGACGCCATGGAGCTCGCCGAGCATATCGACCAGATGGTGCTGTTCTCGGGTGACGGCGACTTCCGTTCCCTGGTCGAGGCCGTCCAGCGCCGCGGCGTGCGGGTCACAGTGGTCTCCACCATCGCCAGCCAGCCGCCGATGATCGCCGACGAGCTCCGCCGCCAGGCCGACGTCTTCACCGACCTCGTCGAGCTGCAGTCCAAGCTCGGCCGCGACCCGTCCGAACGCCCCGCCCCGCGTGATCGCAGCGAGCGCGAGGGACGCCATCACGCCCCGCAATTCCTCCAGCGCGCAACCACGATGGCGCCGAGGGGCGATGACGACTTCGAGGAGTGAGGCGGCCCGGTCAAGCCGCCAGCCTTCCACCGTCGTTCCCGACCGTGACTGCCCGCTCTGTCCGCGCCTGGTCGCCTTTCGCGAGGCCAACCGCGCGCGCGAGCCATCGTGGCACAATGCGCCGGTTGCGCCCTTCGGTGACATCAAGGCGCGCCTCTTGATCGTCGGCCTTGCGCCGGGGATGCAGGGAGCCAACCGCACCGGCCGTCCCTTCACCGGCGACTATGCCGGTGATCTCCTCTACGCGACACTGGTCGAATATGGATTTGCCAAGGGCACCTATCAGGCGCGCCCCGATGACGGCCTGAAGCTGATCGATTGCCGGATCGCCAACGCAGTGCATTGCCTGCCGCCGCAGAACAAGCCGCTTCCGATCGAGATCACCACCTGCCGCCAGTTCCTTGCGGCGAATCTCGCGACCATGCCGAACCTGCGCGCGATCGTCGCGCTCGGGCGGATTGCGCACGACAGCGTGCTCAAGCCGCTGAATCTGAAGGGCTCGCAAGCCCCCTTCGGCCATGGCGCCGTCCACCAGGCCGGCGCGTTCAAGCTCTACGACAGCTACCACTGCTCCCGCTACAACACGAACACCGGCGTGCTGACGCCCGACATGTTCCGGTCCGTATTCGCGCAGGTGAAGGCGGATCTCGACTAGAGCCTTATGTAGTTGGCCAGTCGGTTGTCCAGGGTTTCACCTCTCCCCGACGGGGAGAGGTCGGATTGCGCCTGGCGATGCGGAGCATCGTCCAGTGCAATCCGGGTGAGGGGCCGCGGCATCCAGTGAGACCTGATCCCCTCACCCGGATCGCATCTTCGATGCGATCCGACCTCTCCCTACGGGGGAGGTGAGCCCGCGGCTCGCATCGATTCAACTGACCAAAACTCATCCCACCTTAGCTGGCGACCCAGCCCTTGGCGGGATTGGCCTTCAGCCAGTCGAGCACATCGCCGGCGTTCCGGTCGGGCGGAAACACCGGGTAGAACACGTGCGTGATCCTGGCGTCGTCGATGATCAGTGCAAGCCGCTTGATCAGCGTCAGGCCTGCGACCTCCATCGTCGGCAAATTCAGGGCGCGCGTCAGCGCCAGCTTCTCGTCCGAGAGCACCGGGAACGGCAGATGCAGCCGCGAGGCCATCTCGATCTGGTAGTCGTTGCTCTGGGTCGAGAGACCGAACACGTATGAGGCGCCAGCCGCCTTCAGCTCGGCAAACAGATCGCGGAACGCGCAGGTCTGCGGGGTGCAGCCGCGCGCGCCCGGGATCATGTCCCAATCGTCGACCAGCGCAATCTTGCCGGGTTCGCCGGTGCGGGGATAGGCGAACACGACGGTACGGCCGCGGAGCGCCGACAGCGTGACTGACCTGTCGTCCGTCGCGAGCAGGCCGATCGGCGGCAATGTCATGCCCTTCAGATGGGCGGCGCCACCATCTTCGGCAGGCGCGGGAATCCGGCTCCAATCAACCTCAAGCAGGTTCCTCTGGGTCATCCGCTATCCCCTCGCCCGCATCAGGCGGCCTTTCTCACGGCTCCAGTCGCGCTTCTTCTCGGACTCGCGCTTGTCGTGCAGCTTCTTGCCCTTCGCAACCGCCAGCTGTAATTTGGCGCGACCGCGCTCGTTGAAGTAGAGCTTGAGCGGGATCAGCGTCATGCCTTCGCGGTCGACCGCGCCCATCAGCTTGTTGATCTGCCGGCGGTGAAGCAGCAGTTTTCGCGGCCGTTTGGGCTCGTGATTGAAGCGGTTGCCCTGGAGATATTCGGGAATGGTGGCGTTGATCAGCCAGATCTCGCCGTTCTTCGAGTCGGCATAGGATTCCGCGATCGTGCTCTTGCCATTGCGGATCGACTTGACCTCGGTGCCGGTCAGCGCAATGCCCGCCTCGATCGTATCCTCGATGGCGTAGTTGAAGCGGGCCTTGCGATTCTCCGCCATGACCTTGATCGGACGTTCGTTCTTATCGGCCATCGCAGACAAACCTGATCAAGATGCGCACGGATTCTAACAGTTCGGATGAAGCGCGCGCGTCAAGACTTCTTGAGGAGATCGCGGATCTCGGTCAGCAGCTCGACCTCGGCCGACGGCTTCGGCGGCGCCGCAGGCGCGGCCTGCTCCTTCTTCAGTCGGCTCATCACCCGGATCGCCAGGAACAGCACGAAGGCGATGATGATGAAGTTGATCGTCAGCGTGAGGAAGTTGCCCCAGGCCAGCACGGCGCCTTGCTTTTTCGCTTCAACCAAATTGGTGGCGGTGACCGCCTTCGACAACGGGGTGAAGTAGTTGGAGAAGTCGAGCCCGCCGGTGGCGGCGCCGATGATCGGCATGATCACGTCGCCGACCAGCGAATTGACGATGGCGCCGAAGGCCGCACCGATGATGACGGCGACCGCGAGGTCGACGACGTTGCCCTTCATGGCGAATTCGCGGAACTCCTTGAGCATCTGCATGCCCTTCTCCTCGACGCTCATGAAACGCTCCCCAAACGCTAGCGCGTCAGTTGATCAGGCCGGCGTGCACCATGGCGCTGCGCACCGCGACGCGCGTCGGCTCGGAGACCGGTACCATCGGCAAGCGCAGCGTCTCGTCCAGCTTGCCGAGCAGCGACAGCGCGTACTTGATCGGCGCCGGATTGCTCTCGATGAAGAGGTTGTTGTGCAGCGGCATCAGCTTGTCGTGAAGCTTCAGGGCGGTGGCGTGATCGCCCTTCTGCCAGGCCACGTGGAACTCCGCGCACAGGCGCGGCGCGACGTTCGAGGTCACCGAGATGCAGCCGTGGCCGCCATGGGCCATGTAGCCGAGGATCGTCGCGTCCTCGCCCGAGAGCTGGTTGAAGTCCTCGCCCATCGCCGCGCGCTGCTGCGACACGCGGACCATGCTGGCGGTGGCGTCCTTGACACCGGCGATGTTCTTCAGCTCCCACAGCCGCTTCATGGTGTCGACCGACATATCGATCACCGAGCGCGGCGGGATGTTGTAGATGATGATCGGGATGCCGATCGCATCGTTGATCGCCTTGAAGTGCTGATACATGCCTTCCTGGGTCGGCTTGTTGTAGTAAGGCGTCACGATCAGCACGGCGTCCGCGCCCGCCTTCTCGGCGTGCTGGGAGAGCTCGACCGCCTCCTTGGTCGAGTTGGAGCCGGCACCCGCGATGACAGGCACGCGGCCCTTGGCTTCAGCGATGCACCATTCGACGACCTTCTTGTGCTCGTCATGGCTGAGCGTCGGGCTCTCGCCGGTGGTGCCGACCGGGACCAGGCCGTTGGTGCCCTCGGAAATCTGCCAATTGACCAGGGAGCGGAACGCCGCCTCGTCCAGCGAGCCGTTCTTGAACGGCGTGACCAAGGCGGTGAACGACCCCCGGAATTTCGTCTTGGCTGCCATGGACTTCCTCCGTACGCGGCGATCTCTTGAGCAAGCCCCATACATATCGGGTCTATCCCGCCGGTAAAAGACCCGCCGCCGTGCGACGCACCGTTTAGGCCGCGATTTTGCCGCGGTGGTGGTGCAAATCGGCCCGAGGTAAGCGGCTGTTGGTATTTTGTCCGCATATTCAATCAATACAGCTAGATTTTGGACCACTTGACTGATTCGGGGCGACGAAACGCCGTGACCTTCTTTCCTGGCGCCGCATGGCGATCCACCGGTCTGGTCGTATGCCTGATGGCAGGGCTGTCCGTCGGTTGTGCCGCCTTGGCCAAGTCCAACGACAAGTCCAACGACAAGTCCAACGAGACGACCGCCGACGAGGCCAAGAACTCCGCGAAGCCAGCCGCCAAGGACTCGTCCAAGGGAACCGGCAAGGAAACTTCAAAGGACACGGCCAAGGGCGCCAACAAGGGCGTCAGCAAGGGTGCGGCCAGCACCCCGGCCAAGGATGCCGCGAAGAAATCTGCCAAGGACGCTGAGAAGGACGCCGGGAAGAACGCCGGCAAGGAACCCGCGAAGGACAAGCCCAAGCCGGCGGCAGCATCCAAGCCCGCGGCAGCATCCAAGCCCGCGGCAGCGGCCCCCGCGCC
>NZ_PSRT01000152.1 GCF_004212635.1 Bradyrhizobium genosp. SA-3 | reverse complement strand
CGAGGTCGCCGCGGCGCGATTTGGCCCGGCTCGAACGGATGCGGGTGCCGGGCGCTTCCTCGCGCAGCCACACCTCCGTTTCGCCGCGCAACACGCCGCGCGAAAACTCCGTCAGCTTCAGCGCGCCGAATGCTTCGCTGTCGCTCTGCAAATGCCCCATTGCCACCAACTGCCGCAGCACCGTGCGCCACTGCTTTTCGTTGAGCTCGCGGCCGATGCCGAACACCGACAGCTTGTCGTGGCCGAACTGCGTCACCTTCTCGGTCAGACGCCCGACCAGCACGTCGATCAGGTGCATCGCGCCGAAGCGCTGGCCGGTGCGGTAGACGCAGGACAGCAGCTTCTGCGCCAGCACCTTGCCGTCGCGCATCTTCGGCGGCGTCAGGCAATTATCGCAATTGCCGCAACTCTCGCCCATCACGATCTCGCCGAAATAGGCGAGCAGCCGCCGGCGCCGGCAGTGTGGCGTCTCGGCAAGACCCACCAGCGCGTCGAGCTTGCCGATCGAGACCCGCTTGAAATCGTCGGAGGCGTTGGATTCGTCGATCATGCGGCGCTGCTGCACGATGTCCGAGAGGCCATAGGCCATCCAGGCGGCCGACGGCTTGCCGTCGCGGCCGGCGCGTCCCGTCTCCTGGTAATAGGCCTCGATGCTCTTGGGCAGATCGAGATGGGCGACGAAACGCACGTCGGGCTTGTCGATGCCCATGCCGAACGCAATGGTCGCGACGATGACGATGCCGTCCTCGTTGAGGAAGCGGTCCTGGTTCCGGGAGCGCACGCTGCTATCGAGGCCCGCATGATAAGGCAGCGCGGCAATACCGGCGTCTTGAAGCGCGGCGGCGACCTCCTCGACGCGGTTGCGGGACAGGCAATAGACCACGCCGGCATCGCCCATGTGGCGCTCGCGGATGAATTCCTTCAGCTGCGACACCGCATTGCGCTTGTCGACGATCTCGTAGCGGATGTTGGGCCGGTCGAAGCTGGAGACGAATTGCGGGGCGCCCGTCAACTGAAGCCGCGCCACGATCTCCTTTCGTGTCAGCTCGTCGGCTGTCGCGGTCAGCGCGATGCGCGGCACGTCGGGAAAGCGCTCGGCGATGATGGAGAGACCGACATATTCGGGCCGGAAATCATGGCCCCATTGCGAGACGCAATGGGCTTCGTCGATCGCGAACAGCGCCACCTTTGCCTGCGCCAGCATCGACAGGCAGCGCGGCGTCACCAGCCGTTCCGGCGCGACATAGAGCAGGTCGAGATCGCCTGCGATCAGGCGGCGCTCCACCGCCGAGGCCTCCTGCGGAGTCAGCGACGAGTTCAGCGCGGCCGCGTTGACGCCGGCTTCGATCAGGCCGGCGACCTGGTCGCGCATCAGCGCGATCAGCGGCGAGACCACGATGCCGCAGCCCTCGCGCAGCAGTGAGGGGAGTTGATAGCAGAGCGACTTGCCGCCGCCGGTCGGCATCAGCACCAGGCAATTGCCGCCATCCGTCACGTGCCGGATGATCTCGCCCTGCGCGCCGCGGAACCCCGGCAGTCCGAACACCGAATGCAGCACTGACAACGCATCGCGGCCGTTGGCCGGCGCTGGCAGTGGAGCGGTGGAAGGGGAGGACATGAGCGTATGAGACGTTGAGATTTAGGTCAACGCCAGTCGCATGACCGCGCGAGCATGGCAAGGCCGTTTGCACGGCGGGGGCATGACTCTTCCCCTCTCCCCTTGACACGGGGAGAAGGGAAGAACAGCCGCTACACCCCGATCCGTCGCAAAGCTTCCGCGACGGTCACGATCGGCAGGTTGCGCTTGCCGGCCGCCTCCAGCGCATGGCGCATCAAGTGCGGCGTGCAGCCATAGGGGCTCGGCGCGTTGGCGACGTCGTGGCCGTAGAAGATGAGCCAGCCGCCGCTCTCGACTGCCTCATCAAAATAGCGATCAACGCCTGCCGGGTCGATCTCGCAATCCACAAGCGGCGACGCGCGCAGGAACTGGAGGTCGATGACGTCGCGATTGACGCCGGGAAGAATACCGCGCGCCGAGCGGTAGGCCCTTGTAAGCTGCGGCTTGCGCCAGACCGAGGCGAGGCCATACGGATAGGCGAAGTTCTCCAGCACGATCGAGGAATCGATGCTGCGGAAATAGTTGCGGTTTCGCTCGATCTCGCGGGCCATGGCGGCCTCGTCGAGATCGATCGCGCATTGGTGCGAGAAGGTGTGGCAGGCAATCTCGTGACCGGCCCGGTGAAGCCGCACGATCGCGTCATTCGACAGCCCATGCCAATGGTCCGACGGCTGATCGATCAGGCTGCCGGAGAGGTAGAACGTGCCGCGACCGTCATGCTGCTCGAGGAGCTCGGCACCTTCGCCTGCGGCGCTATCGGGGGCATCGTCGAAGGTGAAGCTCACCATCGGCGCGCGCGCAGGCAACCGGTGCGGGGCGGCGCGGAAATGCCGGGCCAGCCGATTGCTCACGCGTCCCTGGAGTTCCGACCACACGCTGCGTTTCCTGCGATTCGTATTTCTCTACTGAAACATTCGTGCACTGGTTGAGGCAAGCCTAACGCTCAAGTAATCCTAACGCGAAACCAACATCCTTTGGCTAGCGCGCCGAGACCGGCGCGTCGGCATCCGCGCCGAGATATTGCAGCCAGTTCCGGAACAATGCCGCCGCGGCGCTGCCGGCGGCGATATCGGCGCGCAAATTCAGCGCAGGCAATTCGTTGGCGAGCGCCGGATGGCGCTGGTGCCGCGCCTGCTTCTCGAAGCGGGCCAGCTTCTCTTCCGTCGCTGCGTCAAAATAACTCACGGGCAGGTTCGGATAAGTCTCGCGCTCACGCGCGAGATAGCGACCGATATCGCGCAGATATTCGCGCTGGAGCGATAGGGCATCATATTCCGGGTGGCCCTGGAAGAACACGAAGCGGCTGGCATATTGGCGTACGAAGACATCGACGCCGGCCTCCTCCGAACGTGTCAGCACCTGGTACCCGGCTCGAACGAGGTCGCCCTCGGCGATTTCGTTCAGGCGCGAATGCGAGACCTTGAGCGGCGCAGGTGCACCGCGCGTCAGCGGATCATGCGTTACGGCTTCGCAGTCGAAGATGCCGTGACATTTGGCCGGCAGCCGTCGTCGTTCGATACGGTCGAGATGCAGCACCGCCGCATGCGCGGCGAGGCACGACCAGATCGTCGAGCGCGTGTTGACCTTGGCCCAGTCGACGAGGTCGGTCAGGTCGCGCCAGTACGGCTCCTGGTCGAGCTCGGGCGCGACCGGCTCGGCGCCGGTCACGATCAGCCCATCGAATCTCTGGCGCTTGAGATCCGCAAGATCGGAATATTCGCTCTCGACATGCCACTTCGCTTCCGGCGAGCGCTTCACGCTAGGAAGCGAGAAGCAGTGGATGCGGATGCGGCGCGGGTCCGCGGCGGCCTGGAGCAACTTCATGAACTGTCGCTCGGTCGCCTTCAGCGCCGGGTCCGGCATGTTGTTGATCAGCCCGATGGTCAGCTCGGCGCCGCCGCGATCACACGCGAGATCACCCCCGGCTGGCACCAGTGCCGGGCTCGACATGACTTGATCCCTGTCGATCAAGATCGTCATCGGCGCCCTGGCCTACTCCGCGGCCTGGAGACGCGACGACGGACAGGCCTTTTCCAGCGCCTGGTCGATGTCCTCGATGATGTCGGCGGAATGCTCGATGCCGATCGACAGGCGGATCGTCTCCGGCAGCACGCCAGCTGTGCGCTGCTGCTCCGCCGACATCTGCCGGTGCGTGGTCGAGGCCGGATGACAGGCGAGCGACTTGGCATCGCCGATATTGACGAGGCGCGTGATCAACTTCAGTGCATCGTAGAAGATCTTGCCGGCTTCCATGCCGCCCTTGATGCCGAAGGTGAACAGCGAGGAGGCGTTACCGTTCAGATATTTCTGCACCTGCGGATAATAGGGGCTGTCCGGGAAGCCCGTGTAATTGACCCAGGCCACGCGCGGATCACCACGGAGGAATTCGGCGACCTTGCGGGCGTTTTCGACGTGGCGCTCCATGCGCAGCGCTACCGTCTCGATGCCCTGGAGCAGCAGGAAGGCGTTGAAGGGCGAGAGCACCGAGCCCATGGTGCGCTGATAGACGCTGCGCGCGCGCTCGATATAGGCGGTCCTGCCGAAGCGCTCGGCATAGACGAGACCATGATAGGACGCGTCCGGCTTGTTGTAAGCCGGGAAACGATCGGCGTATTTGGCCCACGGGAAGTTTCCGGAATCGACGATGGCACCGCCGAGCGTGGTGCCGTGGCCGCCCAAAAACTTGGTCAGCGAGTGCACGGCGATATCGGCGCCGTAGTCGAACGGCTTGAGCAGGATCGGGGTGGCCACGGTGTTGTCGACGATCAGCGGCACGCCATGCGAATGCGCGATTTTCGCCAGCGCCTCGATGTCGCAGACATTGCCGGCGGGATTGCCGATGGTCTCGGCGAACACGGCGCGGGTATTCTCGTCGATCAGCTTCTCGATCGCATCTAGCTTGTCGCTCTCGGCGAAGCGGCCGGTGATGCGCTGCCGCGGCAGGATGTGCGAGAGCAGCGTGTGCGTGGTGCCGTAGAGCTGCGGTACGGAAACGATGTTGCCGCCATGATCGGCGACGTTGACAAAGGCGAAATGCAGCGCCGCCTGGCCGGTCGCAACCGCGAGCGCGCCGACGCCGCCTTCGAGCTGCGCGATGCGCTTCTCCAGCACCGCGCTGGTCGGATTGGCGATGCGGCTGTAGCGAAAGCCCTCAGCCTCGAGATTGAAGAGCGCGGCGCCATGATCGGCGCTGTCGAAGGCGTAGGCCGCGGTCTGGTAGATCGGCACGGCGACGGCGTGCGTGCTGGCTTCGGGTTCGTAGCCGGCGTGAATAGCGATCGTCTCGTTGCGCATCGTGCCACCTCCGCGTGGAGCGGGCCGCACTTATTGGCCTCACGGCATGTGCGTTGTCCGCTGTCCTCCTGTTAGAGGCGGGTGGTAAAGCGGACAATAATTCGCCTAGAGATCGAGGAAGTAACCCTAACGCTTGTTGGCGAGGTGGCCAGAATTCGGGTTAAACTGGATTAACGAATTGACGAGGTTTGCTGCGACAGCGGCGTTGCTTTTGCCTTCTCCCCCTTTGGGGAGAAGGCAGGTCAACGCGGCGATAGCCAGGCTACACCTAAGCCATCTGCTCCCACAGCCTGTGGGCGAGCACGCCGGCGCGTTTCTCGATCGCGGCCGCGGCATCGAGCGCAAGATCCTCGCGATACCGCCCGGCAATGAGCTGCACGCCGATCGGCTTGCCATCATGGAGGGCCACCGGCACCACCGCGCCGGGCAGGCCCAGCACGTTGATCGCGGAAATGAAGCGGATCTCGCCCCAGAAGATCTCGCGCACGCGCTCGGGACTGACCGTGTCCTCGCGCGGGCCCGGCGTCGGCTTCACCGTGGTCGGCGCCAGCACGACCGGATACTCCTCGAAGAACAATTGCCAGGCGCGGATGTGGCCATTGCGCGCGGCCGTCGCCTGCATCCAGGCTTTGAGATCGAGCACGTTGGCCTTGGTCTTCATGCCGCCCCAGGCCTTGTGAAAATCCTCGGAGGTGACCTTCAGCATGCTGGCTTCCTGCATCACCACGGTCTCGTTGGTGATGATGTCGCACCAGGTCTGCCAGACGCCGTTGATGTCGGGCACGTCGACCTCGCTGACGCGATAGCCGGACCGCTCGAGATGATCCGCGGCCTGGCGCAGCGCCGCGGTGACCTGCGGATCGACGTCCATGTCATCGGGGATCTTTGCCAGCGCGACCTTAATCGGCCCCTTCGGCTTCGGCCCGGCCAGCGGCGCCGGCACCCACCAGGGATCGCGCGGATCGCGTTGGCTCATCACCTCCAGTGCGAGGCGAACGTCGGCGACGTGACGGGCGAGCGGCCCCTGCGCCGACATCAGATGGGCCAGCATCGGCCGCTCGGCGGTGGCGCTTCCGTTAAAAGCGGGGATGCGTCCCTGCGTCGGCTTAATGGTGGCAATGCCATTGCAATGCGCCGGCCAGCGCAAGGAGCCGCCGATGTCGTTGCCATGCGCGATGGTGCCGATGCCGGCAGCGACCGCCGAGCCCGCGCCACCCGAGGAGCCACCGCAGGTGATGTTCGTATCCCAGGGGTTCAGCGTCAGCCCGTGCAGAGGATTGTCGGTGAAGCCGCGGAAGGAGAATTCCGGCGTATTGGTGAGCCCGATGATGATCGCGCCGGCCTTTTTCAAGTTGCGCACCACGGGGGAATCCGACGGCGCGATGAGGTCCTCGTTGGCAGGAACGCCGTTGAAATTTGGCCGGCCTTCGTAGTCGACATTCTCCTTGATGGTTACAGGCACGCCATGCAGGAGGCCGAGTTCGCCGCCCTTCGCGCGCCGCCTGTCGGCTGCATGCGCAGCCTTCAACGCCTCTTCCGAGAGATCGACGACGACGGCGTTCAGCCTCGGATTGATGGCGTGCATCCGTTCGAGATGCGCTTCGACGGTCTCGACGGCGGAGATTGCACCGGAGCGGATGGCAGCCGCAGTCTCGACCGCCGACCATTGCCAGGCCGGCCCCTTGGGACGGCGCGATGAGGCCGGCTTGAGCCGCGTGGCTTTCTTTGCCTTCTTTGCAATGATGCCCTTGCGGCTTGCGCCTTTCTTGCTCGAGGTCTTAGCCGGTTTCTTCGAAGCCGCTTTCTTCTTGGTCGTCGTCTTCGCCACGTCGCATCTCCTGAAATTGCGTCGCAGACGTTACGGATGGCGAAAGGACGTGTACAGGTGCGTTTTCTGCATGGCGCGATGGCGCGGCGCGGCGAATTGTCCGCGAACGCGCCGCTGCGCTATTCCGCGGGACAAGCCGCAACGGCGGCTTGCGCGCGGTCCAGCCGGAGGCTCCACAGCGCCAGCACGAGACCGACAGCGGTGATGCTGGCTGCGACCAGAGGGAGCGCCGAAAGGCCGAGCCCGCGATCGATGGTGACGCCGCCGGCCCAGGCGCCGAGGGCGTTGCCAAGATTGAACGCGGCGATGTTGAGGCTGGAGGCGAGCGTGCGGCCATTGGGCCCTGCCGCTTCCAGCACGCGAAGCTGGAGCGGGGCGACGGTCGCAAAAGCGGCGATGCCCAGCAGCAGGATCAGCACGATCGCCGGGACCTTGACCGACAGTACGGCGGCAAGGCCAAGAAGCACCATGGCGAGCGCGGCGAGCGTTCCAATCAGCGCGCCGGCGAGGCCACGGTCGGCGAGCTTGCCGCCGGCGACGTTGCCGATCGCGAGCCCGACGCCGAACACCAGCAGGATCGGCGAGACTGCGGCCTCCGAAAAGCCGGTGAAGCGCGTCAGGATCGGCTGGATATAGGTGAAGACGACGAACAGGCCGGCAAAGCCGAACACGGTCATGGCAAGGCCGAGCAGCACCTGCGGGCGGCCGAGCACCGAGACTTCCTCGGCAAGCGAGACCGGCTTGTCGCCGTTACCGACATGGCCGGGCACGAGCGCGGCGACCACAGCAAAGGCGATCACGCCGATGACCGTCACGGCCCAGAATGCCGCGCGCCAGCCGAGCATCAGGCCGAACCAGGCGCCGAAGGGCACACCCAGCAGTGTCGCGACCGTGAGGCCGATGAACATGGTGGCAATCGCCGAGGCCCGCTTGTCTTCGGCGACCAAGCTCGTGGCCACCACCGACCCCACGCCGAAGAAGGTACCGTGGGCGAGCGATGTCAGCACGCGCGCGGCCATCAGCAGTTCGTAGTTCGGCGCCAATGCGCAAGCGGCATTGCCCAGCGTGAAGATCGCCATCAGCGCCAGCAGCACGGACTTCCGCGGCATGCGCCGTGTGACGAGCGTCAGCACCGGCGCGCCGACGAACACGCCGAGCGCATAGCCGGAGATGAGCAGGCCCGCGACCGGCACCGAGACATGCATCTCGGCGGCGACCTGGAGCAAGAGGCCCATGATGATGAATTCAGTGGTGCCGATGCCGAAGGCACCAGCGGTGAGCGCAAGGACGGCGGAAGGCATGCGTGGCTCCGATGGATGAAACGAGCCACGCAGATAGCCGCGCCGCAGCAAAACCATTAGAATGTCCGCAATCCAATCATTTGTGACGTGAATTCAACATGGGCCGTTTCGACACCAACCGCTCCGCCGAGATGGAGGTTTTCGTCCGCGTCGTCGACTTAGGCGGCTTCACGCAGGCCGCGCAAAAACTGCGCCTGACGCCGTCGGGCGTGAGCAAGTTGATCTCGCGGCTCGAGGCACGGCTCGGCTCGCGCCTCGTCAACCGCACCACGCGCAAGCTGACCCTGACCGAAGAAGGCCAGGCGTTCTACCAGCGGGCCGTGCGGATCCTCGCAGAGATGGAGGAAGCCGAGCGCGAGGCGGCCTCCGGTGCGACCCCGCGCGGCCGCCTCACGGTGAACAGCAACATCCCGTTCGGCATGCTGCATGTGATGCCGCTGATCCCGCGCTTTCTTGAAGAGCATCCCGACGTCACACTCGATCTCGTGCTCACGGACACGCTGATCGACCTGATGCAGGAACGCGCCGACGTCGCGATCCGTGTCGGTCCATTGCGTGCGTCGCGTCTCGTCGCACGGAAACTCGGCACCAGCCGCATGGTCGTGGTCGGCGCGCCGGACTATCTCGCACGCTGCGGCACGCCGAAGACGCCGTCCGATCTCGCCGATCACCGCGGCATCGGCTGGACGTTTCCGCGCAGTATCCACGGCTGGCCATTCAAGCGCGGCGACCAAACCGAGGAAGCGGTGCCGTCACCCGTCGCGCGCGCCAGCGACGGCGAAGCCGCGCGCCGCCTTGCGCTGGGCGGCGTCGGGCTCGCGCGCCTCGCCCTCTTCCACATCGGCCCCGACATCGAATCGGGCCGCCTCGTGCCGGTGCTGCAAAGCTACAACCCCGGCGACCGCGAAGACATCCACGCCGTCTATGTCGGACACACAGCCCCGCTCCCGGCACGCGTCCGTGCATTCATCGATTTCCTCGCCGAGCATGTGCGGGTGAGCGACCCGGCCCTGAAGCGGGCGGGGGATGGGAGGTGGAGGGTGGTGGGATGAGGCTGATAGCGGAGAGCGCCCATAACGGCACTAGCGGTCAATCCGTCGCCGGGTCAATGCGGTGAAGCGAGGGCCGCAAATCTCGGGATGCCCGGCGGCCAACGCCCGCGAAATTAATTGCTTCTGCGTTGCGGCGTCGCTCCCTAGGGTCGGCCTGTGCTTGACGAATTCCAACGTCCGCACGAGCACGGTCAAGTGCGTGATCCCGGAAAGAGGCGACTACGATCATGAGCAATGCCATCACTGCCACCGGAGAGAAGCCGCTAACTCCGGCCATGCTGCGCGAGTTGTCGATGCGGTGCAATTGGCGAGGTCTGGTCCGTGTGGCCAGCCACTACGGCGTCATCGTCGTTGTCGGCGCGCTGATCTGGCTGGTCTCGTCGCGATACGGAATCGTCTGGACGTTGCCGCTGGTCGTCGTCCAAGGTTACTTTGTCGCATTCCTGTTCATGGTGGTCCACGAGACCGCCCACAAGACGGCGTTTCGCAGCCGCGCTCTTAATCTCGCCTTCGGTCATCTCTCCTCGTTCGCGGTCGGCTTGCCTTACGAATATTACTGCCTGTTCCACTGGGATCATCATCGGTATACGCAGGATCCAAAGAGAGACCCAGAACTGCTGTCGGTTCCGATCCCGACCTCGGACGCGCAACTGGTGATCGTCTACAGCGGCCTGCGGCAGGTTGCCTTCCGGGCGTGGCTGATGCTTCGCCATGCGTTGACCGGCAACGCCACGTCACCCTGGATTCCGGAAAGCAAGCGCTGCGTTGTCGTGAGGGAAGCACGCCTCTATCTGGCAGGCTACGTCGCGCTGCTGCTGGCATCGGTCGCGCTGCACACCTTGTTCCTGTTGTGGGTCTGGGTCGTCCCCGTGATCGTCGGCCAATTGTTTCTGCGTCCGTATCTCCTTGCCGAACACACCGGTTGCGATCGTACGCGCAGCGCCTTCCAGAATACCCGCACCACTTATACCGCCATGTTCGTGCGCTGGTTTGCATGGAACATGCCCTATCATGTCGAGCACCATGCCTATCCTTCGATTCCGTTCCATGCGCTGCCGAAACTGAACGGGATCGTCGCCGATCAGATCGTCTACCGGGGCCCGGGCTACATCGCAGTGACGCGGCAGACGTGGGCCTGGTTTCGCCGCGCACGCAACGGGATCGAAAGCTCGATCGGTTCTGATTGAATCGGGATTAGGGCTTGGCGAAAGCCAGCAGGGTGCCGTTGCCGCAGGCTACGAAGCGCCCAAGGTGTGAGCAGCTTGATGAATTTATTGCCCCAGTCACAGTCGGAAGCTGATCTGCTTGCGCAAGAATTGGACAGCGTCGAGCCTTGTCGATTAATTGCTTCACGGTCTCCCGTCTTGAGACGACCCTCTCGTCACGGTCGATCACTCCGGTCGCCGGCATCACAGGGGTTTGGCATGCGATCAACAACCGCTCTTCGCTCTGCCGTGTTCGTGCTTACTGCGTCCTTCCTGTTTGCGACGCCTCAGCGCGCGACCGCCGAAGAATTGCTGAAGGCGCGGCTCGCCCAGAATCTTGGGCCGATCTCGGGACTGGCGATTGTCGCCAATGCGAAGGGTATTTTCGCCAAGCAGGGGCTCGACATCTCGGTCTCCAATTTCACCAGCGGGAAGCAGTGCCTCGATACGGTGCTAGGGGGAGGGGCGGATATCGCGACAACCGCCGAGGCGCCGGTCACGGCG
Source organism: Bradyrhizobium genosp. SA-3 (assembly GCF_004212635.1). Classification (GTDB taxonomy): domain Bacteria; phylum Pseudomonadota; class Alphaproteobacteria; order Rhizobiales; family Xanthobacteraceae; genus Bradyrhizobium. The sequence continues at coordinate 8,408 of NZ_PSRT01000152.1, read as the reverse complement.
GCTGCGATGGCGCAACAGCCGATCGCCTTCGTGGCGGGGATGGAATATTCGGATCTCAAGACCATGACCGCGGCTGCTGCCGGGATCAAGACGAAGGCCGATCTGCGTGGAAAGCGCATTGCCTTTACGGCCGGAACCGGCAGCGAGGTTTACACGTCGGTTCTGTTGAAAGCGGCGGGCCTGACTTCGAAGGACGTGACGCTCGTCAACCTGCGACCTCAGGAGATGCTCCCCGCCATGGCGGCCGGCAGCATCGACGCGTTCGATACCTGGGAGCCGCACGTCGCGAATGCGAAGAAGGCTCTCGGCGAAGGCGCGATCCCGCTTGAGACCAAAGGTCTCTACTCGGAAACCTTCAACATTGTCGTGACGCAATCTTACCTCGCGGCCAACCCGGCGATCGTCAGCAAGTTCCTGGCGTCCCTCATCGAAGCCGAGGGCTGGCTCAAGGCGCATCCGGATGATGCGATCGACGTCATCGCCACAGCGACCGGGATGAAACGCGACGAATTGGCTTCGATCTGGCCAGACTATGTCTACCATGTGCGCCTCGACGACAGGATTCTCACGACTCTGAAAACCCATGCCGCCTGGCGGCTCGAGACCGGCAATCATCCCCCTGGAGCGAGCATGCCCGATTTCTCGAAAGTCCTGGTGACGGCGCCGCTGAAGACGCTCGATCCAGCTCGCGTCACGTTGGAGGCGCGCCCGTGAGCGTCGGGAGACGCAGCAGCGCGAGCGCGACCGCACGGCTGAGCGTACTGGTCGCCGTCCTCTCCGTGCCCGCCTTCACAGGCGTGTGGGAACTGGTTGCTCGCTCCGGCATCGTGAACCCCGTGCTGTTTCCGCCGCCATCGACCGTCGCTATCGCCATTCTCGAATGGATTCGCAGCGGACAATTCTTCGCCGACCTGATGGCGAGCCTCTCGCGCGTGGCCGCGGGATTTGCGATCGGGGCCGCGGGCGGGATCGTGCTCGGCGTCTTGACTGGCCGGTTTCGGCTGGTGTCCAGCCTGCTTTCACCCTTGTTTCACATCCTTCGTCCAATTCCTCCCGTCGCCTTCGTGCCGATCGTCATCCTTTGGTTTGGCCTCTCGGAGACAGGCAAGCTTTTCCTGGTTGTTTGGGGCGTGTTCTTCACGGTATGGCTCGCGACCCACATCGGGGTGCAGAAAGTCGACCGCGGACTTATCCGTGCCGCCCAGATGCTCGGCACGCCGCAGCCACAGATGCTGTGGGAGATCGTCCTTCTTGGCGCGCTGCCCTATATCACGGTCGGTCTTCGGACCGCGGTAAGCATCTCCTTCTACACGCTGGTCGCCGCCGAGTTGGCGGGAGCGTTCGCCGGCATCGTCTACCGTATCGAAATTGCGCAACAGAACATGCAAACGGGTCAGGTCATGGGCGGGTTGGCGGCTCTCGGGCTGCTTTCCTTCGTCGCCGACCGTTCCTTCGCGACTCTTGCCGAACGTGCCGTGTGGTGGCGATGACCCCGAGCCTGCTTCGTCCAGACCAGCCGCTCAGGCTCGTGGATACGTATTCGCCGTCCGCCCCGGCGCGTCAGGCGATCATCCGGGTCGAGGATTTGAGCATCGTCTTCGATGCGCCGAGCGGACAGGTCATCGCGGTCGATCGCGTATCCCTGGCGGTAGCCCAGGGAGAATTCGTCTCGATCGTCGGTCCATCCGGCTGCGGCAAGTCCACGCTCCTGAATGCGATGGCCGGCCTCGAGCGGCCGTTCGAGGGCCAAGTGCTCATGGCCGGCAAAGCAATGCGCGCACCGCGACCCGAGATCGGGATGGTCTTCCAGCAGCCACATCTGTTTCCGTGGAAATCGGTACGCCGGAACATCGCGCACGGGCCGCGCGCCCTCGGCAAGCCGAAAGCGGAGGCGCTGCGGATTGCCGACGACCTCATCGAGATGATCGGGCTGACCAAATTTGCGTCGGCATATCCGCACACGCTATCTGGAGGCATGCAGCAGCGGGTTGCGATTGCCCGTGCCCTCGCCAACCAGCCGCGCGTGCTGTTGATGGACGAGCCGTTCGGAGCGCTGGATGCACAGACCCGGGCGGTCATGCAGGACAATCTGCTCGAGCTCCGCGAGCGGATCAACGCAACAATCGTCTTCGTTACACACGACATCGATGAAGCGATCCTTCTCTCTGACCGTGTGCTGATCATGAGCGCGGGACCAGGCCGCATCCTCAAGGATCTTCAGGTGAGTCTGCCGCGACCGCGCTCCAGCGCCATCGTTGCGGAGGCTGCCTATCTCGCCCTCAAGCGGGATTGCCTTGACCTGATCCGCTCGGAAGGCCGCCGGGCCTTCGAGCAAATGGAAGTCAAGGCGTAGGCGCCTGACGACAGCTCTGGCATGGCTCTTGAATGGCTTTCCTTGCGGCGGGCAAGGGAGCGAGCAGATGTCAGCGGCAAGTCTCAGGAATACGACCGGCATCATGCTGGCGGGATCGGATGCTCTGGTCGGGTCGCTGCCCAGCTTGTTGGATCCGTTGTGTGAGGCTGACCGGCGTCGTGTCCTCGCCATCGGCCGCGAGGAGGTCCTGCAGGCAGGCAAGCATGTCTGGCGCCAGGGCGATCTGCAGAACGGCATTTATCTGATCGAAGAGGGGCGTATTCGCAGCTACTACGCGGCTCCTTCCGGACGCGAGGTGACGCTGGCCTACTGGTTCGCCGGCAATTTCGTCGGCGGCCCGGATCTGTTCGGTACTGGTGCCCACGTATGGTCTTCGGTTGCGGTGGAACGGAGCCAGGTTACGTTCTTGCCCGGCCAAGCCCTGCGCGCGCTGGCGCTTCAATCGGCTAGTATCGCGGTCGCGCTGCTGGATGCACTCGCCTTCAAGGCACGGTGCTATTCGGCCATGGCGCAAATGCTGGGGACCCGCTCGGTGACCGAGCGGTTGCATCGTCTGTTGGTCTTCCTCTCGAAGATCTACGGCTCGCAGCAGGGCCGTGAGATCGTGATCGGAATCCCGTTCACACATGGTGATCTCGCCAATCTGATCGGTTCAACACGCCAATGGGTTACGGTGCAGCTTTCCCGCATGCAGGCAAGGGGTGTCATCCGTTATCACCGAGGCCTGATTGTAATCCTCAATCCACGCGCTCTCGATCTCGAAGTCGTCTAGGACGCGGCCTTCGGATATACTCTTGGATCGAACAGTGCAGCCTTCGCATCGGGCAGCCATCGCTCGGCAAGGTCGAGAAGAGCATAGTCGCACCACGCAGGCGCTAGCAAAGTGATGCCCATCGGCATGCCGTTGCCGAGCGTTGCGTTGGGAACTGCCACCGCGCACAAGTCCACGAGATTGGCAAAATAAGAGTAATAACCGAGGCGACTATTGAGCGTGATAGGATCTTCCATCATCTCCGAGATCGTAAAGGGGCGTGGCGCGGTAGGTACTATCAAGACATCGATCTCCTCGAAAAGCGATTGGATCTGGCGTCGCAGCTTCAAGAGTCGATGTTGCGCGGCGAACGCATCTATTGCGGAAAACCGGACGGCTGCGCTCAGCACGTTGCGGATGACGTCAAGCAGGTCTCCATGATCGATGTCCAGGAGCTTGCTGATCGCCGCATGACGTTCGGCAATCCAAGGCCCTGAAAAGAGCATTTCACCGGCTTCGGCGAAAGGCGCGAAGTCAATTTGCCTGGCTTGGCCTCCCAGTCCCGAAAGCCTCGTGCAGGCGTGCCTGTAAAGATCATTGCATTCCGGCATGCCGAACGAATTCAGATGACCGACAGAGACCTGGCCGAACCGGAATTTGCGAGGAGATGGGGAGGACGAGGCAATCCGTTGGCGGCTATAAGGATCGCTGTCGTCGAATCCTTCGATCAACCCGAGCAGAATTCGACCTTCGGCAATGGAATTGCAGAAAATCGAGGGGCAATCGAGCGTCGGACAGTTCGGCACAAGCCCCCGGGATGAGACGAGGCCGACGGTTGGCTTGATCCCGATGATCCCATTGAAGCCTGCGGGAATCCGGCCCGAGCCGCCGGTATCTGTGCCGAGAGCGAAGGCAACATGGCCGGATGCTACGGCAGCAGCCGAACCGGAGCTCGAACCGCCGGAAATATACAGGTCGTTAGCAGCGCTGGAACAGGCGCCATAGGGGGAGCGGGTGCCGGACAGTCCGGTTGCGAATTGATCTAGGTTGGTTTTGCCAAGACAGATCGCACCCGCGGCCGTCAATCTCTCGACGCATCTGGCCGATTGCGCAGCCACATATTCGAATGACGGACAGGCAGCTGTCGTTGGCATGTCCTCAACGTCAATATTGTCCTTGACGCCGAATGGCACGCCAAGGAGCGGCAGGAATTCACCCTCCTCCGCTCGCTGCACAAGGGCATCAGCCTCGGCCAGCGCTTCTTCTATGGGCCGCACATAGATCCAGCAGTTGCGGCGCCGGTCCCGTTCGATGCGCTCATAGACGGTTGTGATGATGGAGGCTAACTCGGCAGGCGAGCGTAGAGGTCGACTCTGCGCGGATAGGATAGCTTGCGGCACGGAATAAACTCCCAAGGGGCATGACCCCATAAATATGAAGCCGCTGCCCAGCGATGAAAGCAACTAAGCGCCTCGGCCGCACCGGCAGGACTCGAACTTGCAACCAAACCATTATGAGCGGCAGACTATCGACCGGCCTTGTTGATTTCCCTGCGTTTTCATTCGGGTTCGATCGCGTTCGTCACGGTTCGTTCGGGCTGTTTCTGGTGCGAAACTGGTGCGGATGAGGCGAGACGTTCAGACACGTAACCTGAAGGTCATAGATTCAAAACACTATCCACGAATTGAACCTACCAATTAGATCGGGTTGCGCAGCTGATCCTTCGACTGCCGATCTCATCATGGAGCGCAGACCACACGGGGGCGATCTAAACCGCCGGCCTCGCGGCTGCGTTGTCCGATTCTTGGTAGGTCTTTGATGAGCCTCGCTTTGTCAGCAGCCAGTCGAAATCACGCATCGATGTTGTCGGGACTCCCGACACGATTCGAACGTGTGGCCTTCACCTTCGGAGAGCAGGAATGCTAGGCGGCCTGCCGTATCCGTTGTTCCGCATCCAGATTGACCGGCCGCATCGCAATATCCTGAGTCGCTCGTCGGCATCTACCGCGTCCCAGTAGTCTTGCAGTGCTCGAACGTCGGTAAGCGACGGCCCGAAAGCCGCAAACAGGGCGCGGCCAATCGCCTGCAGCTGACTGCGGAGATGGTCCTCGAGGAGCTTGTGTCGCGCAATATACCCGGCATTCACGTCGGGAATTGCGCGGTTCGTAAGTATCCTAGATCGCAGTCTGGCGAACAAAATCGGGCAATGGCGGAGAGAGTGGGATTCGAACCCACGGTACGGTTTCCCGCACACACGCTTTCCAAGCGTGCGCCTTAAGCCACTCGGCCATCTCTCCGGAGCGCCCTCTCTTGAAGGGGCGCCGACGATTTTGCAAGGGATCGCGGGGAAATCGGGCGAATTTTCCGCAACATATTGTATTTACAAGGGAATATCTGGTACCGGTCGACGTTCTGATCTGCCGGCCGGCTGAACCTGAGGCGGGTTTGGGGCGACGATTCACGTGAGGACGCCAAACCGCCAGGGGGGTGCCATGACCGTCTGCAAGACCATCACTGCGCTGAGCCTGATTTCGGCCCTGGGTATCGCCCTCGCCACGCCGGCGATGGCGCAGGTCTGCACCCGCCAGGGCGTTGACGTGAGCTGCGACGACGGGCGGCGCGGCGTGCTTTCGGGCGATGCCATCATCTGGCCGGACGGCACCCGCTCGAGCTCGACGCCGCATCCGAGCGTGATCATCGGCAACAAGAGCTCGGTGCATGTCGGGGCCGGCGTGTTCGTCGGCCAGGGCAAGGGCATCGTGCCGCTGGATGATCCCAACGCACCGAACAAGCGGCAGTGCGCGATTCTGGATGGCGTGTCGTATTGCTATTGAGGCACTCGTTTTCATCTCTCCCCGTAAGAACGGGGAGAGAGACGGAAAGACCTCAATTCAGCTTCTCGATCGCGACCGCGACACCCTGGCCGACGCCGACGCACATGGTGGCCAGCGCGAGCTTGCCGCCGCGCTTTTCCATGCCATGCACGGCGGTGAGCGCGAGACGGGCGCCGCTCATGCCGAGGGGATGGCCGAGCGCGATGGCGCCACCATGCGGATTGACGAAGTCGGCATCATCAGGCACGCCGAGCTGACGCATGCAGGCGATGCCCTGCGAAGCGAAGGCTTCGTTCAGCTCGATCAAATCGAAATCGCTGATCTTCTTGCCGAGCCGCTCCATCAGCTTGCGGGTCGCCGGCACAGGTCCAATGCCCATGATGCGCGGCGGCACGCCGGCGGAGGCGAGGCCGAGAATGCGCGCGCGGGGCGTCAGGCCGTGCTTCTTCACCGCAGCTTCGGATGCGAGGATCATCGCGGCGGCGCCGTCATTGACGCCGGAGGCGTTGCCGGCGGTGACGGTGCCCGGATTTCGCACGATCGGCTTCAGCTTGGCGAGGCCCTCCAGCGTCGTCTCGGGACGCGGATGCTCGTCCTTGTCGACCGTGATGGGACCAGCCTTGCCGCCGGGAATCGTGATCGGCGTGATCTCTTCCGCAAAATAGCCGGCGGCGATCGCCGCGCCCGCGCGCTGCTGCGAGCGGATCGCGAAAGCGTCCTGGTCGGCGCGCGAGACCTGGAATTCCTCGGCGACGTTCTCGCCGGTCTCCGGCATCGCATCGACGCCGTACTGCGCCTTGAGCAGCGGATTGATGAAGCGCCAGCCGATCGTGGTGTCGAAGACCTCGGCCGAGCGCGAGAACGCTTCCTGCGCCTTGCCCATCACGAAGGGGGCACGGGTCATGGACTCGACGCCGCCCGCAATCGCAAGCTCGATCTCGCCGGAGCGGATCGCACGGCCGGCCGCGCCGACCGCATCAAGGCCGGAGGCGCAGAGCCGGTTCAGGGTCTGGCCGGGAACCGAATCCGGCAAGCCCGCAAGCAACAGCGCCATGCGCGCGACGTTGCGATTGTCCTCGCCGGCCTGGTTGGCGCAGCCGAAGAAGACTTCGTCGACCTGGGCCCAGTCGAGATTGGGATGCTTGGCCATCAGCGCCTTGATCGGGGTAGCGGCGAGGTCATCGGCGCGCACCTTGGCGAGTGAGCCGCCGAAACGGCCGATCGGGGTCCGCACGGCATCGCAGATAAAGACGTCACGCATCGTTGTTCTCCCTGAATGCCGCGATCCGGCCCAAATTCTTCAATGTCCGCGGAGTTTTAGGAGGGCGCCCGCGGCAGGTCAATTGACGGTTTCGCGTGCGTTTTGCAGGGCCTGCCGTCCGCCACGCATGCCGCCGTGCGGACAACGTGGAAACCTCGCCTCTCCGGCCAAAGCGATAGGAGCAAGGGGCGAAATTTTGTAGCTTGCGCCGCCCATGACAATGCAACAGCCCATTCCTGCGCCAGAGCCCGAATCCACGCCCGCCCCGCCAGCGGAAGCCGCCGCACGCGTGACGCCGATGATGGAACAGTACCTTGAAATCAAGGCGGCGCATCAGGGATTGCTGCTGTTCTACCGGATGGGAGACTTTTACGAGCTGTTCTTCGAGGACGCCGAAATCGCCTCGAAGACGCTCGGCATCGTCTTGACCAAGCGCGGCAAGCATCAGGGCGCGGATATCCCGATGTGCGGCGTGCCGGTCGAGCGCTCCGAGGATTATCTGCATCGCCTGATCACCGCCGGCCACCGGGTCGCGGTGTGCGAGCAGACCGAGGACCCCGCCGCGGCGAAAGCGCGCGGCAACAAGAGCGTGGTCCGGCGCGGCGTGGTGCGACTGGTCACGCCGGGCACGCTGACCGAGGACACGCTGCTCGACGCGCGTGCCAACAACTACCTGTTGGCGATCGCGCGCGCCCGCTCCTCCGCCGGCGGCGACCGCTTTGGCCTTGCCTGGATCGACATCTCCACCGCCGAGTTCATGGTGACGGAATGTTCGGGCGGCGAGCTTGCCGCGACACTGGCGCGCATCAATCCGAACGAGGCGATCGTCACCGACGCGCTCTACAACGACAACGAGCTCGGACAGACCTTGCGCGAGCTGCCGGCGGTGACGCCGCTGACCCGCGATGTCTTCGACGGTGCCACCGCCGAGAAGCGCCTATGCGACTACTTTGCGGTCGCGACCATGGATGGGCTGGCGCAGCTCACGCGGCTGGAGGCCACCGCGGCGGCCGCCGCCGTCACCTATGTCGACCGCACCCAGGTCGGCAAGCATCCACCGCTGTCGCCGCCAGCGCGCGAGGCCTCGGGCGCGGCCATGGCGATCGATCCGGCCACCCGCGCCAATCTCGAATTGACGCGCACGCTCGCCGGCGAGCGCCGCGGCTCGCTGCTCGACGCCATCGACTG
>NZ_PSRT01000151.1 GCF_004212635.1 Bradyrhizobium genosp. SA-3 | reverse complement strand
CCCGGATGGAGCGCAGCGTAATCCGGGACCGTCGTTGCTTCAGGCGACAGCAGCCCCGGATTGCGCTGCGCTCCATCCGGGCTACGACGACATCACCGATAGCAATGGAAGCGGTGGTAACCGTCATAATAGCCGTGGCAGCGGTGGCGGTAATGACGGTGGGGAATGCCGAGCACGCCCTCGACCGCACCGACGGCCCCGCCGACACCGGCACCGACGACGCCGCCAACTGCGCCGCCCACCGGGCCGGCAATCCGGTTACCTTCATAAGAGCCTTCCTGCGCGCCGCGCACGATGCCCTGGGCGTGGCCGGCTTGCGGTAGCGACAACAGCGCGAGCAGGATGGCGGCGGCTGCGAACAGCAGGCGGACGGGTCGAGCGGCCGGCAATTGCGCGGCGGCGATACGGGCTTTGTTCATCTTCGGTCCCAAAGGATGAATGGCAGCGAGCGCTGCCCTGTGAAGGATGGCCACGACCAACGCACCGAGCGGCCAAATGGTTGCGCCTTTGTGACGAATTGTCGGCGTTGTGAACGCAAATCCGGCTCGCGAAAATGTCAGCGCCGCCGCGAGCCACGCGGCACAAAGCGGCCTTGCTTACGCCCTGCATCGCGTTAACGATGGACGGCTAGGCCGCTGGAACGAAAGCCGGATTGCAGGCATAGTGCACGACGGGGGACGGAGAGCCGCGGCGCCTAGCATGAACAGGCCGGAGGCCAGAAGTCCGATGCGTTCGTTTTTGATTGCTTTCACCTCCCTGATGTTTTTGAGCGCGGGCGCCGCGCAGGCCAAGGTCGAGATCACCATCGACAAGGACAATCAGCAGATGACCGTCGCGGTCGATGGGGTCGCGCGCTATCACTGGCCGGTGTCGACCGGCATCCCCTCCCGCGAGACGCCGAACGGCGCGTTCCGCGCCTTCCGCATGGAAGAGGATCACTACTCCAAGGAATTCGACGACGCGCCGATGCCGCACGCGATCTTCTTCACCAAGATCGGGCATGCCATCCACGGCACCGACTCGGTCGGCCGGCTCGGCTCGCCGGCATCGCATGGCTGCGTGCGGCTGTCGCGCCAGAATGCCTCGACGCTCTATGCGCTGGTGCAGCAGCAGGGCGTGCTCAACACCACGGTGACGCTGACCGGCTCGGCGCAGGTGGCGCTGGCGCGCAATCCCCGCGGCCGCAACGCCAATGCAGTTGCCCGCGCCCCGCAGCCGGCCGAAGAACAGTACAGCGCTGCCGGCGATCCCGTGAACTTGACGCCGCCGGCGCAGCCCGCCCGCCGCTACATGCCGCAGGACGACAATTACATCTATCCGGCTGACGGCAGCGACACCGGCGCGCGCTATCCGGCGCCGCGCTCGGCCGGCCGCCCACTCTATGACGCGCAGGTCTATCAGCAGCAACAGCAGCCGCGCCCCTATTACGACCAGGGCTATGACCAGCAGGGCTCCTACTATCAGCCACAGCCCCGGCAGGTTTATCAGCGCGCGGCTATTACTACCAGAACTGAGGCAGCCGTCTTCGTCACCGCCTTCGGCGGTCGGCACGAACAATACATTGCTATTCGAGGCACCATGCCAACACGTGCCACGACTGCACTAGCTGTGCTCTGGGTTTTGATGGCGGGAGAGGCCATGGCATCGGATTTGGCCTTCGATCTCGAGGCGCATCGCGGCGGGCGGGCGCTGCTGCCGGAAAACACCCTGCCGGCCTTTGCCAATGCACTGTCGATGGGCGTGGACACGCTGGAGCTCGACGTCGGTGTGACCGCCGATGGCGAGGTCGTCGTCTCGCATGAGCGCGGGCTCAATCCGGATCTCGCGCGCGGCCCCGACGGGGCCTACATCACTGCGCCCGGCACCCCGTTCGTGAAACTGCGGCTCGACGAGGTCAGGACCTATGACGTCGCCGGATCCGGCCCGACAGCGCCTACGCGAGACAATTTCCCGACCAGCGCGCTGTGCCGGGAACACGCATTCCCAGCTTGAGTGAGCTGTTCGCACTGGTGCGCAAGTCCGGCAACACGCGCGTGCGCTTCAACATCGAGACCAAGATCGATCCGGACCATCCGGACCAATCTCTCGACCCGCAGGCTTTCGTCACCAGACTGCTCGGCCTGATCAAGGCCGAAAAATTCTCCGACCGTGTCATGATCCAGTCGTTCGATTGGAGAACGTTGCAGCTCGTGCAGCAGCAAGCACCGAAGATACCGACGGTGTATCTCACGCTCCAGCGCGGCTCAGGCCAGACGGTGGCGCTCGACAAAGCCACCAGCTGGACGGCGGACTTCAATCCGGCCGATCACGGCGGCTCGCTGCCGCGGACGATCAAGGCCGCGGGTGGCGCGGTCTGGTCGCCTTATTTTGGCGATGTGACCCCGGCGCTCATCTCGGAGGCCCGCGCACTTGGATTGCGCGTCGTGGTGTGGACGGTCAACAAGCCCGACGACATGGCGCGCATGATCGAGCTCGGCGTCGACGGCATCATCTCCGATAGGCCGGACCTGTTGCGGCAGATCGCCGCCGAGAAAGGAATTGCGTTGCCGGCGGGCACGCCAGTGGAGCCGTAAGCCGCGGTTTCGTGTCGCGGACGCGGCGCGGCATGAAATGACGCGACGCAGAGCCGGGACCCAGAGTTTTGGGCCCCGGCTCTGCAGCGCACCGCTGAAGAAGCGCTGCGCTGCGTCCGGGGCACGAGGTCCCTCGTGCCGTAGCGCCCCTACTCTCCATCCCTTAAACGCCGATACAGCGCGCCCAGAATATTGGAATAGTCGTCGCTCCAGACCCGCACCCTGTCGTCAGCTTCGGTCTGCTCCCATGACTTCGAGGAGGCGAGCTTGCCGATGTCGGCCTCCTCCCGCGCAGAGATGACGACGTCGGTCGAGAAGATGTAATCGGAATCGCGCCCGGAATCCTCGTTGAAGACCCAACTCGTGAGATCGTTGGCATCCGCAATGCCGACCACGACGGTCTCCAGATCGAGATGCCGGTTGGAGACGTGCATCACCACGGCGCCGTGCGGGGCGAGCTTGTCCTTGTAGATCTTCATCGCCTCCTTGGTCGCAAGATGAATCGGAATCGCATCGGACGAATAGGCATCGACGATGATGAGGTCGTAGGCGCCGTCGGGCTCCTTCGCGAAGGTGAGCCGCGCATCGCCGATCACCGGCTTCAGATCCGGCAGGCAGTTCGAGATGTAGCGGAAATTCCTGGGGTCACGCGCCGCATCGACCATGGACTGGTCGATCTCAAAGAATTTCCAACTCTCCCCTCGCTCAGCAGCACAGGCAAGCGTGCCCGAGCCGACGCCGATCGCGGCGACCTTCAGCGGCGCGCCCTTGCGCTCACGGATCGCGCTGACGGCCTGACCGATGCCGCCGTCCTTGTGATAGTAGGTGATCGGCTCGGGCCGGCCGGCGACCGGCGTGCCGTCATCGTTGCGGAAGCGCTCCGCGCCGTGGATCGTGGTGCCGTGCATCAGCACGTGGAAATAGCCGCCGGGCGTCTCCACGATCTTGTGCACGCCGAAGAAGCTGCGCACCGTGGTGACGCGCCCCTCGTCCGCGGGATAGACCCGGATCAACGCCAGCGCGAGCGCGACGGTCGCAAAAATCTTCCAGCGGTCGGCGTTGAACGTCAACGCCAGCAGCGCGGCGAGCACGCCGACGGCGCCGGCCACCCAGACGCGGTGGTCCTCGAACCAGATCGAGAGCCCGCCTGTCGCATAGGACGGCACAATGAGCGCCGCCGCGAGCGCGGCGAGCGCCAGCCAGTACCATCGAACGAGGCCGGCGAGGCGCTCGTTCGCTGGCGGTCGGCACAGCGCGGCGAGCGCAATCAGGATCGGATATTCGGCGATCCACGAGAAGGTGAACGGCGCGACGAGCCCTGCGAACAGGCCGCCGACCATGCCGCCGAACGACAGCGCGACATAGAAGCCGGTGAGATATTTGGCCGCCGGCCGCGTCCGCGCCAGCTCGCCGTGGCAGGCCATGGCGATGACGAAGAAGCACAATTGATGACCGCCGAGCGTGAGCAGCAGATTCTGCTCCCCGCCGAAGGCCAGCAGGACAACCACGCCCGCGATCGCGACCGGCTGGAGCATCAGCATCCATTTGTGCGGCAGCAGCGGACGCGACTGGAACACGACGACCCAGGTGAGCAGATACAGCGACAGCGGCAGCACCCACAAAAGCGGCGCCGCCGCGACGTCGGTGGAGATGTGCGCGGTCACCGCGATGAGCAGGCCCGACGGCACCGCGGCCAGGAAGATCCAGCGCAGCCGCGTCACCAGACCAGCGCCGGCGCATTCACCTCCTCCGTTCGCGCATCGGCCACCGTCAGCGGCGGCGAACGCAACAGCAGCGTGCCGCAGGCAGCGATCAGCAGGATCAAGAGGCCATAGCCGGCGGTCCAGAACCGGTTCTGCGCGTGCAGCGTGAACATCGGCTCCAGCAGGAACGGATAGGACAGCAGCGCGAGGAAGCTGCCGATGTTGGAGGAGGCATAAAGGAAATACGGATCGTGCCCGGCGGGATGGCCGGTGCGGACGAACCAGGCCTGCAGCAGCGGATTGTTGGCAGCGAGCGCGAAGAACGGCAATCCGATCGAGACTACGAAGAGGCCGAGCAGCCAGACCGCATAGCCCGAAGCGGGCGGCTCGCCGTAGGCGGCGGCGATGCCGAGCGGCAGCGTCGCGAAGGCCGCGATCAGCAGCACCAAATGCACTGCGACCGGAACGATGTGGTTTTTGACCTGCATCAACAGATGCGCATAGGCGTAACCCGCCAGCAGCAGCGACTGGAAGAACACCATCGCCACCGACCACACCGCCGGCGAGCCGCCAAGCCGCGGCAGCACCATCTTGGTGAACAGCGGCTGCACGGAGAACAGTAAGAGCGCGCTGACGAAGATCGCGGCGGTGTAGACCGTCAGCAGCAGCCGGTTGCGCGACGCAGACGGCTGCTCCGTGGCGGCGGGTTGCACGATCGAATCCATGGGAGCTCCGGCAAAAGCGTTTTCCAGCGAAGTGGGCACCGGTTCGGTTCGCGCGAGAAAACGCGTCGGACAATGCCCCCGGCGGGCGCCGGACGGGCGCAATGGAGCACAAGGCGCCTGAACGGGCAATAAAGCGTCGCGTGATGTTGCAGCGGGGAATGCTTGATATAAGAGGGTCGTTCCGGGGCGATGCGAAGCATCGAACCCGGAACCTCGAGATTCCGGGTTCGCGCTCCGCGCGCCCCGGAATGACACCAGGGAATCATGAGCGAAACCGACGTCGTCATCATCGGCGCTGGCCATAACGGCCTCACCTGCGCAGCCTATCTCGCAATGGCGGGCCTGCGCGTGCGCGTGGTCGAGCGCCGCAAGGTGGTCGGCGGGGCAGCGGTCACAGAGGAGTTTCACCCCGGATTCCGGAATTCGGTCGCGGCCTACACCGTGAGCCTGCTCAATCCGCAGGTGATCCGCGACTTGAATCTTGCGGAACAAGGCCTGCGCATCGTCGAACGGCGCGCGCAGAATTTTCTGCCCGCGCCCGACGGCAGCTATCTCCTCACCGGCGAGGGGCGGACGAAAGATTCCGTCGCGCGGCTGAGCGCGCATGACGCCGATGCGCTCGACGGTTTCACGCGCGAGCTGGAAGAGATCGCCGACGTGCTCAGGCAATTCGTGCTGCGCGCGCCGCCGAACCTGGTTGATGGCTTTGGCACGCGCGCAATCCGTGAGGCGGTGAATGCGTTAAAGACGGCCAACATCCTGCGCGGTCTCACGCTGGAGCAGAGCCGCAGCCTGCTCGACCTCTTCACCCGCTCCGCCGGCGAGATGCTGGACGAGCGTTTCGAGCATGATCTGGTCAAGGCGCTGTTCGGCTTCGATGCCATCGTCGGCAACTATGCCAGCCCCTATGCGGCGGGTTCGGCCTATGTGATGCTGCATCATGCCTTCGGCGAGGTGAACGGCAAGAAGGGCGTCTGGGGCCACGCCATCGGCGGCATGGGTGCGATCACGCAGGCCATGGCGCGCACCGCGCAGCACCGCGGCGTCGTGATCGACACCGACGCGGGCGTGCGCGAGATCATCGTCGAGCGCGACCGCGCGGTCGGCGTCGTGCTGGAGAACGGCACGGCCATCCGCGCCAAATATGTCGCAGCTAACGTCAATCCGAAGCTGCTCTACACGCGGCTGATCGCGGCCGACGCCCTGCCCCAAGAGTTCCTCGCGCGCATCCGGCACTGGAAGAACGGCTCCGGCACCTTCCGCATGAACGTGGCGCTGGACCGCCTGCCCTCGTTCACGGCGCTACCGGATGAAGGCGATCATCTCACCTCGGGCATCATCCTGGCACCGAGCCTCGGCTACATGGACCGCGCGTATCTCGATGCGCGCGCGCAGGGCTGGAGCCGAGAGCCCGTCGTCGAAATGCTGATCCCCTCGACGCTCGACGACACGCTGGCGCCCGAAGCCAAACATGTCGCGAGCTTGTTCTGCCAGCACGTTGCGCCGGAGCTTCCCGATGGAAAGTCGTGGGACGACCATCGCGAGGAGGTCGCCGATCTCATGATCGCGACGGTGGACAAATATGCCCCGGGCTTTGCGGCAAGCGTGCTCGGCCGCCAGATCCTCTCGCCGCTCGATCTCGAACGGCAGTTCGGCCTTTTGGGTGGAGACATCTTCCACGGCGCGCTGACGATGAACCAGTTGTTCTCGGCGCGGCCGATGCTGGGCCATGCCGACTATCGCGGCCCGCTGAAGGGCCTCTACCATTGCGGCTCCGGCGCCCATCCCGGCGGCGGCGTCACCGGTGCTCCGGGCCACAACGCGGCACAGGCGATTCTGAGGGATCACCGATCGCTGTTCGGAAGCCGTGGGTAGGTCTGTGGATGAGCTGTGGACAGGCTGTCGAGAGATATGTGGTCAGGAAGAGGATGCTCACGGACGGGCGAGCGGGACAGGCCTGGGGAAAAGCAGTGGAGAACCAAGGGGCAATTGCGGGAAGAGTCCGTGGATAGCCGCCGTACTAAGGTGCGGACAACCTGTGGAGACCGCTTGAGAACCACGCGTAGCAAAAATGACCTCGCCCGCCAGGGGGCAATCCCCCTCGCGGGTGTTAGGTCAAAAACAGCTTATGAGTAGCCCCGGCTGGGAAATGGGAGACGGAAATTACTTCAAAGAGGTGCTAATCGATCGCGAGCGCGATACCGGCTGCGATCAGACCGTATTCGATCGCAGTTGCACCGGACTCGTCCGACCAGAATCTGCGAGCCGCAACTTATGCTGAAAAATTGGAACAAAAGTTCCAAAAATTGAACCCGACGGAACCCTAGGATGCAGCCCTCCCCTACACATCGCGCCAGCTTCTCGATCGGCAGCGAGGCCGCCGCCAGGCGTGTCGTCGACGTGCTCACCGAGGTGTTTTTCGATGGGGATGCGGCGGTCGCCGCCTTCGAGCGGCCCGACGGCCAATGGGACGTCACGCTGCATTTTGCCGCCGCGCCGGACCAGGCATGGCTGCGCGAACTCGTTGCAACTTCAGCAGGAAACGAGATCGCGGAGACGCTCGCCTTCGATATCGTCGAGGCCAAGGACTGGGTCAAAGCAAGCCTGGAAGACCTCGTGCCGGTCCCGGCCGGCCGTTTCGTCGTGCACGGCAGCCACGACCGCGACCGGGTGGCGGCGAACAAGCTCAAGATCGAGATCGAGGCGGCGCTTGCCTTCGGCACCGGCCACCACGGCACCACCCGCGGCTGTTTACTGCTGCTTGACCATGTCCTGAAAAGCGCGCGGCCGAGGCGCGTGCTCGACCTCGGCACCGGGACCGGCGTGCTGGCGATCGCCGCAGCCAAGGCGCTGCATCGCGCGGTGCTCGCCTCCGACATCGACCCGCCGTCGGTGCGGGTGGCGACCGAGAACGCAGCGCTGAATGACGTTGGTAACCATGTGCGGGTGATCCGTGCCACCGGCTTCGCCGCACCGGATTTTGGCAAATGCGGTCCGTTCGACCTGGTGTTGGCCAACATCCTTGCCAATCCCTTGCGGCAATTGGCGAGCCCGATGGCGCGGCATCTCGCGCCCGGCGGGCGCCTCATCCTCTCCGGCCTGTTGACGCATCAGGCCCCCGCCGTGATCGCCGCCTACCGCGCGCGCGGCCTCGTGCCGCTGCGGCATCTGCGGATCGAGGGATGGAGCAGTTTGTTGCTGCGGAAGATGGGATAAGCGAGGTGCCGTAGGGTGGGCAAAGCGCAGCGTGCCCACCAACATTGTTCGGGAATTCGGAGAGTCGGTGGGCACGGCGCAAGCGCCTTTGCCCACCCTACAAATATCTCGGCGCCGCCCTACTCCGCCGGCTTCTCATCCCGGCGCGTTGCGCGCTTATCCCGCAACGTCCGCCTCGCGCGGCGCTCGGCGAAACGATCGATCATCTGGCTGATGAGGCCGCGCGGCTTCTTCGGTGTCGCCGCAGCCGGGGCGCGGCGCACCGGCGGCGAAATCTTTTCAAACGTGAACGATGGCATCGTGTGTCCCCTCGCCGTTGAGATGAACCACTTGCTCGAATTTCCCTGTTATCCGGACGAAGCGCAACTGCCGCACCCTTTACTCCACTCGATTCGAATGGAACTATTTCAAGCACAGTCCATGCCAGATGCGACGCAAATGCGTCTAGATTGCGGACTGATCTCCATGATCCTAAAGTGATCCACCATGTTCGAAGCGCACTTCCAGACATTCGAGGAGCCCGAGGCCGGCGTCGCATTGGCGGCGCGCCTCGCTGCACTCCGCGAAGAACTCGCCCGCCGCAAGCTGACCGGGTTCGTGATCCCCCGCGCCGACCAGCAGCAGAATGAATATGTGCCGCCGTCGGAAGAGCGGCTCGCCTGGCTGACCGGGTTCACTGGATCGGCTGGATTGGCGGTGGTGCTGACCCAGGAGGCCGCGATCTTCGTCGACGGCCGCTATACGCTCCAGGCCGCCAAGCAGGTCGATGTGAAGGCTTGGGCGGTGGAATCGCTGATCGATCCGCCGCCGGAGAGCTGGGTATCGGCGCACTTGAAGCCCGGCGACCGCCTCGGATTTGATCCGTGGCTGCACACTTCTTCAGCAGCCGAGCGCTTGTCCGCCGCCTGCGCCAAGGCCGGCGCTGAACTCGTTGCGGTCGACAGCAATCCGGTCGACGCGATTTGGCACGATCGACCGCAGCCTCCCCTCGCGCCGGTGACCGTGCACGGAATGCAACATGCCGGCCTCACTGAAGCCGACAAGCTGACGCAGATCAGAGGCGAAATCGCCAAGCTCGGCGTCGATGCGCTGGTGGTGTCGGACAGTCATGCCGCGGCCTGGGCCTTCAACATCCGTGGCGCCGACGTCGCGCATACGCCGCTGCCGCTGTCCTACGCGCTGGTGCCGAAGGACGGACGGCCGACGATCTTCATCGACCATCGCAAGCTCTCCAACCTCACGCGCGACCATCTCGAACAGTCCGCCGACGTGCGCGAGCCAGATGCGATGGCGCCGACGCTGATGGCGCTGGCCAAGAGCGGCGCCGCAATCGCGCTCGACAATGCCACGGCGGCCGATGCGCTCAGCCGGCTGATTGCGGGCGCTGGCGGCAAGCCGGTGCGGGGCAGCGACCCGATTGCGCTGCTCAAGGCGGTGAAGAACGCGACCGAGATCAAGGGCACGAAGACCGCACATGTGCGCGACGCCGTGGCGCTGGCGCGCTTCCTCGCCTGGATCGATCGCGAGGCGCCAAGCGGCAAGCTCACCGAGATCGACGCGGTCGAGGCACTGGAGACGTTCCGCCGCGACACCGGCGCGCTGAAGGACGTCTCGTTCCCGACCATCTCGGGCACCGGTCCGAACGGCGCCATCGTGCACTACCGCGTCACCCGCAAGAGCAACCGGCGGATCGCACCCGGCGACCTGCTGCTGATCGATTCCGGCGCGCAATATGAAGACGGCACCACCGACGTCACCCGCACGATGGCCGTGGGCGAGCCGACGGAGGAGATGCGCGACCGCTTCACCCGCGTGCTGCGCGGCCATATCGCGATTGCGCGCGCGGTCTTCCCCGACGGCACCACCGGCGCGCAACTCGACACGCTGGCGCGGCAATATCTATGGGCCGCCGGCGTCGATTTCGAGCACGGCACCGGCCACGGCGTCGGCAGCTATCTCTCGGTGCATGAGGGGCCGGCGCGGATCTCGAAGCTCGGCACCACGCCGCTCAAGCGCGGCATGATCCTGTCCAACGAGCCCGGCTACTACAAGACCGATGGCTTCGGCATCCGCATCGAGAACCTTGAGCTGGTGGTCGCCGCCGACATCAAGGGTGCCGAGAAGCCGATGAATGCGTTCGAGACGCTGACGCTGGCGCCGATCGATCGCCGGCTGATCGATGTGGCGATGCTGAGCCGCGGCGAGCTCGACTGGCTCAATGCCTACCACGCCCGCGTTCGGGCCGAGGTGCGGCCGGCACTGGATGAAGCGACGAAGGCCTGGCTCGATCAGGCAACGGCGGAGCTGAAGGCGTAAGATCGGTGCGCATGGCGCTAGGCGATTTGCGCAACGCTGCTTGCTCCACTTACAGCCGTCCCCCCGCGAAGGCGGGCATCCAGTACGCCGCAGCTTCTCCGCATACGACATCTGTCTCTGGAATACTGGATTCCCCGCCTTCGCGGGGAATGACAGCGGAGGCCGGGGCGGTCATCGCGCCATCATCGTAACCATCCCGGAATCCGTATAGCCGCATTCCGAAACGCCAATATCCGTCTTGCGCGAGCGCGCTACAGTCGATTCGAATTCGAAAGACGGATACGTATGCACGGCATGATCAGCAAGCCGCCGGGAGCGGCGACAAACCTCGCGACGTCGCGCTTGGTGCTCCTGCTCTTGGTGGTCATGACCGGGATCGCGCCGATCTCGCTTTACATGCTGGTTCCGGCGCTGCCGGTGCTGGCGACCAATTTCGGCAGCGACATCTCGATCGCGCAGATGACGGTGTCGCTCTACATGGTCGGCATCGCGCTGTCGCAGCTCATCATGGGGCCGCTGTCGGACCGGTTCGGCCGGCGCCCGGTGCTGCTTGGAGGGCTGGCGCTGATGATCGCGGCCAGCGTCGCCTGCATCTTCGCGCAAAACCTGCCGCAGCTGATCGCTGCGCGTTTCTTCCAGGCGCTGGGCGGAGCCGCCGGCATGGTGGTGAGCCGCGCCATTATCCGCGACATCTATGAACGCGATCGCGTCGCCTCGATGATCAGCCTCGTGGTCGCCGCCCTGATGATCGGACAGATGGTCTCCCCGCTCACCGGCGGCCTGATCGAGACCGCGTTCGGCTGGCGCGCGATCTTCTACGCCATCACGATCGCCGCGATCATCGTCGCCGTCGGCATCGCTGTGGCGCTACCGGAGACGCGCCGCAGCCGTGCCGCCGGCAGCGGCTTTCGCGGCGACGTCGGCATCCTGATCCGCAACCGCGCCTTCGTGGGTTACGTGATGTGCCAGGTGCTGGCCTCGCAGATCATCTTCACCTTCGCCGGCGGCGGCCCCTACATCGTGGTGACGCAGATGGGCCGCAGCAGCGCCGAATATGGCGCATGGTTCGCGACCTCGGGCTTCGCGTTCCTCGTCGGCAATCTGCTCTGCGTGCGCTTTGCGCCGCGGCACTCGCTGGAGAAGCTGATCTGGTTCGGGCTTGCCCTCCAGCTCTGCGGCAGCCTGCTGAACCTGATTTGGAGCTTCGCCGGCTGGAACGAGGCGCCCGGCTGGCTGTTCGGCACGCAGATGATCGTGATGGCTGGCAACGCCTTCGTGATGGCGAATTCAGCCGCCGGCGCCATCAGCATCCGTCCCGAAGCCGCCGGCACCGCGTCGGGCGCAATGGGCTTCCTGCAACAGGGCATCGGCGCACTGATGTCGCAATTCGGCGCCTATCTCGGCGGCCACTCCACGACCACGCTGCCGCTGACCTCCGCGGTCCTCGCGATCTCGCTGCTCTGCGCCTGCACGATGATCTTCGTCGTCCCCCGCCGCGAGGTCGTGGTCAGCGAGAAGTTGATCGAGCAGGCGGAGGAGGAAGAGACGGGGATGATATGAGGGGGCGGTGCGCTGCATCCCCGTCATTGCGAGCGAAGCGAAGCAATCCAGACCGTCACCGCGGAGGGACTCTGGATTGCTTCGCTTCGCTCGCAATGACGAAAAATCTCACTCCCCAATCAGCTTCAGCCACTCGTCCTCGGTCAGTACCTTGACGCCGTGCTTGTTGGCTTCGGCGAGTTTCGAGCCGGCGCCGGGGCCGGCGACGACGAGATCGGTCTTCTTCGACACCGATCCCGACACCTTGGCGCCCAGCCGCTCCGCGGTTGCCTTGGCCTCGTCCCGCGTCATCTTCTCCAGCGAGCCGGTGAACACCACGGTCTTGCCGGCGACGGCGGAGTTGCTCTTCGGCTTCTCGGCGTCGATGATCTCGACCTCCTTGGTCAGCCGCTCGACGATGCCGCGATTGTGGCTCTCGCCGAAATAATCGGCGATGCTCTTGATCACGGTGTCGCCGATCTGGTCGAGCGCGTCCATGTCCGCCATCGCTTCCTCGTCGCCCTTGGCGACCTTGAGGCAGGCGTCGTGAAAGGCGTCCCAGGAGCCGTAGCCGCGTGCCAGCGCCAGCGCCGTGGTCTCGCCGACATGGCGCATGCCGAGCGCATAGACGAAGCGCTCCAGTGCGATTTTCCGCCGGCTCTCGATGGCGCCGAAGAGATTTCGCACCGACGTTGCGCCGTAGCCCTCGATCTCTTCAAGCCTGAGTTTTGAGTTGCGCTTCTCCAGCGTAAAGATGTCGGCAGGCTCCTTCACCCACCCCTCATCGAAGAAATACTGGAGCTGCTTCTCCCCCAATCCGTCGATGTCGAAGGCGCGGCGCGAGACGAACAGCTTGAGATGCTCGATCTTCTGATAGGGGCAGGCGAACTCGCCGGTGCAGCGGGCGCGCGAGCCCTCTTCGCCGGTCGCCGTCTCCTCACGCGTGACATCGGTGTGCAGTGGACACGGGCACTTCTTCGGAAAGTGAAATTCCTTGGCGGTCTTCGGCCGCTTGTCGAGGACGACATCGACCACCTGCGGGATGACGTCGCCGGCGCGCTGAATCACGACCGTGTCGCCGATGCGGATGTCGCGGCCCTCGCGCAGCACCTCGCCCTTGTTGCCGATGCCCTTGATGTAGTCCTCATTGTGCAGCGAGACGTTCTGCACGATCACGCCGCCGACGCCGACCGGTTCGAGCTTGCCGACCGGCGTGAACGAGCCGGTGCGGCCGACCTGGATCTCGATGTCGCGCAGCACCGTCATGGCGCGCTCGGCCGGGAATTTGTGCGCGATGCCCCAGCGCGGCGTGCGCGAGACGAAGCCGAGTCGCTCCTGCCAGTCGATCCGGTCGACCTTGTAGACGACGCCGTCGATGTCGTAGTCGAGCCGTGCGCGCTGCTCCTCGATCGAGTGATGGAACGCGAGCAGCTCCTCGATCGAGTGACACAGCTTGGTCAGCGGATTGGTCTTGAAGCCGCAACGCTCGAACCAGCCGATCATGCCGCTCTGCGTGCCCTCGGGCATCGCGCTCATCTGCCCCCACGCATAGGCGAAGAAACCGAGGGGGCGCGAGGCAGTGATGGTCGGATCCTTCTGTCGCAAGGAGCCTGCGGCCGAGTTGCGCGGATTGGCAAAAATGGTGTCGCCGGCGGCCTTCTGCCGTTCATTGAGCGCGAGGAAGGCCTTCTTGGTCATGTAGACCTCGCCGCGCACCTCGCAGATGTCGGGGACGTTACGGCCCTTCAGCTTCTGCGGCACGTCCTCGAGCGTGCGGATGTTGGCGGTGACGTCCTCGCCTACCGCGCCGTCGCCGCGCGTCGCGGCCGTGATGAGTTCGCCGCCCTCATAGCGCAGCGACATCGACAGGCCGTCGATCTTGGGTTCGGCGGAGAAATTGACCTGATCGTCGCCGAGCTTCAGGAAGCGCGCGATACGGCCGACGAAGTCGCGCACGTCCTCTTCGGCAAAGGCGTTGTCTAGCGACAGCATCGGGAGGGCGTGCCGGACCTTCCTGAAGCGGCCCGACGGCGCCGCGCCGACCTTCTGCGACGGCGACTCCGCGCTGACGAACTCCGGAAAGCGCTTTTCGATGGCGTTGAGGCGCTGCCGCAACGCATCGTATTCGGCGTCGGTAACGGTCGGCGCGTCCTCTTGATAGTAGCGCTCGTTGTGCCCCTCGATCTCGAGCGCCAGCCGCTTGTGCTCGACCTTGGCCTGCGCCTGAGTGAGGTCGGCGACGTCGCGAGGCGGTGTTGCTTTGGATTTTGCTGCTCTGGCCATGGTGCTTGGATACGACGGAGCGGGCGGAAGGGTAAAGGTGGTTACGTTTGCGTGCCCCGGACGCAGCGCAGCGCTTCTTCGGCGGTGGGCTGCAGAGCCGGGGCCCATTGGGCGGCATTCTGGGTCCCGGCTCTTCGGCCGGGACAAGAGAGCGTCAAGCCGTCGCCGCCTTCAGCAGCCGTTCCGCGGCCGCCCTGGCTTCCGCCGTGATTTCCGCACCTGCCAGCATCCGCGCGATCTCTTCGCGGCGGTGGTCGGCGGCGAGCGTATTGACGCGGGTGGCGACGCGCTTGCCCTTGTCGAGGGCGTCCTTCGAGATCAAGAGGTGCTGGTCGGCGCGGGCGGCGACCTGCGGGGCGTGGGTCACGGCCATCACCTGCACCTTGCCGGCAAGCCGCGCCAGGCGCCCGCCGATGGCATCGGCGACCGCGCCGCCGACGCCGGTGTCGATCTCGTCGAACACCAGGGTCGGCGCCGAGCCGCGGTCGGACAGCACGACCTTGAGTGCCAGCAGGAAGCGTGAGAGTTCGCCGCCGGAGGCGACCTTCATCATGGGCCCCGGCTTGGTGCCCGGGTTGGTCTGCACCCAGAACTCGACGCGGTCGAAGCCCTGCGGCCCCGGCGCGGCCTCGTCGGTCTCGACCTGGGTCATGAATTTTGCGCGTTCGAGCTTGAGCGGGGCGAGCTCGGCATTGACGGCCTTGTTGAGCTTCTCCGCCGATTTCTGCCGCGCCAGCGACAGTTTCTTGGCCGCGGTCGCATAGCGGCTGTCTGCCTCGATCGCGGCCTGCTCCAGCTTCTTCAGCCGTGAGGCGCCGGCATCGATCAGCACGACGTCGGCGGCATATTGAGCGGCAAGCGCGGCGAGCCCGTCGACTGGAGTCGAGTATTTACGTGACGCCGCACGCAAGGCGAACAGCCGCTCCTCGATGCGTTCGAGCTCGGCGGGATCGAAATCGGTTGCGGCCAGGGCCGCCTGGAGATGCTGGTCGGCTTCCTCCAGCGCGTTGATCGCGGCGTCGATCGCCTTCACCGCCGGCTCGACCAGCGCCGGCGAGTTGACGCCGCGGCGCTCCAGCCGGCGCACCGCGGCCGACAGCGCCGCGACCGGCGAATGATTGCCGCCGACCGCTTCCTGCGCCTCGCGCAAATCGGAAGCGATCTTCTCGCCCTGCATCATGGTGGTGCGGCGTGAAGCCAAGGAGGTCTCTTCGCCGTCCTTGGGCGCGAGCTGCTTCAGCTCGTCGGAAGCGTGGCGCAGATAGTCGGCTTCACGCGCGGCGCGCTCCATGCCGGCGCGATGTTCCTCAAGCTCGGTGTTGGCGGTGCGGCGCGCGTCCCAAAGCATCTCGACCGCGGCGACGTCCTTTTCGAGGCCGGCGAACGCGTCGAGCAGGCGACGATGGGTGGCGGCATCGACCAGCGCGCGCTCATCGTGCTGGCCATGGATCTCGACCAGGGCGGCACCGACCGCCTTCAGCGTCTGTACGCTGATCGACTGGTCGTTGATGAAGGCGCGGGTGCGGCCGTCGGCGAGCTGCACGCGGCGGAGAATCATCTCGCCGGTGTCGTCCAGGCCGTTCTCGGCCAGGATCTTCGTCGCGGGGTGATTTTTGGGGACATCGAACATGGCGGTGACCTGCCCCTGCTCCGCGCCGTGGCGCACGAGGCCGGCATCGCCGCGGCCGCCGAGCGCCAACGCAAAGGCATCGAGCAGGATGGATTTGCCCGCACCGGTCTCGCCGGTCAAAACCGCAAGGCCGGTGGCGAATTCGATATCGAGCCGTTCGATCAGGACGATGTCACGGATCGACAGACGCGCCAGCATGGAACCTAATTTCCTAGCCGAGACCCATCTTTTTGAAGGTCCGGCTGATCCAAGACCCCTGATTCTCGCTCGGTTCGAGACCGCCGGATTTTACAAGATTATAGGCGTCCTTGTACCAGCGGCTGTCAGGAAAATTGTGCCCGAGCACGGCCGCCGCGGTCTGCGCCTCGCCGACGATACCGATCGCCATATAGGCCTCGGTGAGCCGGAACAGCGCCTCCTCGACATGGCGAGTGGTCTGGTACTGCGTAACGACGGTCTTGTAGCGGTTGATCGCCGCCGTGTAGTCGCGCTTCTGCGCGTAGTAGCGGCCGACATTCATTTCCTTGCCGGCGAGCTGGTCGCGCGCGCCCTCGATCTTGGCCTTGGCCGAGGTGGCATATTCCGAGTTCGGATATTTGCGCACCACCTCTTCCAGCGCGGCGATCGCCTTCTCGGTGCGGGCCTGGTCGCGGCTGATGTCCGGAATCTGGTCGTAATGCGAGGCGGCGATCAGGTATTGCGCATAGGCCGCATCCGGGCTGCCGGGATGCAGCGTGACATAGCGGGTGGCGGCGCCGATACAGCCGTCATAGTCGCCGCCCTGGTAGGACGCGTAGGCCGACATCAGCAGCGATTTGCGGGCCCAGTCGGAATAAGGATGCTGGCGGTCGACCTCTTCGAACTTCTTGTTCGCCGCCTTCATGTCCTTCTTCTCGTTCATGAGGTACAGGCCCTCATTGTAGATCTTGTCGGCGGGCTCCTCGACGAAGGTGTCGTCCTTGGCGGTGAACTTGTCCCAGAGCGAGCCGGTGCCACAGCCGGCCAGCGGCAGCGCGAGCAGGATGAAGGTGACGGCGTGAAGCAGGCCGCGGGCTTGAGACGAGACCGGGAGATATCCGCGCGTCATACGCTGTGCCGACATGAGTTTTGCCTTGACGCCCTGTGATGCGGTGCCCGCCAGCCCATGAACCCCGTCATGGGCGCGAAATGTGACCGTGGTGCCTGCCCATGCGACCACGCCGATCTATCCGAAAAACGATCTTTAACGAACCGGATAGGCAGGCATTTCGCCCGGATTAAGGCGAAACTGCCGCAATGCTAGTCGATCATGGTTACCAGGAATTTCCCGGGGTCAGTCGCGACCCGTGGCTGCGACAACAGGTCCGTCAGGACACGTCCGGCCCGTAGGCCGCGGCGATCCGGCCGCCGACGATGCCGCGACCAACTTCGCCCTGGGGACGCGTGGTGCGGCGGGCCGCTTCGCCCTCGACCACCCGCCAGGCGGTACGGTCGGCCAGCAGCGCGGTCAGGACGGCGTGGTTGAGCTTGTGGCCGCCACGCACCGAGCGGTATGCGCCAAGCAGCGGCAGGCCGGCCAGCGCGAGGTCGCCGATCACGTCCAGCACCTTGTGGCGGGCACATTCGTCGGCGTAGCGCAGGCCCTCAGTGTTGAGCAGCCGCTCGTCGTCGAACACGACGGTGTTGTCGAAGGAGGCGCCGAGGGCATAACCCGCGCTCCAGAGCCGCGCGACATCGCCCATCAGGCCGAAAGTCCGGGCGCGGCCGACTTCGCGGCGGAAACGCTCGGGACTGAGGTCGAAGGCGTAGCTCTGCTGGCCGATGACGGGGTTGGTGAAGTCGATTTCGACCTCAGCGCGGAACCCGTTGGCATAGGGCCTGATCTCGCCGAAGGAGTCGCCGATCTTGACCGAGATCGGCTTCAAAATCTGAATGAAGCGGCGCTGGGCCGATTGGGTCACAATGCCGGCCTGATCGATCGCCGCAATGAAGGCGGCGGCGCTGCCGTCCATGATCGGCACTTCGGGCCCGTCGATCTCGATCGTGGCGTTGTCGACACCCATGCCCCGCAGTGCGGCAAGCACGTGCTCGGCGGTGGAGACCAGCGGGCCGTCGCGATCGCCGAGGACGGTGGCGAAGTCGGTCGCAATCACCTGCTCGGCGGTGGCCTGAACTTCGCGGTCACTTCCCTCGAGCCCGGTGCGGACAAAAATAAAACCTGCGTCGACAGGCGCAGGCCCAAGCGTGAGAGTGACGGGAAGACCGGAATGAACGCCTACGCCTGCCACGGAGGCTTGCGCACGAAGCGTTGTTTGCCGGCTAAATTTCATCAGGAATCCGCCCCACTACGACCACCGCGACTTATACGAGACCCGCCTAGCCGGCCAGTGCCGACGTCCCCGCGAATCCGTATCCCCAAGTCACGGCAAACCATAGTCACTGCCCCAAACAGCGCCAACTCACGCTTTTTTACCGATTGTTACCCCAAACCTGCCGTATTCGCGCCAAGGCTTAACCAAATTGCGCCGAGATTTGGTGCCGTCATCGGCAGTTTTACTGAACCACCGAATACGCAATTAATGATTTAAAATCAGTTGCTTGACTGCGCAATCCGGACATGCACGGGACCAAAGGAAAGGTCCCGGCAAGCTTGTTACCGGGACCTTTTTTCGTCTGCCCTATTGTAACAATCCTCAGGTCGCCTGCCGCCGCAGGAAGGCCGGGATATCAAGATGGTCGTCTCCCTGTGGCGCCGGCGCAACAGGCGCGGGGCGGCCATGCATGTCCAGGCCCTGCGGCGCGGGACGGCGGGCATACTCCGATACCGGCTCGGTAGCCGCGATCTGCTGCGCCACGGTCTTCTGCGGCCGGCGATCGGGCAGCGGCGGCATCGCGGGACCGGCGGTGCGAGCGGCGATCGGCGCTTCGCTCTCCTCGTCGCGACGGCCGAGGCCGACATTGGCGAGACGCTGGAGCAGCGACAGGCGGGTCTTCTGCGGGGTCTCTTCCTCGACCTCGCCGCGGGCCTGGCGAAGCTCGGCCTGGGCCGGCATCGGCAGTTCCTCGATGCGTGGCATCCGCGGCGCACGGACCGGTGCACGCTCGGCCTGCGGCGGGATGAAGGTTTCCGGCGTCATCGGCTCCTGCATGGCGAGCGGGGCCTGCTCGGGCTCTGGGAACAGGGTCGGCTTCTGCGCGATCGGGCGCACGGTCACGTCGCCGTAGGTCTGCATCGGCGCGGGCGTCTGCGGGACGTCCGCGACGGCGGCG
>NZ_PSRT01000150.1 GCF_004212635.1 Bradyrhizobium genosp. SA-3 | reverse complement strand
AGCAGGTGTCCGAGGGGCAGTAAGAATCGAATGCTCGAAGCTGATTTAACTTTGGCCGCCATGGCCGAAAGGTTGGCCAAATCCGCTGACTACCGCGTCCTTCGGCGCTTGGTTCACCGCGAGACTTCCACTCGGGTCACAGGTCAAAGCACCAAGACAGCCATCCTGCTCGACGTGGAAACGACCGGTCTGGACCAGCAGAAGGACGAGATCATCGAACTCGGAATGGTCAAGTTCGACTACCTACCCGGCGGTCGTATTGCAGGGCTCCGGGAGGTCTTCTCGTCATTCAATGAGCCGTCCGAGCCGATCCCCCCGGATGTAATCGCACTCACCGGGATCACGAACGAGATGGTCGCCGGCCATCGGATAGACGAGGCGGCGGTATCATCGTTCGCAGAAGATGCCGTGATCGTCATCGCCCACAACGCCGGATTCGACCGCAAATTTGCCGAGCGCTACTGGCCTACATTCCAGCGCAAAGCTTGGGGGTGTTCGGCGACCGAGATCGAATGGCGAAAGCACGGTTTCGAGGGCTCGCGCCTCGGCTACCTGCTGAACGGTGCTGGTTTCTTTCACCAGGCTCACAGGGCGGTCGACGATTGCCACGCCCTCCTCGAGATCCTTGCGTTCGAACTGCCGACAGCCGGCGCGCCGGCGCTTGGCGTCCTGCTCGAGCAGGCTCGCAAAAAGACCATGCGAGTGTGGGCCGAGCAATCGCCGTTCGAACTCAAGGACGCGCTCAAGCGGCGCGGCTACCGTTGGAGCGACGGAAGCGATGGCAGATCGAGGTCATGGTATGTCGATGTCGACGAGAGCAAACTGGACGACGAAATTGCGTTTCTCAAGACCGACATTTACCTTCACGAAGTGGAGCCGCGCTTGCAAGTCCTCACGGCGTTCGATCGATTTTCCGTCAGGGCGTAGAGCGAGCGCATGGCGTCGGGCCCAAACACTGGGAAGAAGATCAAAGGACCGGAGATCGGGCTCCGTCAGGCCAAACGTCTTTGTCAACTCAACCACCGCCGACGGCTCGAATTCGTCGCAGAGGGCCAGCGCCTCGCGTCGAAGGGTAGCGCCCAGCGCATCGCCGAGCCCTCTCCATCAATCGGTCACGCAGCGCTAGCTTTATAGCCAGTGCCAATTTTCAAATACCAAAACTGCTTGGCACCGATACTGTTTGCCAAAATCTGATTGAACGAACGTCTTAGAGTATTCTTGGTATGGTAGCTCATTAGCGCGTCGTCATCGGTCCTTTCCGTCACGACCATGGTGTGCCACGCATGTCCCGGCTTCGGTTCCATAATGATAAGATCACCTGGGCGAAGACTTAGGTGATCCGCTTCAGTGGTTGTATCGGTATAGTTTGTAAGATGCTGAAAAAGATTCTGCGCTGCCGCCCAAGTATAGCTAGTAGTGGCTTCAAACGTCCCATAGAACCACACGTCATCGTTTTTGCGGTCAATCACGCTCCCGATTTCTGTCTTCCCTCCGGCCGTCAAGCACTGGGACGCAAAATTGGTACAGTCCACATCATATGTCCTGTAAGCACTATTTGGATTCATGGCATAGTCAGCGGAATACTTTGCCGCCCTATCACCGTTCCACGTCCAATTGGTGTCAAATGGAAGTGTTAACGGCCCTTCCGTCAAATCAGAGCTTTCGACCTCCGAGGTCGTGTCTATTAAATGCACTTCAAAGGAGACAACACGAACATTCGCTCCATCGATATGCAGTTCGACGGCATACGTTACTGCCCCGACCGTCTCGTACGCTTCGTAGCTCTCTCTTTGAATGCCGCTCAATTCAACGAGAAAATTATCTTTTGTTGAACGAATTCGTCGTCTGGTCGGTTCAAAGTCGATTGATTTTAGCTTGGCGCGGTTCGACACGCTCAAATTTCGTTCGATCCATTTAAACAACGCGTCAGATTTTGCGAACGTTCCATCACGAAGAGGCGCCTTGTTTCTCAATGCACTGAGAGCTTCCTCGACTGCTGTCGCCGCGAGTCGATCGACGTTTCTGATATTCGAGGCCATCTCTGTTCTCCTTTTAACGTTTGCCCAGAAATTGAAGCTCAAGAGTAGCTAGATCGGGACTGGCGGTACTGATAGCTGGGCCAGCTTCTCCGCGATGGAGCAGATGCGATCTTGACCGCGATCGGGTGGCAAATCCGGACCTACATTGCGCCCGAACGTTTGCGTCTCGATCTTGTCGGTGGGAGCGTGATGCCATCGGCCCTGCATCCACTCACAGTCCCACCACCGTATGTCCAGCATTTCGACTGGTCAGACGCACTGTCGTCGTATTGATTCGCAGCCTCCTGGCACGCCTCCTTGCGGGACGCAAATGGACCTTTGAAATCCTCTCCAAGCGGCGCTGCCGTCTTGAGTTGCACGTGACAGACGCGTGATGTCGTCTGCACTCTAAGCATCCAGTCGGCGGCCCTAGCATTCAGCGGTAGGATCGGTAGAGCAATGACAGAAATGATCGAGGCGGATAGACGGAATCTCATTTTCCTCCTCCTGACATTTGCGACTGCTATTCACAGCGTTATTGCCGCGCTTGTTGTGCGACCTAGGTGATCTTCAAATTGTCCAGACCAAGGCGAGCGGTAAACCGCGGACCAGTGTCCGCGAAATTACTATCCTTGTGAGTCTCGTAACGCGGCTCGTCGGGGTAGGTCGCGGGCCGCAGTCGGTCTACTTCTTCAGCGAACACGGACCAGTTGTGGCTTTGGTATTCGTCGCTGTGAATCCGAAATGCAGTTGTCCAAGTCATGCACGCCGAACTGCAGCCAGCGTCCGTGGCACGAGGTCCGTCGTACACGACTTCGGAGTCAGGCAATTCGTCGCCTCGCGGCAAGCGACGGCGGATCAAACTAAAGTACATCCTCGGTGCCTGAGCGGCCGATAATTCCGGATGCCCCTCGTTGTCATCGGCTCCCGACGAGATGCCCTCGACTACGGCGGTAATCTCGATCCGCTTTCGCTCGGGATCCACATATCGCGCGGTAGCGTTGAGCTTGCGCTCAGGCATAACCTGCGCCCACTCAACGATCGGCTCGGATACCTGCAGTGCGCGAGGAGCGTTCGGCTGGAAACGCACCAACCCGAGCCGCACGAATGGGTACACCGCACCGCAAGGATTGAGTTCGAGATCGAAGTACCAGGTCTCCTGATCGACATCGAAGCGCGGCGCATAGGTGATGAGGGAGACTGCCATGAACCCGCCGGGCGGTTGTGCCGCTCTCAGTTCCGCGGCATCAGCGTCAGCTGGCACTGGCATGAGCACGTTTTTGACTAGGACCGGCCCCTTCGGGTGTTTCTCCGGCGCTTCCGTGAATACGGCGTCCTCACTCACCCCGGGGAAATTCTCCTTGGACAGCAGCCAGCCCTGGAGTCCGCTGTACGAGCGGATGGGATCTGCCCCCCAGCGGGTCACCCAACCACCACCGGGACCAAGGTCCGCGTCCTGAAGTTCCACAATCTTGCTTCCATCGTCCGGCAGGGTCCGCAGGTTAATCTCGTTGCGATCATCGGGCAGCGGCCTGACGATGTCGTGGCGCAAGTTACCCAAGTCCTTAGCGAACAGATTGGGCGGCCAGATCACGACGCCAAGCCGTTCGCCCTCACCGGCCGAGAGCCACGCGCGTTTCGCGCGCACGCGCACCCGCACTGCGCGGCTCACGAATACCGGCGACACCTTGGCGTTCGCGGGCGTCGGCACGTTATCATTCCACGCGAACGCCGGAATCGGGCTCAGCGACACGACACGCGCTGGCCGCCTCGTCGCCGGCAGCCAGCGCCGGTCCATCACCGCTATCGTGACCTCCTTTTTCTCTGCCTCTGTCGCTCCCGGCTGGGTCCCAGGTTTCGTGAGCACCTCAGGAAGCTCGTCATAGCGCGTCCGGAGCGCGCCCGTATGGCGCGAGATGGCGACGGCGGAAAGCTCGATCCAGCGCGCCCGCGTGTCAGGGAAAGCGGTCGGGCGGAAGGCCCGCAACGGAGGATCGTGCGCTTTTATCTCCTGTCCGGGCCTGGGCTCGAGCGCTTTCGCCTGGCGCTGCAGATCGAGCAGGTCGAGCCGAACCTCGCCAGGCGAAGCCGTGTTCGGACCCGGAGCGAATCCTTCAATCCGCAGCAGCGTGATCGATTCGGGCTCGAAGCTAACAGAGCCGTCGTCGGCGGGCTCGAACCCGAAGAGCCGCTTGGCCTTCATCGGCTCTTGTGCATCCGGTTTCGGCCACAGGCCACGCGCACGGTCGTCGCGCGTTCGGCCGCGCTCGACATCATCGAAGCGCCCGCGAGCGGCGGCGGTGCCGCTCGCGCGAATCTCGACCGCCCCAGTTGTCGGGCCGTGCACGGTGAGCGATCCGTCGAGCAGAACGTCCACCGCATCCGCCATCTGGTTTTCTAGCGTCCAATCGTCGGATTTGCACAGAGCCCCGAGGACCAGCTCGCACTCTTTTTCCGGCTTCAGCAGAAGATCGATGTTTTCGGTATTGTTCGTCTTGCCCGTTACGCGCAGCAGCTGCCACTTCCGACCCGCCACCGCGCTCGGTACTTGCTTCGGTAGGTCAACCGCGTGCACCGCTTCGATCTCAGTGACGGCCGCTATCAATGGCATCGGCTCCTGAAGCATGCGCTTACGAATTTCATCTGCTAGCGTAAGCATTCGCTCGAAGGCCGGCATCGGTAGTCCCGCGAAAGTGATCTTGCCGTCGGATTTGCCATTCTTCTTGTTGGCGCCCAGATCGATTGTGGTTAGCCGTTTCAGCCCGGTCTCGAAAACATCGTCAACGAAGTAAGAGAGAGCCGTTATGCCCGCCTCGGTAACGGCTTTCCTCGTCATAGTCTCAACAAACCCTCTCGCGACCGCGAGGGCTACAAGCGACTCGTTGGCACCCCACATGTGGGTGAGAAAGATTGCGCTCGGGACGCACCAACAGCGGATGCGAGCCTCCTCACCTGGCGCGAGCGTCACCGTCACGTGGGCTACCGCTATCGGGCGGCCGGATGGCGGCGTATTGGGGATCTTACCGTAGTCAGACTTTCCATTGAATTTGATCAATTCACCCTTGCCGTCGCCGCGCACAAGGTCGAGTACGACCGGGATGGCGTCAGGATAGTCCGGCGGCGCGGGACCTTTGAGCTCATCTGTTGTGTATAAGGGCAGGGATTTTACCGCGTGCCGTTGGGCGCCATCGCCGTCGAACCCGGTGCCGCGAACCGCGACGTCGATGACAAGCGTCACCGCTGCTGGATCTGGATAGTACGGCTGACGCTCGATCTCCTTGTCTCTGTCAGTCGGCAACGGCCTGAACACGGTGACGCCAGATCGGTCGCTTTGTCCATCCTCGTTCTCGAATACGCCGACGGCGCTCCAGAAAATCTTCCGTTCGTTCGGTTGACCTTTGAAAACAACTTCGCCATCGCCTTTGACGCGGTAAAGGATTTCGCCCTCATCGGTAATTGCAGCGGGCCTCATCACCGGAGCTTTTTCCTTTGGCTTGGTGAGACCTGCCGAGGCTTTTGCCCGATAAACTGGAAATCCGCCCCAGGCAGCTCGGTGATCGACGCCTTTCAAACCGCCACGCGGTCGCGATTCGATTGTGTGAGGCCGCCACGCAACACGCACCTTTTTCCAGATGGCTCTACCCGCATTTGCAGGGTCGGGCACTGGTACGAACTCTGGCTTCTCCTCCTCTCCGTCGACCGTGCTGGTCTCATAATCGTTCGGATTCGGTCTGTCGCCCTGCAGCACTCTGGGATCACACATTTTGACCTTCCGCTCGATGTACTCGCCGCTTTTGCCGCGGAACGCGTCATGCAAGGCAGCAAATTCGAGGGGAACGGGCGGCGCCATGAGCACGCGCCGATCGAAGCCGATACCGGGTAAGCTGCTCTGGTCGCCAGATATATCCGCAATGCGACGATTGCTGGGATCATTGAGGCTGCGCACCATCATGCGGCCAGCTTGAGGAACAGGAAAGCGGCCCTTCAGCGCGACCCGGGTATAGTTCGTCTCGCGTTTCAACGCCCCAAACATCCAATCTGGAATCGTCATGACCGGCGCCTCAATGCGCTCGTGTCTGAGGAAAGCGGTTCCGTAATCGCCCGCGACTGGCAGCACGAGTTGACCCGTGCGACTCTTTTCGTAGTGTCCGAGTGTTCGGTTGAGCGGCAGCGATACGCCGCCGGCAAAAAACGCCCGCAGGCCGAAATGGTAGCGCCAGCCAAAGCGCAGTGGCGGCGGAGTGGCTGCCGGCTCCGTCGGCAGATCGTAGCTGATGTCGATACGCAGATCGTTCGTACTGAGCGGGTGGCTTTCGACCCCGCACGCCAAGCCGAGCGGGTCGCCACGCCATGCGCCGATCACCTCTTCCATGAACGCGCTTGTGTGTTTGCGTTCACCGCCCTCCGGCAACCAGTCCCGTAGCGCCGCTGGAGACTGCAGCTGGCCGTCATCAGCATCGAGGCGCGCGGCGGAATTTGGGTAAAGCTTTGTGATGTAGTCGTTGAGCTTTTCACTCAGCTTCGCCGGAACGTTCTTGGTCGGGGTATACTCGACCTTGCGATGCATCAGCGTGTGCCAGCGATTTCGCCCTCCTTTTCCCCGAACGCCGACGTCGAGCTTGTACCCGACCGTCAGGTCCGAAGCGTCCAACACGATATCTTTGGAGTTCTTCACCTTCGGATCGTATTGGCTGCGCTGGTCCCGCGAATCGAGGTGACGCTCAATGCCGTACAGTTGGCGCCAACGATCGGTGAGAGCCAGGCCGCCGCCACGTTGCGTGCCTTGTCTGTTGTCCGCCAACTCGTCACGAACCTGCGGCAGCAAGGTTGTGGAATATTTGGCCAGAGTGTTGCTGTCTTCTGCGCGGCGCTTTTCTTTCGCGTCGTCGGCCGCCATTCCCATGATCGGATCGAGCGAGATGATTTGATAGCGCTGCTCAAAAAGTACATGCTGTCCGAGATCGACGATGCCGTCTATCTGGCCGAAGACGGCAAGCTCACGTCCGTCAGAGTCGTTATTCACAACGCGGGCATCGATCTCTTCGCGCGCACACGGCAGGAAATGGCCGGCCATGCTCTTCGTTTCCTTGCCGGGCAGACGGAGCTTGGCGCAGCTCCACAGCCGCGAACCGTCATCCATTGTCGCCAGTCTGAGAAGCAGGAAACGGGCATATTGCTCTGCCGGCTCCGGCAGGTCGTCCGGACCCGCGGGATCGCGGTCAAGCACTTTCTCCGGATAGAGGAAGGCTTCGTCTGTGGCATCCTTCAGCGCCTTTACCGGACAATCGAAGTCGACCGCGAAGCGGAACAGCCGCCCCAGGGATGGATTGCCTTGCAGGGTAAACAGGCGTCGCCTTGCGAATTCGATGCGCGGATCGTCGGCCGGCGGCAATACGTCCTTGCCGTCAAAGGTGGGCGTTCGCGACGCCAGGCGGTACGCGGCTGCGGCTTCGGTCATGATTGCACGCGTATGCTTCTTGCCGGTATCGGTGAAGTTGCGTGGGTCACTGAAATACAGCGTTGCGTCTAACGGCGTGCGGTCCAACAACCACGGGTGCGCCGCGGTCAAGGCGTCGATCGCTTCTTTCGGAGTTTTGCCGGTGTCCTGATAGATTCTGCGCGCAGCTGCAAAGTTATCGGCGCGAGTGCGGCTGTCCTGCAGCAGCAGATAAGCTTGGTCATCTTCGGACAAGGCGGCCACAAGCGAGTCTCTTAGCGGCACATCGCTCGGCCACGGCCCAATACGATTCGTTTTCCAGTCTTTGATCCGGAAACTAAGCGAGTCCGAGGGTTTGGGCTTTGGTCTTGTATCGATCGTTTCGCGTCTCAGCCCGGCTGCAAAATAGGCAGCGCGTTCGAGCGTCAGCTCTTTCACGACCTTGTCACGCGAAGTGCCGTGAATATCCGGCGTCTTGTAAGGCCCGGCTTTCTCCGGGTCTCGAAGTGCCGCATCGAGTGGGTCTCTCAGTTGCGAATCGAACGCCGGATCGAGGGCCTTAGCCAGGAATCCGAATCCGTCATCGTCACCCATCACGGAGCGCCAGTAAGCGGTGATTGCTGCAGCCTCTCCCGCGGAGCCGATCCGGTGCAAATCCTTTTTCGCAATCTTTTTGATGTTGCCTGCGGCGAATATGGCTTGGGTGCGCCAGCTTTGGTCTTTCCCGAGCGCAATGATCTCGAAACCCTCACTGCTGGCCAATAGCTTCTCGACGGAATTAGGCCAGTCCGCGAGGTCGTATTGCGTATTCTGCTCATTGAATACGGGTGCAAGCGATAGCGTGAGGCGGGCCCGGTCGCCGTAGATGCCCGCCGCGACGACATGCGCTGCGATAGAAACTGGTACTTTCACGGTCATGCGGCGAATCCGTTGATGTCGGTGGCGAAGTAGGTCTGGTACTTCACCCAATCGTCCTGCAGCGCCTGTGCGCGGCAGCTCACGATCGGAGTGGGCGTGGGCCTGTCCTTCCCGGCAATGCGCAGATCTTCGAGGATGCGTGCCGCCCCGCTGCCCGAAAAGCCCTGGCCCATGCTCTTTTGCACGCCGACCTGATAGCGGAGCTTGGCGAAGCCCATCGAGAAAGCAAAGGTGAAGACCGCCGAGCCCTGCATACTGCCGCCGGACCGATGCGATATGCGTACCACGAGGCAGGCACTGATCGCGAAGCAAGCGATCTGCGCCTCGCCGCCGGCGTAGAAAAAGCCCTCGATCACGCAATCGTCAGTGTCATCTGACCTCGTGAGTTTGCGTAGATAGATGCCGGTAGAAATGCGACCTTGTCCGCTGAGCGGTCCGTATTTGAAGGCACCACCACCTCCGAACTCGAAGGAGGCAGCAAATCCCAAGAGCTTCTGGGCATCCGCATACAGAGCAAGGAATCCGCCGCCGACATAGGGGGCTATCGAGAGAAGAACAGGGCGGTCCTCGCGTCCAATCGAAGCAACGAACGTCGCGCGTGCTCCATTGAATGGTAGCACGCACGCCGCATTGATGGACACGTTGGCAAAAGACACCGTGCCGATCGAGATGATGCCAAGGTCGAGGCTGTAGCCGGCCTCTATTCCGGGAACTTCGCGGCTCGCCCGCACGTACGGTCCACTGCCACCCGGGTTCATCAGAGCCTGTAGCGGCTTGAGGAACGCAGCGTTGGGGCCGAGCTCGAAATCCTTATATACAATGTTGAAGTCCGACCCCTTGCCGCTTTCGTTGACGAACTGTGCGCCGTCGAAAATTAGAGTCACGACGTCGAACAGGTTGATGTCGAACGGATCGAGCCGGCAGCTTGCGGTGAAGCGAGGCGGAACGGTGAGGTCGAGGAGATCGTACACGGCGCCTGCGGAGAGCGTGATCTGACTACCTGGCTCCGGCCGGAAGACCGGCGGGAACTCCTTGAGATCGGCCTGCATGTCATAATTGAGCACGACCTTCGCTGGCACCAACTCCTTGATTTTTTCCTCGATGCGGCGTCTCGCGCCTTCGAGGTCCACGATGCGCTTGAGATCGCCGCTAAGCACGGCAGCTGCCGCATTGGCGAGCTGTTGAGCCAGAACCTGTGTCGATCCCTGATTAGCGCTCCAGGCCTCGAACAGCTTGGAGAAGGCTTGAAGGGTCGCGGGGTCAAATTTCGTTGGATCATTCGAGGCGAATCTCGCTGCCAGATCGTCAAGCTGCAGCTTTTCGGCAGCCAAAAAATCGTCGGTGGGATTCGGTCCCGCCGGACAATTGAGCCCCGGTCGCGGGAGAGGCAGCTGTGGAGGCTTAGGACATGCGACTAGCAGTAGAGCGCGAACCTTTGCGAAGGTAAGTCCACTCAGGTCATCGCCAATATTGCCGTCGGCCTTGTCGCTGTTGGTCCCGCCAAGGGCAC
Organism: Bradyrhizobium genosp. SA-3; assembly: GCF_004212635.1. GTDB lineage: Bacteria > Pseudomonadota > Alphaproteobacteria > Rhizobiales > Xanthobacteraceae > Bradyrhizobium. Next base: position 9,417 of record NZ_PSRT01000150.1, on the reverse strand, counting down.
TCCAGACTTTGTCTCGCGCGTCGACCAGATTTCCCTGCACACGGCTCAGAAAGTTGAAGACAGGACTAAGCCCTTGGAAAGCGATCAAGGCCATTTGCTTGAGGTACGGCTCGCCAGCCACGACGAATACTCCGACTTCCTCAAGGACTCGTTGCTCCAACTTCTGGACGATTTTCGACTGGATCGAGTCTATGGTAGCCGATGCGTTAAAGACTAGCGTCAGTAGCTCGTCCAGATATTTCTGGGCACCGTTGGGCGTGACTGCATCCGATATCTTCTGGTTTAGCGTGTCGATGGCGGTCTTTATGTCTGCCTTCAGGGAAATCGCATCGTTTCTCGCGCCGTCGATGATTGCGATGATATCGTTGAGCTTAGCGTTTCCAAGCGACGCCAGATCGTCCCTAACCTTCTTCAGAGGTCCGGCAGCGCCAGTGTCGCGCAACGCGGTTGCATCGCGAGCCAACCCACAAAGGGCGATGGACACGGTCGCCGCAGCTTTCGCCGCCTCGACGACGGCGGTGCGCGCCTTGTCGTAATCGCCGCCCGTTCCAGTGATTTTCGCCAGCAGTGATTTGATATCGCTCGCGGCGAGTCCGGTCTCGTGGGCCATGGCGGGGAGGAACTGTGGACTGCCGAGCACAATTATGAAGTTGTTCAACGCAGAGAGCAGCGTGTTGCGCATTCGCCCCAGCGCCGCAAAAGCGTCCAGCGGAAGGCGCCCGGGAGTGGCGCTGCAGACGTCGTTCTGCAGCTGAACGAGTTGGTCCAGGGCTCGCCGGAGCGCATCGCGCACCTTGACCAACGCTGCGGCGCCCTCGTCGAGAGTGTTCGCTACATCTTTCACTGGCTGCGGATCGAGGCTGATCTTCTCGAACGCCTTCACGACCTCGGCAAAGGCCTTGCCCATGTCGTCGCGCGCCTTGTTGACGCCATCCGGGGCCGGAAGATCGACCGCGTCAGCCACGGACTTGATGATTCCAGCGAGTTGTCCGCATAGTTGGACGGCGTTGGTCAAGCCATAGTCCACTAGCGGTTGGATCAACTTCAAGGCCGCCGCCGCTGTAGATACGAGATCGCCGATGACGGTGCGGATGCTCAGCTCGGTATGGCCAACGAGAGTTTGCCCGGCTGCGAGCAGGTCGCGCACCTGCTTCGAGGCCGCGTCGTACAACAGGCCTTTGATTCGTTTGGCTTCCCGGTCGGCTTCGTTGCCGACTGCAACTGTCCAGTCGTCGGCAGCGGCCCGCAGCGCCTTCTGGAAATCTCCGGTGGCGCCGGCGATCTCTGTCTTGAGTTCGTCTGCGAATGCCTTGCCGATTGCGGTCGCTGCTTGGTCGCCATTCTTGGCCAACAACAGTCCGAGGAAATTAGAGTCCGCTGCGGCTTTCGCGAGGATCTCTTGAACCTTCTTGTCGACTGCATCCACCTGGCCGGGAAAGGTGGACGCGATAGCATGGGCACCAGGCAAGGCCAGCACAAGGTGGCGCCACGCCATGAAATCCGGATGCGAAAACAGAGACGCGAGATTGTCGCGCAGCTTGGTCTGAAAGTCCTGAAGACCAGGAACCGCGGACTCAAGCAGGGCTGCTGTCTGGACGATGACGTCGGTGACCAGCTTATTGAATGCATCGCGCAGAGCTTCGTGAACCGGCGCGAGCGGGTCGTTCGCGACGCGTTCGATCGCGGCGAGGAAGCGACGCCCCGCACCGTAGATGGTAGCGAAGGACGCAAGCAGTGCCTCGACGTCGCGCACCGTCGCGCTCGAGGAAATTGCAGCGTCGAGCGCGTCCGCCAATTCGCGGTAGGATTTACCGACGTCCGGATAGAGTCGCTCGATCCGCTCGAGCGCGGCGCTTTCGGTGAAGTCGGATTCCTTTGCGTCCGGTTTAACCGCGAAGAAGAACTGCCTCGCCAGCGTCAGCAGCGCTTCCCGCATCGGGATCAGCAATCGGTCGCGAACCTTGGCGACGGCCGCGCCGGCATCGGCGTTGGCGGCTTGTTTGAGATCGGCGAGAAGCGTCGACGTATACTGGGTCGCCTCCTTGAACTGCGGCGCACTCGCCAGACCATTGCCGATAAATTGGATGGCGTCCTTCAGCTTGATGACGCCAAGCACACTCGCGTCGCCGAAAATCGTGATCGGATTCGGATCGTCAAGGCCGGTCGATGCCGGTAGGTCGGAGCGCGCCAGAGCCTTCAACGAAGAATGATAGTTGTTGTTGCCGACCGGCCCCCTGCTGCGCGACATCGCGACCAGCTTCGTATTGGGACGTACCGCCCCGCCCGTGCGGTCGCCCGACGAACCGGGATCAAGCGCGACTTCCGAAATGAAATCGAGGTAGACGTCGGTCTTCGCGGTCGTTTCTCTTTTGCCGCCGCTCGGCTTGCTCGCGAGTCTGTCATCCTGCGGAAACCCGAACGCCCGGTACTCGGAGTCGAAGAAAACTCCGATCTCTCCGGTCGTGCGACCTAGCATGCGGTCGACCTGCGCGATGCGCACCGCAGCTTCTGCCATGATGGGATAGAACGGTGGCTGGTCCACGCCCTGCAGCAGCGCGCCGAAATCGAAGTTGGTGTTATCGAAGCGAATACGCCTGTCGTCGTCCAAGATGTTGGGAATCGCTTTTTCCCGGCCTTCCGATTCGATCACCCACTGCCGCGTCTCGAAGCTGGTTGCGTCGGGCTCCTTTTCGGGTGCGTATCGGCGCTTGCCGCCGCCGAGTTGCAGGATGCGACGCGGGTCAGGGTGGTTTTTGTCGATCGCGTCTTTACGCTCATTGTAGCCCCGTGTCAGAGCCCTCATGGTGGGTTCGTCGTTGGCCGCCGTATTATCGACGAAAATCAGGGGAAGGCGTGTGCGCGTGCCGCGCGCGTCAATCTCCAGCTCGAAATTCACTTCCCCGCCATCGCGAGCGCGCACCCTTGGCCAGAACACGAGACCTGGCAGGACCTGCGGATCGCCATCGTTTACACGCAAATAGATGCGGCCGTTGGGTGCCTCGTACCACCTGTCGGTCCCGCTAGGCGTCGCATCGGTAGGATCGAGGATGTCGGGGGTTACACGTGTGAGGATTTCCAGTCGTTCGACCGGCCAGCTCCGACCCCCGTTCGGTTGGCCGAGCGCGGGATAGGTTTTTATCGGTGTGCCGACGCGCAGGAAGAAGCGTTGCACGAGAAAAGCGACCGGACCCGCGGCAAGGCCACCGGGTCCGACCATGAAGCGCCGTTCTGTCAGCTTGACCAGCGACGCGCGATGCCCGCAAGGGAATAGGAATCCCTTATAGATAACGTCCACACGAACATCGCGACCCAGCCGGGTGTCCTGCCGCCAGCGTTCGATTGAAAAGGCGTCGAACAACGGCTTGCCAGGCTTATGGCTCTTTACCCAGACATCAATCGGTACGACCTTTGCTGAGGCCGGCGGCACGAAGTTTGTATCGGCGTCGAAGCTGCCGCCGAGCGCGGTCAGAGTCAGCTCGGCGACCCCTAGCGGCTGCGGGCGATAGATTGCGGAGTAATCGTCTTCAGGCTTGCCGTTTTCGAGCGCTTCTGTTGCCGCGTAGCGCAGCTTGAACCCCGGCGGCGGGTTGATCTGGCTGCCATCCGTGAGCGTACCATCCTTGTTGCGTCGCCCCCGCACCGGGAGGCCGTACAGCGAGCTGAGCGCGACTAACTCATGACGGTCGCCCGCATCCATGCCGGTGCGGAACCGTTCGGGTGGCAATGTCGGCGGTTTGGGTGTTTGTCCGGGCAGAGCATAGACCGGTTCATCAGGTTGGTAGGGATTGCGTGTGGTGACCTCCCGCGCCATCGCCCATGGCGCCCACGGGCCATGGGGCGGACCGCCAAGCTGGGGATCGAGCAGCGCCTCGGGCCGGAAATCGGGCGACCAGATCGCGCGCACGCTCGACGAGCCCGGCGCCTCGTCGAGTTGGGCAAACCACAGCGGAACTGGCACGCTGTAGCCGGGAACTTGGCCCGTTACGCGCTTGAGATCTGCATCCATCGGCACGCCGAGCGGCGTGAGCCACGCAGCGTCTTGGGCGGGCGACAGCATCAGCCGAAACGGAAGTTCGATCGAGGTTTCGTAGAGGTTCGGAGGCCGCACGCTCGCGGCAATCTCCGCCACACGCTGCGCACCCGTCACCGCGCCTAGCCGCGCGAGCGGCTTCGGGCAGTCGCTGACACCGTCGAGTGCGCGCTGCTCGTCGTGCCGTATGGCCCAGGCATCGCCGCGGGTTAGCCCCTGATAGAGGAGCTTAGCGGCTTCGTCGCGCGTTTCCTGCCGAGCCCATCGTGGCGGAAGCCGACCGTTGGGGATCTGCAGGCTGGCGCTGTCCTTGTCGGTTCGGCCGGGCGAACCGGCGAGAGGCTCAAAAACCTTCTCGCGCGCCGAACGACCGCAAGATCGAAGGCTCCCCAATTTGTGAGCGCTTCGATCGTGAACGGAAACGCACCGGCCGGCGCGCCCTCGCGGTTCTCTGGTCGCCCGCTCTCGAAATCATCGGCTGGGATACGAAAAACTAGGCGCGAGGAGCCCGAGACGCGCGCTTCGGTCGGGATTTCGAAGGGCTCGTCGACCTCGCTCCCAAGATCAAAGGCGACGACGGTCGCCGCGATTGCCCGGGTCGCCTTCTTCGCCTCATCGAGGCTTGTTTTCGCAATGACCTCGACGCGCGCAATGGTACTGCGGCGTCCATAAAAAGGTCCCGGCAGATTTCCATAGCCCTGGAGATCCAGCTTCTGTCTGTCCGTCAGCCCACGAACTTGCTCGCGTTTGGCCTCAGGACTTTTATAAAAATCACTGAACTTCATGTAATCGGGATCGCGCTGTTTCCTCAGGCTCTCCCGCGCTTCGAGATAGTCCTTGACCTGGTCCTCGGGAGGAGGCGTTTTGCCGTCGACCGCCTCCGGATAACCCTCGCTAAAATCGTCCTTGATGTTGGGAAATGACCTACGAAGCTCCTGGAGGACCACGTCCGAAAGCTGCACTTCCGGCACGCCGCGCAAGAAGCGGGCGCGTTGCTCGGCGGTATCGAGAGCCTGGTCTTTCGCATCTTTCTCAGATTGTATCTCGCGTGCCACCCGCCGTGCTAAGCGAGCGGCTTCTAGATCAAGGTAAGCGGGGCCGACATACTCTTGTTGGTCTGCGGGTATGTTGGCCTCGTTCTGTACCGCCTTTCGGAATCGCTTGCGGTATTCGTTGTAGTCTGGATCGTTTTTCGCCTCCTGCGCATCTCCGATTTTCTTTCGTGTCTTCTTTCGATCATCCAGCTTCCCGTTCCGCAGTATCTCCGCCTCGTCTGGTTTGACCTCCGTGCCCTGCGGCGGGACCGGCAGCACTGGATCCGCCTGCAATTGCCGCAGGTACGCGCGCTCGGCGATGTGCTGGGGTGGGAATTCTACCACCAGCAAGGGGCGCGGATCCTGTCGCGATTGGTAGCGCTTGGGGTCATTGGCAAAGGGAGGCGTATCTTTGCAGACAAGGGGTACAACGGGATCGGGCGTCGGCTCGGCATTCGGCACGAAGGCCGCAATGCGGCGGTCCGGCGTGACCCACCATCCCGCCCCGCCATAGTCTCCGGGCTCGCCGTATTCCAGGACCAGATCTTGGAATCGGTACTTGAGTGCTAGGAGGTCGGACGGCCGACGCACAGCGAGCATCGCGCGGCTCAGCGAAATGCGTACCGAAATCCCTGGTTTCTTTACGCCGATATGTACTACGGCTTCTGCCTGTGGCGGATCAGTCGTAGGCGCGGGCGCTCCCGTCCATACGTGCCGCAAGGGCAGCTTGTCGATGCGGAACAGGCATTCCGATTCATGAAACGTCAACTGGCTGAACAATTTGGCGGCGCGCTCCGCGGCCGATTCGGCCCAACTTTCGTCCTTTGCCTTGGCGCGCGCGAGCGCGCTCCCGACAAGACGTTCGCTCAGAAGGGGAATGGCCGCATGCTCCAATGCGAGGGGCGCGGCGAAATGGTTCAACGCCCGCTCGTCCTTCGCACCTGTACCTCCTATCCGGATCGATGGCACCCGCGCGGACACGCCCGGCCGCGGTGCGACCGGGGGAAGCGGCGCGGCAATGAATCGGCCGAAGCGCGTCTCAATGGGCATCTTCCGCTTCGTGGCGGTGAGCGAGCAGATCACCCGCAGCGCGCCGTCCTCTCCTCTGGCGCGCCAGAGTAGGCCGTTGAGGTCGTCGAACTCGCTCGGGACGGCGCTGTCCCCACGCCGAACTGCAAGCGTCGTCCAGGAAGCTCGCAAAGCGAAGACGGGATTGCCGTCGCCAGAATTGCGCCAACCGAGGAAGGATGCTTCCGGGCCGTCATGAATTGAGACCCGCGCGCTCTCTCCGGTTGGGAGCCGACCGAGCGCGAGCGTCCCGCTCCAGGCGTCCGCGGGGTTAGACTTCGATTGCGCCAGGTCGTGCCGCACCAATGCATACAGCACGCGAGGTGCTAGCCGTTGCTCCTCGGCGACAACAATTGCCTCTTCGAAGGTGGAGTCGGGCTGCTGCACGACTCGACGAACCGGTCCCGTTGCCCCGGGCGCAGCGCGAGCCGGGACTTTCGCAGAAGGCTGCTTGGCCGCTGGTTGGGAGAGGCTGCTGTCCGGTGCGGGCGGCGCCCCGTCGCCGGCAAACAAGGCGCGCACGTCTTCCCTTTCTTTGCCCGTGTCGTGCGGGTTCAGCATGAAGACATCGGCCGTCTTCCCTCCTTGGCTGCCGGAGAAGACGGTGAAGAACACCTCCCGGAATTGGAGGGATGGGCCCTCATCAGGTAGGGCGCGGAAGCGCTTCTGTTTGGCGGCGGCCGTCTCTGGCGAGCTGGATGCAATCCTTTGACCTGCGCGCAAGATCCAATAGAAATCGCGGTGGAAGGCTAAAGCTATATCGCTTGCCCTATAGATATCGAAAGTGTCTCCAAACAGCGCCTTAATGAGTGTAATAGTTTGCGACCTGCTCAGTTGACCGGCGACTTCATCTACCTTGTCGTCGCCTTTCAAGAACTCAACGAGGTGTGGGACTGAAATGCTAATTTCCTCGTCCCGCCGGAGTGTTATGATCAGCGAAGGTTCGGAAGCCTTGGCAGGCTTAGCGTTTGGATCAAAGTTAGGGTCCCATTTAACGTCAATCCTGAGCCCGAACTGATAGCCGCCCGGAAATGCACATTTTGCAATTTCGGCGCGCCAGCCATCTTGCACCCGGCGTAGAACGAAACGCCCCCTGCCATTAGGGAGATCGGGATCGGTGAAAGTAGATGCCCGCAAAAGCCACTCGTAGCGCGGCTTTGATGGTGCATCTGTGCGTTTTCCTGTGGAAAGGGGTCGCTCGATCCAAGCAATTATCAGTCCGCGCCGCGAACTATCCTCGTAAGTCACATCCAGGTGCGAACTCTCGATCGCTGCACTCGCCGGACCGGCTAACAAGGAGGATGCGCCGCCTATGAGAACTTCGCGACGTGTTACAGCCCCTACTCGGTCGGCTCGGGGCGCTTCATCGCGATCGGCGCTAGCGCTCTCCGGGCCGCCCTCTTCTGGCCTGTGATGGTCTGCCATGGTTCGCCCCTCCAACCACAGCGGCAGCGTCCTGCCGGAAATGATGCGTACAATTACTGGTGTTTGACTGGCGTCTAAGCCTCGCCATTAAGAACGTGTGCGAGGTAGTTCTGACGCGCACCTACTGGCCTTCCCAGGCCACGACGTGAAGCACGACGCGCGGATGTTAACTCCCCGCTATCTGCCACGTTGGTCGCTGCAACCAATAAGTGTCGTGTCTTTGGCAATGATTGAAAAACAGGATCGATACCACTCTACCTGAGCCGAGGCCGTCGTCAAGCTAAGGTAGTGTGCTGCCGCGACTTTTAGTGGCGTTCGATATCCGATCCTCGATCATTTCGAAATTGCGCGCTGCGGCGAACGCGGCCGCTTATGCGGAAGGCTTCCTGCTAGCGCCTCTGGTCATGTGAAGCAGAAACGGGATGTTTGGGCGCTACGCTTCGCCTCCTACATCGTTCGGATCGTGGATTGTGATTGGACCGATAGCTTTCGCCTGAACGACGTTCCTTACCATGATCGGCCGCGTCTGCTATCGACATTGCAGATCTGCGGCAGCACGCTCCTGCCGATGTAGGAACAATGGCTCCTGATGACCAGCGCTTGCGCCAGCAGGAAAGGAGGCCGCATGGACGCCGAAGCATCCCGAAAATCAGAACAAGTGTGAACCCACCGTCGCCCTTCGCCACATCCGCTTACAGGCTCTAATACATAGTGGTTCTCAACTAAAGGGTGTAATAAAAAACATATCAGTCTGAGCCGCAACTCGGCGAGGCGCCGTTTGCACAGCGCGGTTCGCGAATCTGATGGCGGACATTACCTAGGACGTGGACTCATTAACGCGCAGCCAGCCATACCCTGATCGATGCAAGCTGTACGAAGGCAAGGTAGTTAGCGGCGAGCCTGTCGTAGCGCGTTGCCACCCGACGACATTGTTTGATTCTGTTGAAGAACCGCTCGACCTGGTTGCGAGCGCGGTAGAGATAGGGACTGAAGCAGATCGGATCGCTGCGATTGCTTTTCGGTGGAATGTTGGCCCACGCGCCCTTCTTCATGGCAAGCTCTCTGATCCAGTCCGCATCATAGCCACGATCCGCAAGCAGCATCGACCCGGATTTCAGTCGAGACAGCAGTTTTCCGGCGAGTCGAACGTCATGTGCCTCGCCGGGGCTCAGCGCCAGCCGTACCGGCAGACCATTGCTATCGACCACCGCATGAATTTTGCTCGTCAAGCCGCCGCGTGACCTCCCCATCGACTGGCGCTGGTTTCGTGTGATGCAGGCTCCATGCTGATGCACTCGGACAATGGAGGTGTCGATCATCTGGACAGCGGCATCATGGGCAGCGGCGAGCGCGTCGATGATGCGGCCCCAGACACCAGCCCGCCGCCAGCGGACGAACCGGTTGTAGCAAGTGGCGTATGGGCCAAACGCTTCGGGCAGATCACGCCAAGGTGCCCCGGATCGCAAGACCCAGAAGATGCCATTGAGGACACGTCGGTCGTTTACCCGAGGAACGCCACGCGGCTTGTTCGGCAACATCGGCTTGATGGCAACCCATTCACAATCGGCAAGTTCGTAGCGCATGATTCGAGCCCCAAATATGCGAGTTGAATCATGAGCGCCCGGCCAAACGCAACCTTTTGGCTGGCGATGGTTTGGCGCTTTCAGGTCAAAGCGGACATCAGCCACACGACGACCCCCGCTCAAATCTTTGAAAATGACCCAAGGCGGACGTTAGTCGGACCGTGTGGCCGACTCGTCGATTTTCATGATCGGCTGGCCTGCCTTGATCTGCTGGCCGACGCGGTCACGCACGATTCAAGTTTTGTTTTTGACTTTGGGCAGGCAAATCTCCGCCCAC
>NZ_PSRT01000149.1 GCF_004212635.1 Bradyrhizobium genosp. SA-3 | reverse complement strand
CGTGCTGGCCGAGCCGATCGTACGGCTGCTGTTCGAGCACGGTGCGTTCGGTGCCGAGGACAGCACGGCCACGGCGCACGCACTGATGTGGCTGGCGCTGGGCCTGCCGGCGCACGTGCTGATCAAGGCGCTGTCGCCGGCCTTCTACGCCCGCAGCGACACGATGACGCCGCTGCTCGCAACCGCCAAAGGCTTCGTGATGACGGTCGTGCTCGCAGTTCTGCTCGGTCATGTCTTTGGCGCCAGCGGGATCGCGGCGAGCATCGCGGCAGGCGCCTGGAGCAGCGCACTCTCGCTGCTTCGCAAGGGCAGCAGCGAGTTCGGCTTCTCGGTCGACGCCGCGGCCCGCAAGCGGGTGCCGCGGATCGCGCTGGCCGCGATCGCCATGGGCGCCCTGCTCTGGCTGACCACGGGTCTGGTGCCCGCCGAGACCCATGGCTTCATCAAATTCGTCGCGCTGGGTGTGCAGATCGCGGCCGGCATCGCGGTCTATGGCCTGCTCCTGCAAATCCTCGGCGCGACCTCCTGGCGCGAGGCGGTTAACGCGTTGAAACGGCCGGCCTAAATCGCGAGCTCATCGAATTACCCTTGACGGAGCTGCGCCGCTGTTGGAAACGACGGCCGTATCTTCCAGGAAAGCTGACCATGCCATTCGTTGAACGGGTCTTTTCGGGCGTCCAGCCGACGGGCAATCTGCATCTCGGCAATTACCTCGGCGCGATCGTCAACTTCGTGAAGATGCAGGAAACGCACAACTGCATCTATTGCGTCGTCGACATGCACGCGATCACGCAAGGCGTCGACGTCTGGGGCGGACCGGCCGAGCTCACGCGCAACACCCGCGAGGTGACCGCGGCGTTCATCGCTGCCGGCATCGATCCGAAGAAGCACATCGTGTTCAACCAGAGCCAGGTCTCCGGTCATGCCGAGCTCGCCTGGATCTTCAATTGCGTCGCGCGCATGGGCTGGCTCGGCCGCATGACCCAGTTCAAGGAGAAGGCCGGCAAGGACCGCGAGAACGCGTCGGTCGGGCTGTTCGACTATCCCGTGCTGATGGCGGCCGACATCCTGCTGTACCGCGCCACTCACGTGCCGGTCGGCGAGGACCAGAAGCAGCATCTCGAGCTCTCGCGCGATATCGCGCAGAAGTTCAACAACGATTTCGGCGATTCCATTCGCGCCCAGGGACACAATGACGGCCTGTTCTTCCCGCTGCCGGAACCACTAATTACCGGCCCGGCGACGCGCGTGATGAGCTTGCGTGACGGCACCAAGAAGATGTCGAAGTCGGATGCGTCGGACAATTCGCGCATCAACCTCACCGATGATGCCGACACCATCGCGCAGAAGATCCGCAAGGCGAAGACCGATCCGGAGCCGCTGCCGACGGAAGAGAAGGGCCTGGAAGCGCGCCCCGAGGCCGACAATCTCGTCGGCATCTTCGCCGCGCTCTCCGGCCGCTCCAAGGCCGACGTGCTCCGCGATTTCGGCGGCGGCCAGTTCTCCAGCTTCAAGAATGCGCTGGCCGAGCTGTGCGTCACCAAGCTCGCGCCGATCGCCGGCGAGATGAAGCGCCTCGTCGCCGACCCCGGCCATATCGACGCGATCCTGAACGAAGGCTCCGACCGGGCCCGCGCCATCGCCGACGAGACCATGAAGCTCTCCAAGGACGTCGTCGGCTTCATCCGCCGGCACTGATCATCGCGTCGGCGAAACCTGGCCGGCGCCACCGCGCCGGCCAAACGCCCCCTCTCCCAAAGCGGAAGAGAGTGTGGCAGCATGCCGGCCGTGCACACGCCGGGACATGCATGACCAGCAAGCGACTTTGCTTCGAGCCGGGTCACAAGCCCAAATGCCTCGTCATCGTCGACGACACCGCCGAATGGGATCGCGCGGTGTATTACGCCAGCCGCTGGGCCATCCGCGCCGGTGGCGGCGTGGTCATGCTGCGCATCATCGAGCCCGAACAGCAGACCCAGGAATGGCTTGGTGTCGCCGACATCATGCGCGCCGAAGCGCAGGAAGCGGCGGAAGCCGCGCTCGACCGCGCCGCCGGCCGCGCCAACGGCATCGCCGCGATCACGCCGGAGCGCGTGATCCGGGAAGGCGCCGCGATGGAACAACTGCTCGCGGTGATCGACGAGGACCCTGACATCGCCATGCTGGTGCTGGCCGCGAGCCCTGGCGCGGAGGGACCGGGGCCATTGGTCTCGCTGCTCGCGCATGCGCTCGGCACGTTTCCGGTTCCGGTGACGATCATCTCCGGCGCGCTGAGCGACCAAAGCGTGGATTCGCTGTCGTGACTTAGGCACTCGTCATGCCCGGGCTTGTCCCGGGCATCCACGTTCTTGGTTCCGCCAAGCAACGCGTGGATGGCCGGGTCAAGCCCGGCCATGACGGCGCAGAAACATCAGAGCGCTCTAACTTGCTGATATAAAAGGGAAACGCCCTTCCGCCCCCTTGATCGTGCGTTCCCCGTCGCCATCTGCTACTGGATAGAGCACGCGCCGGCCTTGAACCGGTGACGTCTGGAGAAAACCATGTTCATTCAAACCGAAGCCACCCCCAATCCCGCCACGCTGAAGTTCATTCCCGGCCGCGTCGTGGTCGATGGCAGCCCGGTCGAGTTTTCGAGCCGCGAAGCCGCAGGCCGCTCGCCGCTCGCCGAAAAGCTGTTCGACGTGCCCGGCATCACCGGCGTGTTCTACGGATCGGACTTCATCACCGTGACCAAGGCGAGCGGCGAGTGGCAGCAGCTCAAGCCCGCGATTCTCGGCGCCATCATGGAGCACTATATGTCCGGCGCGCCGCTGCTCGCCGACGGCACGGCGCAAAGCGATACCGAACTCAACGACGACAATGAATTCTTCGACGAGGCCGATGCCGAGACGGTCGACATGATCAAGGACCTGATCGAGACCCGGGTGCGGCCGGCGGTCGCCAATGACGGCGGCGACATCACCTTCCGCGGCTTCAAGGACGGCGTCGTCTATCTCAACATGAAGGGCGCCTGCTCGGGCTGCCCGTCATCGACTGCGACGCTCCAGCACGGCATCCAGAACCTCTTGAAGCACTTCGTGCCCGATGTGGTCGAAGTCCGGCCGATGTAAGCAAGCTGCCGTAGGGTGGGCAAAGCGAAGCGTGCCCACCACGATCCCGTCATTTGCGGAACGATGGTGGGCACGGCGCAAGTGCGCCTTTGCCCACCCTACAAGATAGCGAACTGCAAAGGCGTGGATGGCCGGGACAAGCCCGGCCATAACGATGGGAACGACGAGCATTCCCCGACGGATGATGCTACGATCGTTCCATGCTGATCCTCGCCATCGATACTGCGCTCGACGCCTGCGCTGCCGCCGTGCTCGACACCGAAACGGCCGAGCTGCGCGCGCAGGAATCGCTGCCGATGAAGCGTGGGCATGCCGAAGCCTTGATGCCGCTGATCGCGCGGGTGATGCAAGCGGCGGAGCTCAGCTTCACCGCGCTTGACCGCATCGCGGTCACCGTCGGCCCCGGAAGCTTCACCGGCCTGCGTGTCGGTATTTCGGCGGCGCGCGGCCTTGCGCTGGCGGCGAAGCGGCCGGCCGTCGGCCTGACCACCTTGTCCGCCTATGCCGCTGCCATCGTCGGCCAGAGCCGGTCGGCGCCCGTGATCTCCGCGATCGACGCGCGGCACGACCACGTCTATTTCCAGATCGTCGCCGGCGACGGCGGCCAGCTGGTGCGACCGAAGGTCGCCAGCATCGACGAGGCGATCGCGGCTTCGCAATTCGGCGCGCCGCACCTGGTCGGCAATGCCGCAAACATCCTTGCCGAGCGCTGGCCGAAGGATGCGCCGCAACCCATTGCGGTCGACGCGCAGCCCGCGCCCGATATCGGCTGGGTCGCCTGGCTCGGCGCCGCGGCCAATCCCGACACGACACCCGCGCGGCCGTTCTATCTGCGCGCGCCCGATGCCAAGCCGGCCACGCAGCCACAGCTCGCAGCACAAGCTGCAAGCTCATGATGGGATGGTTGTCGCAATGGTGGCGCGGCGGCACTGCTGCGGTCGAGCCCGCGTCCGCGCGCGATGCCGCGCGGCTGGCGCAGCTTCACGGCGCCTCCTTCGCACGCGGCTGGGGCGAAGGCGAGTTCGAGAGCATGCTCGGTGAGCGCAACACGCTGGTGCATCGCTTGCGCCTCGGCCGCAACACGATCGGCTTTGCGGTGTCGCGGATCGGCGCGGACGAAGCGGAAATTCTCTCGATCGCAGTCGACCAGGCCCATCGCGGCCGCGGCCTCTCCCGCACGCTGCTGATGACCCATCTCGGCCACCTCGCCGGGCGCGGGGTGCGCACAATATTTCTCGAAGTCGAGGAAAATAACCAGCCGGCGCGCCGCCTCTACGATCGGGCCGGATTCATGGTGGTCGGGCGCCGCGAACGCTACTATAAGCAGCCGAACGGGGAACAATTGAACGCCCTTCTGATGCGACGTGACTTGTCGTAACATTGGTGCCAGAAAGCGCCTCCGCCAGGCAGACAATCCTATGACCGCACTGAAACCTTCTTCCGCATCCAAGGCATCCGGCATCGAGGCGCGCTGTGCCGCCACCGGCATGCGCATGACCGAGCAGCGCCGCGTCATCGCCCGCGTGCTCGCGGAGGCGGTTGATCATCCCGATGTCGAGGAACTGTACCGGCGCTGCGTCGCCGTCGACGACAAGATCTCGATCTCGACGGTCTACCGAACGGTGAAGCTGTTCGAGGATGCCGGCATCATCGAACGCCACGATTTCCGCGAGGGCCGCGCGCGCTACGAGCAGATGCGCGACAGCCATCATGACCACCTCATCAATCTGCGCGACGGCAAGGTGATCGAGTTCACCTCCGAAGAGATCGAGAAGCTCCAGGCCGAAATCGCCCGCAAGCTCGGCTACAAGCTGGTTGATCACCGCCTCGAGCTCTATTGCGTCCCGCTCGACGACGACAAGCCGACCAGTTAGCGCCTTTGCGAATTCTTCGTATCGGCGACGCCCCTTCACCTCTCCCCATCGGGGAGAGGTCGATTTGCTCCTGGCGATGCGGAGCATCGTCCAGTGCAAATCGGGTGAGGGGGCTCAGGTCCCACGAGAGTCCGCAACCCCTCACCCGGCGCTTCGCGCCGACCTCTCCCTATGGGAGAGGTGACAGCGCCCGCATCGCGCCAGATCGCCTCAACCTCAAGACAAACTGAATGCCCATAGACCTCATCATCTTCGACTGCGACGGCGTGCTCGTGGACAGCGAGGTGATCTCCTGTCGCGCACATGCCGATGTGCTGACCAGGCACGGCTATCCGATCACGTCGGATCAGGTGTTCGAGCGTTTTCTCGGGCGCTCGACGCGGCAGGCGAATCTCGAGATCGAATCCGAGCTCGGCCGCAAGCTCCCCGAAGCCTATCACGACGATCTGCAGGACGAGCTGTTCCGCTCGTTCGAGGCCGACCTCGAAGCAATCCGCGGCATCCATGATGTGCTCGATGTCGTCACCCAACGCGTCTGCGTCGCCTCGAGCGGCTCGCATCAGCGCATGCGCGTGAGCCTGGGGAGCACCGGCCTCTACGAGCGCCTCGCGCCAAATATCTTCTCGGCCTCGCAGGTGAAGAACGGCAAGCCGGCGCCGGACCTGTTCCTGTTCGCAGCAAACGAAATGGGCGTGCCGCCCGAGCGCTGCGTCGTGATCGAGGATAGCCTGGCCGGCATTGCCGGCGCGCGGGCCGCCGGGATGACCATTTTCGGCTTTTACGGGGGCAGCCATTGCCGCGATGGCTATGCCGAAACCCTGCGCGACGCCGGCGCCGACCTGCTTTTTGCCGACATGCACCAGCTGCCGGAGCTGGTCCGGCGGGTCGAGGCGGACGCCCTGGCGGGCTGATTTTCGCCCTCTCACCGTCATTCCGGGGCACGCGCAACCCGCGTGAACCCGGAATCGCGCGCCAAAACCTCTGGATTCCGCGTTCGCGACTGTGTCGCGCCCCGGAATGACGACCCATTCGCTGGATTTTCGCGCCTCCAGCCTATATCTCAGGGCCGTCCTCCGCCTCCATTTTCGGGTTCCATGACGCCGCCGCGCAAGCTGCACATCAAATCATATGGCTGCCAGATGAACGTCTACGATGCCCAGCGCATGGTGGACACGCTGGCTCCGGAAGGATTCGTGGAGACGGCCAGCGCTGAGGACGCCGACCTCGTCATCCTCAACACCTGCCATATCCGCGAGAAAGCGTCGGAAAAGGTCTATTCCGAGCTCGGTCGCCTGCGCGTTGCCAAGGACGAGGCCGCGCGCGCGGGCCGCGCGATGCAAATCGCGGTCGCCGGCTGCGTGGCACAGGCCGAGGGCGAGGAGATCGTGCGCCGTGCGCCTGTCGTCGACGTCGTGGTCGGACCGCAGAGCTATCATCATCTGCCCGAGCTGTTGAAGCGCGCCGGCGACGAGGGCCGCGCGATCGAGACCGAATTTCCGGCGGCTGACAAGTTCGGCTTCCTGGCCCAGCCCAGGCCCGATGCGATCCGCGCGCGCGGCATTTCCGCTTTCGTCACGGTGCAGGAAGGCTGCGACAAGTTCTGTACCTTCTGCGTCGTGCCCTATACGCGCGGCGCCGAGGTGTCGCGTCCGGTGGCGAAGATCGTGGACGACGTGAAGCGCCTCGCCGACAACGGCGTGCGCGAGCTCACGCTGATCGGCCAGAACGTCAACGCCTATCACGGCGAGGGGCCGGACGGAAAAAGCTGGCCGCTCGGCCGGTTGCTCGAGCATCTGGCGCAAATCCCGGGCATCGTGCGGCTGCGCTATTCCACCAGCCATCCCCGCGACGTAGACGACAGTTTGATCGCGGCCCATCGCGACCTCGACGCCCTGATGCCGTTCGTGCACCTGCCGGTGCAGTCGGGCTCGGACCGGATTCTCGCCGCCATGAACCGCAAACATACCGCCGATGATTACCGGCGGGTCATCGACCGTTTCCGTACCGCACGCCAAGACATTGCTTTTTCATCAGATTTTATCGTCGGCTTCCCCGGCGAAAGCGAGCAAGATTTTCTCGCCACCCTCGCGCTTGTCACGCAAATCGGCTACGCTGCGGCTTATTCGTTCAAATATTCCGCCCGGCCGGGAACGCCGGCCGCGGACATGCAGGAGACGGTGTCCCCCGCCGAGATGGACCAGCGATTGGAGCGGCTCCAGGAACTGATCGACAGCCAGCAATCGGCCTTCAACAAGGCTGCGATTGGCTCAACGATCGATGTGCTGTTCGAGCGCCCGGCTCGCAAGGAAGGCCAGATCGTCGGCCGCACCGCTTACCTCCAGCCCGCGCATGTGATGGCCTCGCCCGACATCATCGGACAAATCCTGCCGGTCCGGATCGGCAGCCTCGAGCGCTACAGCTTTCTCGGCGAGCTCGTGACGCCGCGCAACGCGCGCGAGCCCGCTTTATCGCAAGCCACTGGAGCCTGAACCCTTGCCAAAAAGCGCATCGGATTCGTCTTCGTTCGCTCCCAGCCGCAAATTTGACCGCGACATGCAAGTTCCGCCCGAGACCCAAGTCGTCATCGACTTCGACGACAACCGTGCCGCTTCCGCGCTGGTCGGCCCCTATGGCCAGCATCTCGCGCAGATCGAGCGGCGGCTCGGCGTGATCGTGGACTCCAAGGGCAACCACATCACCATCGGCGGCACGCGCGACGGCTGCGATGCCGCACGGCGCGTGCTGGAGATGCTCTACGCGCAAGCCGTGAAGGGACAGGATCTCGACCAGGGCGAGGTCGAGGGCGCGATCCGCGCCGTGATCGCCCAGGGCTCGCTGTTCGAGTTCGACGCCAAATCGGCCAAATCGACCTTCGACAGCATCAATTTGCGCAAGCGGCCGGTGCGCGCGCGCACGGCCGCGCAGGATTCCTACATCCGCGCGCTGAAGCGCCACGAGCTGGTGTTCGGCATCGGTCCCGCCGGCACCGGCAAGACCTGGCTCGCGGTCGCGTATGCCGCGCAGCTGTTCGAGCGCAAGGAGGTCGACAAGATCATCCTATCGCGTCCGGCGGTGGAAGCCGGCGAGCGGCTCGGCTTTTTGCCCGGCGATCTCCGCGAGAAGGTCGATCCCTATCTGCGCCCGATCTACGATGCGCTCTACGATCTCATGGACGCGCGCATCGTCGAGCGGGCGCTCCAGACCGGCGAGATCGAGATCGCGCCGCTCGCCTTCATGCGCGGCCGCACACTCACCAATGCCGCCATTATCCTGGACGAGGCGCAGAACACCACGTCGATGCAGATGAAGATGTTCCTGACCCGCCTCGGCGAGAACAGCCGAATGATCGTGACAGGCGATCCCTCGCAGATCGACCTGCCGAACGGCCAGACCTCGGGTCTGGCGGAAGCAACCCGGCTCCTGAACGGCGTCGAGGGGATTGCGCAAGTGCATTTCAAAGCCGAGGACGTGATCCGCCACGAGCTCGTGGCGCGGATCGTCGCCGCTTACGAAGGGTCGCCGCAGCGGCCGGCCACCGGTCAATTCTGACGAGGCAACAGCCGGACCAAGCGGGCGCGGACAGCGCCTTTTCGTCCCAGACAACACAATGTCCCATCCCAACCTACCCATCACCGAGGTCCTCGTCGTCGCCGATTGCTGGCAGCGCGAGCCCGATTCCGAAACCGTGGTCCAGCGCGCGGTTGCGGCCGCCGCCGAGAGCGTCGACGAAGACGTCGCCGATGCCGAAGTGGCCGTGATGCTGACCGATGACGCCGGCATCCGCACCCTCAACGGCAACTGGCGCGGCATCGACAAGCCGACCAACGTGCTGTCGTTCCCCGCGCTCCAGCCCGAGGGCGAGTGGAAGCCGGGCGATGCGCCGCGCATGCTCGGCGACATCGCGATAGCCTACGAGACCATGCGGCGCGAGGCGGACGAGGAACACAAGCCGTTCGATCATCATTGAGTCATCTCGCCGTGCACGGTTTCCTGCATCTGATCGGCTACGACCACGAGAACGACGACGACGCGGAGGAGATGGAAGCGCTGGAGACGCAGATCCTGGCGCATCTCGGCATTCCCGATCCCTATGCAGATCGCCCGGGGACGAACTGAGATGCCGGATTCCGATCCAATCCAGGACAACCCGCGCAACACGCGCAATTTGCCCGCCGTCGTGACCCAGGGCGAGGTGATGCGCCCGACCGCGGAAGGCTGGCTCTTGCGCGCCATCCGGACGCTGTTCGGCTGGAAGGCGGGATCGGTGCGCGACGACCTCCAGGTCGTGCTCGACGCGTCGACGCCTGACGACACCGGCTTCTCCGCGGTCGAGCGCACCATGCTGCGCAACATCCTCGGCCTGCACGAGCGCCGCATCGCCGACGTCATGGTCCATCGCGCCGACATCGTCGCGGTGAAGCGCGACATCCCGCTCGGCGAGTTGATGGACCGCTTCGAGAGCGCCGGCCATTCGCGGCTCGTCGTCTACAACGAGACGCTCGACGATCCCGTCGGCATCGTCCACATCCGCGACCTGCTCGCCTTCATGACCGCGCGTGCGCGCGTGTCGGAGGCCACCAAGACCAAGCGCAAGAAGCCGCTGCCGGCCGGGCTCGATTTGCGCGCCGTCGATCTCGCGCTGCCGCTTCACGAGGCGCGCATCATCCGCAAGCTGCTCTACGTACCGCCGTCGATGCGGGCGATCGACCTGCTCGCGCAGATGCAGGCCACGCGCATCCACCTCGCGCTGGTGGTCGACGAATATGGCGGCAGCGACGGGCTGGTCTCGCTCGAGGACATCGTCGAGCAGATCGTCGGCGAGATCGACGACGAGCACGACAGCGACGAGCCGCCCTCGATCGTGCGCCTGCCCGACAACGCCTTCATCGCCGACGCCCGCGCCAGCCTCGACGACGTCCGCTCGGTGATCGGCGAGGATTTCGTCACCGGTGAGGCCGGCGAGGAGGTGGAGACGCTGGGCGGCTATCTCGTCAGCTTCGTCGGGCGCCTGCCGGTGCGCGGCGAAGTGATCTCGGGCCCCGGCACTTACGAGGTCGAGGTGCTCGACGCCGATCCGCGTCGCGTCAAGCGGCTGCGGATCTCGACGCGGAAGGAGCGTCCCGCGCCCCGCACCCAGCGCGAGAGCCGCCGCCGCGAAGCTGCGCCGGAGAGCGGTCAACCGCCGGCCAGTGACACGCCGACCCCGCCGCCGAGCGACGGGGCCGGTCCGCAGTGAGCCCGCTCCAGCGACTTCGGCAGATTGCGCTTGCCATCATCCTCAGCTGGGGATGGAAGCGCGCCGTCATCGCCATGGCGGCCGGGGCGCTGTCGGTGCTGGCGCTGGCGCCGTTCAACCTCTTCCCGGTGCTGTTCGTCACCTTCCCGGTGCTGGTCTGGCTGATCGACGGCGCCGGCGGCGGACGATATGGCGGCGTTCCTGCCGCGGCGCTGACCGGCTACTGGTTCGGGCTCGGCTATTTCGTGCCCGGCCTCTACTGGATCGGCTACGCCTTCTTCGTCGAGGCCGACGTGTTCGCCTGGCTGACACCGTTCGCCGTGCTGGGCCTGCCGGCCTATCTCTCGATCTTCACGGCAATCGGCTTTGCGCTGGCGCGCCTGCTCTGGACCAAGAACGCCACGCGCGTGCTGGCGCTCGCAGCAAGCCTCACCATCAGCGAATGGCTGCGCGGCCACGCGCTGACCGGCTTTCCCTGGAACGCGTTCGGCTACGCGCTGTCCGAGCCGCTGCCGCTGGCGCAGACGGCATCGCTGATCGGCCTGTGGGGCATGACGTTTCTGACGGTCGCGATCTTCGCGAGCCCTGCGACACTGTTCGATCGCGCGCCCGATCGCCGCCTGCAATGGCGCGCGCCGGCCGCCGCAATTGCGCTTCTGATCGTCATGGGCATCTTCGGCGCGATCCGCCTGTCGCTGCATCCGACCACGATGGTCGCGGGCGCCAAGCTGCGCCTGATGCAGCCGAACCTCCAGCAGGACGCGAAATTCAACTACGCCGCCAAGGCGGAGGTGATGAAGAAATATTTGGCGTTGTCCGATCGCGCCTCCGGCCCGCAATCGACCGGCGTGCGCGATGCCACCATCCTGATCTGGCCGGAATCCGCCTTCCCGTTCTTCCTGACCCGCGAAGCCGACGCGATGGCTGAGATCGCCGACCTTCTGCCGAAGGGCACGGTGCTGATCACGGGTTCGGTCCGCGCGCCGGATCTGCCGCGGGGCACGCCGATCACGCGTGCCTATAATTCGATCTATGTGATCGATCACGACGGCAGCGTGCTCGCTGTGTACGACAAGCTGCATTTGGTGCCGTTCGGCGAATTTCTTCCCTACCAGGGGCTAATGGAGAAGCTCGGTTTCGAGCAGCTGACGCGCGTGCGCGGCGGCTTCATTCCCGGCACCGTGCGCCATGCGCTGCCAGTCGCCAGCGCGCCGCCCGCGCTGCCGCTGATCTGTTACGAAGCTATCTTTCCCGGCGAGGTGGGCGGACGCAGCGAACGTCCGGGCTGGATCGTGAACCTCACCAATGACGGCTGGTTCGGGATCTCGACCGGTCCCTATCAGCATCTTGAGCAGGCGCGGATGCGCGCGATCGAACTCGGCTTGCCGCTGGTCCGCTCCGCCAATACCGGCATCTCCGCGGTGATCGATCCGGTGGGGCGCACCGTCGCCAGTCTCGGCCTCGGAATCGAAGGCATTTTGGATGCAAATCTGCCCGCCGCGATCGCGCCGACGGTTTATGCGCGGGTGGGCGACGTGCCCGCAGCCATGCTCGTCGCGCTCGCCGTGATTGTGGCGGTCCGCCGACGTGTCGCCAAACGGCACCTCTGATCGCCTCGCCGCGGACTTAGCCGGAATCCTTTGACAACCGTAGTCCCACGGTTGACAGACTGCACGCGGGCTCCCCATTCTGCACCAGCTGCAAAAGACAGCGGTACGTTGCTAAATTTCTCCGCAATGTTTCCCAATAAGAGGGTTTGATTTGACGGTGCTGGCACCCGAGGCACGCTTGATGATTGCGCCGAGGGTGATGTTTGGAGGGCTGAGGAAATGTCGAAAGCGCCCAACCCTGTTGACAAATATGTCGGCAGTCGCGTGCGTATGCGCCGCATCATGTTGGGCATGAGCCAGGAAAAGCTCGGTGAAGCTTTGGGCCTGACTTTCCAGCAGATCCAGAAATACGAGAAGGGCACCAACCGGGTCGGCGCGAGCCGCATCCAGCAGATCGCCGAGATTCTCCAGGTGCCGGTGTCGTTTCTGTTCGAGGGCGGGCCGAGCGGTGTGCCGGGCCCGGAAGGCTTCAGCGAAGGCGCATCGCCCTCTTACGTCTCGGATTTCCTCGCGACATCGGAGGGACTCGCCTTGACCAAGGCGTTCACCCGAATCACCGATTCCAAGATGCGCCGCTCCATCGTCGATCTCGTCGAGCAGATCGCCGCCCGCGAAGGCCCCGACAAGCGCTGACGCGTCATCGCAATGGCGATTTGAGACTGCGCCAAATCTGGCCTATGTCGTCATTCGCGGCCGCGCCCTCGATGCGCGTCCTCTCCGATGATGCGATTCAAAGGCATAGATGCGTTCATGGCCAGCTCCAATTGGTTCGATTCCCAAACCATTCTCGATGGCATCCGCCGCTGGGTTGAGATCGAGACGCCGACGGAAGCACCTGAACAGGTCAACAAGCTGATCTCCGTGGTCGCGGAGCAATACCGCGATCTGCCCGTGACGCTCGAGCGCGTCGCCGGCGTCGGCGGCTGCGGCGATCATCTCGTGGCGCGTTCAACCTGGGGCCAGGACGAGCCCGGCATCCTGGTGCTGAGCCACCTCGATACGGTTCATCCCATGGGCTTCATCGAGCGCCTGCCGTTCAAGATCGAAGGCGACAGTGCGTTCGGTCCGGGCATCTACGACATGAAAGGCGGCGCCTACATCGCCCATCACGCCTTTGGTGCGCTCTGCGCCACCGGCGATCGTTCGCCGCTCGGCATCACCCACATGTTCACCTCCGACGAGGAGATCGGCAGCCCGACCTCGCGTGCGCTGATCGAGCAAGAAGGGCGCAAGGCCAAATACGTGCTGGTGACGGAGCCGGCGCGCGACGGCGGCAGGATCGTCACGGGGCGCAAGGGCGTCGGACGCTTCCGAGTCTTCATCAAGGGCGTCCCCGCTCATGCCGGCACGCGACCCGGGGACGGCCGAAGTGCCGTCCGCGAGCTCGCCAACGTGATCGTGGCGCTGGAGGGAATGAACGACCTGAAGCGCGGCGTCACCGTCAATGTCGGCGTGGTGCGCGGCGGCACGCGCCCCAATGTGACGCCGGAAGAGGCCTATGCCGAAGTCGATCTGCGCGTGCTGAGCCTCAACGACGCGGACGAGTTCGTCGGCAAGATCCTCGCGCTCACGTCGAAGACCGACGGCGTCACCGTTGAGATCACCGGCGAGCTCAATCGTCCGCCTTACGAGAAGAGCAATGCAGGCGCCGCGCTCTACGAGCATGCGAAGACGCTCGCCGCCGAGATCGGCTTCGAGCTGATCGACACCCACACCGGCGGCGGCTCGGACGGCAATTTCACCGCTGCGCACACCGCGACGCTCGACGGGCTCGGCGTCGACGGCAAGGGCGCACACACCCATTATGAGCAGCTCTATGTCTCGTCGCTTGCGCCGCGCGCGCGGCTGCTCCATCGCCTGTATCAGACGCTGCGATGAGCGAACGCAAACCAGATCCCGAGCGCGATGACAGCGAGCGCGCCTTCTTCGGGCGCCGCAAGGGTCACAAGCTCAGGCAGCACCAGGCCGGGCTGATCGATCATCTGCTGCCGCATCTTGCGCTCGACATCGCGAGCCAAGCGCCGGCGAATGCCGGCGAGATCTTCGACCCCGCGGCGGGCGAGGTGCGGCTCGAGATCGGCTTCGGCGGCGGCGAGCATCTCGTGGCCGAGGCGCAAAACTTTCCCGCCACCGGCTTCATCGGCTGCGAGCCCTATGTCAACGGCATGGCAAAGATCCTCGCGCAGATCGAGGCGGCCAATATCGGCAACATCCGCCTGTTCGCGGGCGATGCCGCCGAGCTCTTGGCCTGGCTTCCGCAAGCCTCGCTGTCGCGGATCGACCTGATCCATCCCGATCCCTGGCCGAAACGGCGGCACTGGAAGCGGCGCTTCGTGCAGGACAGGACCATTGCCGCAATGGCGCGCGTGCTGAAACCTGGCGGCGAATTCCGCTTCGTCTGCGACATCGACGATTACTGCGCCTGGACGCTGTCGCATCTTGCGCGCTCTTCGGACTTCAAATGGCTTGCGGAGCGCGCCGACGATTTTCGGCAGCCATGGCCGGGCTACACCATGACGCGCTACGGCCGGAAGGCTGCGCGCGAAGGGCGCAAAGCGGCCTATCTGCGGTTCAGGCGGGTCGGTTAGCCGTCATTGCGAGGAGCCCGCGACAGAATTGCGAAGCAATTTTGCGCTGGCGACGAAGCAATCCAGGGTGCTTCCGCGGAGAGATTTCTGGATGCTTCGCGCAGCCTGTCATCGGGCCGCGCTTTCGCGGACCCGGTGGCTCGCAATGACGGAGCGCGAAACTAGATCGTCTGCCGGTTGCGCCAGAAATTCACGACGCGTTCGGCGGTCGTCGGCATCAGGCGCGTGAAGTTCATGCGCGCGGCCTCGATGTCGGCAGCGGCCGGGGTGCGGTGCGGCCCGTACCAGAGCAGGATGAGCGCACGCACCGTGGGCCAGCCGAGATTGAGCACGCGCCCCAGGATCAGAATCGGATCGTAGCGATCGCCGGCGATCAGGCGGTCGAGCATCGAAAGGCGGACACCGGACATCGCCGAGAGCGAGGCGAGCGACTCCTCGTACTTTTGCGCCTTGGCGAAACCGAGCAGCGCGCTCTCGCCGAGGTGGCCATCACGATGCAGGGTCAGCACGGTGCGCTGTGCGGCCGAAAAATCGCGGCGCGGCCCCGGCGGCAGCGCCGCCTCCTCGATGGCCGCCACCGCGCGCTTGATCTCGATCTGGCGCGCGGGGTTGACCACACTAGAGAGGCGGCGGCGGATAACGTCGAGCGTCCCGTCGAGAAGCTCCTTCAGGTGCTCGCCCGAGAGATCGTTGCGCTGACCGATCTTGAGCGTCAGCACGCCGTCCTGCGCGGCGCGCTTGATCAGCTCGGAATAGCTGGCGGGCGAGAACACCGCACCGGCATTGCCCGCGGCGCGACGCACCACGTCGCGATCACCGCGCTCGACCAGCACGTCGGTGACGACGGCCGGCAGGATGGGGCGCTCCGTCATCGCCAGCAAATGACCCTGCCCCTTCAACCGCGCGATCTCGACCAGGGCGGCCTCGTCGAGCACGGGCGAGCGGCGCAGCACGGGACCCGCGACCATAATCTCGTTTTCGCGCGCGAGCTGGTTCACCAGATGCGGCGGCGCGTTGCCGCGTCGCGAGAAGCGCTCGGCGAGATCGATGCGCGAGGCGAGCTCGGCATGCGGGACGAGATCAATCAGGAGATTGTCGAAGAGATCGATCAGTTCGGGGCCGAGTTTTTCGGTATCCCGGAAAAACAATGCAGAGATGGCCCGCGCGATCTCGCCACGACGCCGCGGATCGCCGCGTTTGACGATATCGTCCAATCCGGGAATCAGCGACGTGGCAACGGTCATGAAACGCAACTCGGGATCTGGCACGCCGTGGGCGCGCCATAGCTCAAGCCGCACCACAATCGGGGAATCTAGGCCTCCTTGATGAAGGAAGCCTTGATGAAGGAAGCGTTGCGCGGCGGGCCGTCCGAAAGAGCGCAAAAAGCCTCGTCCTCCCTGCAATGGGCCTTGTCCGGGAGGGTGGAAAAGGCTATATCAGCGCCAATTCATCTTCTCATGCGATCCGCGTAGTGAGAGTGGGCCCGAAAGGACCCGCTCTTTTTTATTACCTGAACGCGGTTTGGCGGAGGATGCGGCCCGACGCGTTGTCGGGAGAGTTCCGAAGCGGGCTTTGAAAATTAACCGAGCCTTAACCATCGAGCGCCTGACCCCTGCTATGACCGAACCGAACTCTGGTTCCACGGATGCCGAATTGCTGGCCGAGCCGCGGCTCGTGGTCGAGCCGGGCGTCGCGGCCCGGGTGTCCGCGGTTGCAGCTCCCGTGCTCCAAGGCATGGGCTATCGCTTGGTGCGGATCCGCATTTCCGGAGAGGCCGGCTGCACCGTGCAGATCATGGCCGAGCGGCCGGACGGCTCGATGCAGATCGAGGATTGCGAGGCGATCTCGCGGGCGCTGTCGCCCGTGCTCGACGTCGCCGACCCCATCGATCGCGCCTATCGGCTGGAAATCTCCTCGCCGGGGATCGACCGTCCCCTGGTGCGCCGCTCCGATTTCGAGCGGTACGCCGGACATCTGGTGAAGATCGAGATGGCGGTGGCCCATGAGGGCCGGAAGCGGTTCCGCGGCACGCTCGGTGCTGTCGAGGGCGATCGCGTGCATCTGCATCGCGACGACGTCAAGGCGGGCGATGATCCCGACGTTCTCCTGACCATGGAGGATATCGGCGAGGCACGGCTGGTACTGACCGACGAGCTGATTGCGGAATCGATGCGTCGCGGCAAGGCCGAGGCGCGCGAGATGCGCCGCAATCTCGGCCTCGAGCCGCCGCCGGCGCCGCACGCCAAGATCAGCGAGAAGACCACCAAGAACACCAAGCCGAAGAAGAAGCCGGCACCGACCAATACGAAGAAACATCGCCTGGCCGCCGAACGCGCGCGGCGCGGCGAGATCGAGCCTGACGAAGGAGACTAGCCATGGCAGTCAGCGCCAATCGACTTGAATTGCTCCAGATCGCGGACGCCGTTGCGCGCGAGAAATCGATCGACCGCGGCATCGTCATCGCCGCGATGGAGGATGCCATCGCCAAAGCGGCGCGGGCCCGTTACGGCAGCGAGACTGACGTTCACGCCGAGATCGACCCGAAAAAGGGCGAGTTGCGGCTGTCGCGCCACATGCTGGTGGTCGAGAAGGTCGAAAACCATTCCAACCAGATCTCGCTGGTAGATGCGCAGCGCGCCAATCCCGGTGCCCAGGTCGGCGACACCATCGCCGACACGCTGCCGCCGCTGGAATATGGCCGCATCGCCGCGCAGTCGGCCAAGCAGGTGATCGTGCAGAAGGTGCGCGAGGCCGAGCGCGACCGGCAATATCAGGAATTCAAGGACCGCATCGGCGACATCGTCAATGGCGTCGTCAAGCGCGTCGAATATGGCAGCGTGATCGTCGATCTCGGCCGTGGTGAAGCCATCATCCGCCGCGACGAGATGCTGCCGCGCGAAGTCTTCCGCAATGGCGACCGTGTCCGCGCCTACATCTTCGACGTCCGCCGCGAGACGAGAGGCCCGCAGATCTTCCTTTCCCGCACCCATCCGCAGTTCATGGCAAAGCTGTTCGCGCAGGAAGTGCCGGAGATCTATGACGGCATCGTCGAGATCAAGGCGGTCGCCCGCGATCCGGGCTCGCGCGCGAAAATCGGCGTGATTTCCCGCGATTCCTCGGTCGATCCGGTCGGTGCCTGCGTCGGCATGCGCGGCTCGCGCGTGCAGGCGGTGGTGAACGAATTGCAGGGCGAGAAGATCGACATCATTCCCTGGTCGCCCGACATCGCGACCTTCGTGGTCAACGCGCTGGCGCCGGCGGAAGTCTCCAAGGTCGTCATCGACGAAGATCGCGAGCGCATCGAGGTCGTCGTCCCCGATACCAACAACCAGCTCTCGCTGGCGATCGGCCGCCGCGGCCAGAACGTGCGTCTGGCCTCGCAGCTCACCGGCTGGGACATCGACATCCTGACCGAGCAGGAGGAATCGGAGCGCCGTCAGGCTGACTTCGAGAACTCGACCCGCGTCTTCATGGAATCGCTCAATGTCGACGAAGTGGTCGGCCAGTTGCTGGCGTCCGAAGGCTTCACCTCGGTCGAAGAGCTCGCGATGGTGGACGTCAAGGAACTCGCCGGCATCGAGGGCTTCGACGAGGAGACCGCGCAGGAGCTCCAGAACCGCGCCCGCGAATATCTCGAGCAGCTGGAAGCCGAGCTCGAGGCCAAGCGCAAGGAACTCGGCGTCGAGGATGCGCTCAAGGACGTGCCAGGCGTGACCTCGAAAATGCTGGTCAAGTTCGGCGAGAACGACATCAAGACCGTCGACGACCTCGCCGGCTGCGCCACCGACGATCTGGTCGGCTGGACCGAGCGCAAGGAAGGCGGCGAGCCGACCAAGCACACTGGTGCACTCGACGGCATCGACATCTCTCGTGACGATGCCGAAGCGATGATCATGCAGGCCCGCGTCAAGGCCGGTTGGATCACCGAGGCCGATCTTGCCAAGCCCGAAGAGGCCGAGGCGACCGAAGATCAGCCGGCTTAAGGCGTGTTCAGCAAAAGTGGAGACCGGTTTTGCGTAAAGAACACGCGACTTAGAAGGCGAAGGAGGATGTCGACCGGATGCTCGCCAGCACTGACAGCGAACTCGACCATGGGCCGCGGACCGAAAAGTCCGCGACCATGCGGATGTGCGCGGTCAGCCGCGAGGTCCGGCCGATCGACGAGCTGATCCGCTTCGTCATATCGCCGCAAGGCGACATAGTTCCCGATCTCAAGCGCAAGCTGCCCGGACGCGGCATGTGGATCACCGCCTCACGGCAGGTGGTTGCGGAAGCCGTGCGGCGTCACCAATTTAGCAAGGCCTTCAAGCGCGAGCTGCGCACCCCTCAGACGCTTCCCGCCGACATCGAGACGCTCCTGGTTCGGAGCGTGACGGAAGCCCTTGGGATCGCCGCCAAGGCGGGCCAGGTCGTGGCCGGTTTCGGCAAGGTCGAGAGCGCCCTTCGGGAAGGCACGGTCGAGGTCCTGATCCACGCCAGCGACGGGGCCGCGGACGGAATCCGCAAATTGGACATGCTGGCGCGTCAAAATGCCGGAAATCGCGGCGCCAAGCCGCCGATTCCCGTCGTTACCGCGTTGAAATCGATAGAATTGGATTTGGCACTGACCCGGTCAAATGTGATACATGCTGCGCTGCTCGCGGGCCCGGCGAGCAGGTCATTCCTGTCACGTAGCCAGATGCTGGTCCAATACCGGATGGCGGACGATGACAAGACGGCCGAAAAGCACGGCCAGGATTTCTGAGAGACAACGACGAACCGATACGACGGTGCGGCAACGCACAACGACAACAGATCAGGATTAGGACTGCTGAATGGTTGATACCAAGACCCCTGGCGACAAGAAGCTGAGCGTTCCGAGCAAGACGCTATCGCTCAAGCCGCGCGTCGAAACGGGCACCGTGCGCCAGAGCTTCAGCCACGGCCGGAGCAAGCAGGTCGTGGTCGAGAAGCGCGGCAAGCGCCGAATTGGCGACGGCCCCGAGCCGCACGCGCCCGAGGTGACGGCGAAGCCGGCACCG
>NZ_PSRT01000148.1 GCF_004212635.1 Bradyrhizobium genosp. SA-3 | reverse complement strand
CAGTCTCAGAAGATGCCGCCTGCCGCAGCTGCACCCGCAACGGGAGCTTGATGTGCTGCCTTGACGAGTTGCTGAGCGCGCGCACTCACAACCTTCGAGGCGTTGCGCTTCGCACGCGACTCTGAATCAGATGTGATCTCGGCGATGCGAATCGATTGGTTAGCTATGGGGGTAATCAATGAGCGGAGAAGCCGGTTGCATTGTGTGTAGCAGGGCAAGAGCGGTCGTAGCGATCGTTCCGATCGCCAGAGGATATGCCCTGAAAGTATATGAATGCTCCTGTTGCCATAGCACGCTGCAGCTCGTGACTCGCGTCACAAAGGCCGCGCTGATCAAGCAGCAGCTCAAAACCCTTCCTCGTGTGGAGAAGCAGTTGCACCCGCCTGTTCGCAGGGCGCAACAGGCGTTCGCGAACTAGACACGCAAAGCGTCTCAATTCGGCTTTTGCGTCGGCTTGCCGTCGATCTTGGGCAGATCGCCGGCCGAGGCAGACTGATCGCCGCCGCCATTGGCCCGGCGGGCCATCTCGACCGTGAGCCGCTCGGCCGCCTCGGGCGACATCAGCCCGAGGATATCCGACATCTTTCGCGGCGCGATGGCCGAGGCGATCTCGATCAGCACGCCCATCTCGAGCCGGTCGAACACCCGCGCGGCATCCTTCGGCTTCATGCCCTCATACATGGTGACGAGGCCCTTCATACGCTGGGCTTCGGCGGCCTTCTGCTCGGCCTGGGTCGCGGAGATGCGGGTTTCCACCGCCTTCATCTCCTCGACCTTGTTTTCGATGCGCTTCTCGGCCGATTTGAGCAGGCTCTCGCGGATGTCGATCTCGCGCTGGCGGGCCTCGATCTCCTGGCGGCGGGCCTGCAACCGCTCGAGGATCGCGCGCTCGGAGGCAGAGACCTGCGGCTGGGCCTCGTCCATCTTGACCACGGTGCCTTCAGGCTTGGTCTCGGGAGCAGCCGGCTTCGGCGCCTCCTTCGGCGCGCCATGGGTCGATCCGGTGATGTCGGGGTCCTCGCGACCGGTCGGGAAGTTCAGATTCTCCTGCGCCCAGGATTTCTTGGCCTGGTTCGGCTTGTAGTCGAACACATAGCCGCCATTGATCACGAGGCCCGCGACCTTCAGCGTGGCGAGACCTGCGACGGCAACCAGGACGACCGGGATGACGCGGATGTTACGAAAGGATTTCATACCCTGACTTCATGCGGCAATGCCGTTGGATCGTCGGCGCTCGGAGAAAGCTTCGGCCGCCGCCGCCACCGCCTTCGCCGACGAAGGCTTGGCCGCGGGCGCAGCAACCATTTCCGGATTGGTCACGGGGCGCGCGGCGATCGCGATCTTGGACAGGCGCCGCACCACGTTGTCGGCTTCGCCGAGCTGCTTGTAGAGCTGGTCGGACATCTGGGTTGCCGCCGCAAGCTGGCTGCCGAGGTTCTCGTTGACGTCGCGCACGGCGAGCTTCAGCCCGCCGATCGCGCGCTCGGCGATCTCGGTCGCGGTGATCAGCTCGCCGATCACCGCCTTCAGCGAATGCTCGTCCGCCTTCAGCCGCGTCAGGCGCTTGTTGAGCATGACGCAGTAGACGATCGTCAGCATCAGCAGGATAGCCACCAACGACTCGATCGCCATTCCCAGGGAGTGGTTCATGGGGCCTCCATCATCTTGTTCTGCTCGTCCACCTTCTCGAACATCGCAAGTGTCGTACTTGGCTTGCGCAGGGGTTTCGTCACGCGGATCGCGACCCGGTCGCCGACCCGACCCATCCGCCCTTCGGTCAGCGTGACGCTGCCGCAGCGCACCGACACGTTGGCATCCGCGCGCATCTCGAGCGGCAGCGTGTCGCCGACCTTGAGCCGCATCAACTGCTTGAGCGGAATGTCGGCCTCGTAGAGCACGGCATCGACGGCGATCTCGGCCTGCACGATCTCGGTGGCGAAATGCCCCTCCCAGACCGGGTCGCGGCCGAACTTTTCGCCCATGAACATCTGGAGCAGGACGCCCCGGATCGGCTCGATGGTCGCATAAGGCAGCAGCAGTTCGATGTTGCCGCCGCGGTCTTCCATATCGATGCGCAGGCGCACCAGGATCGCGGCGTTGGCGGGACGGCTGATCGCGGCGAAACGAGGATTGGTCTCGAGCCGGTCGATCGTGAAGGTCACCGGGGACAGCGGCCGGAACGCCTGCTCGGCGTCGGCCAGCACCACCTCGACCAGCCGCTTGACCAGCTCGGTCTCGATCGTGGTGTAGGGCCGCCCCTCGATGCGGAGCTGGCTGGTGCCGCGGCGACCGCCGAGCAGCACGTCGATCATCGAGTAGATCAGATTGGAATCGACCGTCGCCATGCCGAAGTTTTCCCACTCCTCGGCCTTGAACACCGAGAGCACGGCCGGCAGCGGGATCGAGTTCATGTAGTCGCCGAAGCGCACCGAGGTGATGCGGTCGAGTGAGACTTCGACGTTGTCGGAGGTGAAATTGCGCAAGCTCGTCGTCAACAGCCGCACCAGGCGGTCGAAGACGATTTCGAGCATGGGCAGACGCTCGTAGGAGACCATCGCCGAATCGATGATCGCGCGAATGCCGGAATGGTCGTCGAGCGTGACGTCGCCGACGGTGAAGCCGAGGAGATTGTCGATCTCCTCCTGCGACAGCACCCGCTCGCCGGAGTTCTTGCCGGTGCCGAGATCGCGGCTGCCGTCCTCGACCATGGCCGCCCATTGCAGGGCCATGGTCTCGGATAATTCGTTCTCGGCGGCAGCCTTTGCGGCCTCCGCGGGATCCTCGGAATCAAGCGAGGCCTCCCATTGGGCGGCAATCGCATCCTGGTCCATCTGCTCGTTGCCGGCCATGGTGCTAGCTCATCACCCTCACTGCACCACGACTTCCTTGAACAGCACCGCGCTGACCTGGATCGGGGCGACCGCCGCGTTGACGCGCTTGGTCAGCTCCTCCTTGAGGCGGAAGATGCCGGCGGAACCGTTGAGATCGGAGGGGCGCAGTTCGCGCACATAGGTCTGGAAGATGTCGGTGACGCGCGGCATGGTCGGCTTGATCGCCTCGATCTGCTTCTCTTCCTTCAGCTCCAGCACGATCTTCAGCCGCAGATATTGCACGCGCTCGCCAGGCGCGCCGGCGAGGTTGACCATCATATCGGGGACGTCGACGAAAGCCGGCGGCTTCGGCGGCGGCGCCGCCTCGGCGTGGTGCTCGTCGTCGCCGTGACGGAAGAAGAAAAACCACGTCGCAGCACCGCCGCCGAGGATGGCGAGCAGGCCGATGGCCATGATGATGAGCTTGAGCTTGTTCTTCGGCGGAGCGGCTTCCGCGCCCTCGGCGGCTGCACCGCCTTCCGCTTCGTTCTCTGCCATGGTCGCCGCGCCCGGATCTCTCAAAGGGGTCGATAGAGCGAAGCCTCAGACAGTGACGCGATACAAATGCCCCCGGCGCAATGCGCTCCTCTTCATGGCAAACGCTACGGTAATAATGGTTAACGGAATCTTTCGATTGGGCCTCTGCTAGGAAAAATCTGCCGGGCAAACATGGCTAACAGAACCTTTCTGCCGCCCTCCCGCGCCCCTCAAAACTCATCAAGATATTGAAATTACATGATTTTTCGAGTTGGCACGGCTTTCGCTGAGAAAGGGCCGAGACCGAACGGTTTGGGAGAACCAGACGGTCTCGTTCACGGGGTCCGCCAAGGCGCTTGGGAGAGCGAGCTGGCAGATCTCACTCAGGGGAGATTTCCGATGCAGAACGCGCTTCTGATCGGCTTGTCACGGCAGATGACGTTGGAACGGCAGATGGATGTCATCGCCAACAACGTCGCCAACGCCAATACCAATGGCTTCAAGGCCGACCATTCGCTGTTCGAGGAGTTCCTCAACTCGAACGCGCGCGAGGACAATTTCATCGGCACGGACCGCCGTGTCTCCTATGTGCAGGACCGCGGCACCTTCCGCGACGTCGGCCAGGGGCCGATGGAGCCGACCAACAACCCGCTCGACATGGCGATCGACGGCAACGCCTATTTCGCGGTGCAGGCCAATGGCGGCGAGCGCTACACCCGCGACGGCAAATTCTCGCTCAACAGCACCGGCCAGCTCGTCACCTCCGACGGCAACCTCGTGCTCGGCACCGGCGGCCCGATCACCTTCCAGCCGACCGACCACGACATCAACGTCGCACCCGACGGCACCATCACGGTGCTCGAGGGCACGGCGAAGACCGACTCGATCCGCGGCAAGATCCGCATGGCCTCGTTCGACGATCCGACCAAGCTGACCAAGCTCGGCGCCAACCTCTATGACGTAGGCTCCGCCGTCCCGCAGGCCGACACCAAGTCCAGCGTGCGCCAGGGCTATGTCGAGAAGTCGAACGTCAATGCGGTCGGCGAGATGAGCCGCATGGTCGAAGTCATGCGCAGCTACACCGCCATCGCCAACCTGCTCCAGCAGCAGAGCGACCTCCACAAATCGGCGATCGAGAAGCTCGCCGACGTTCCGGCCTGATTGAGGGAGAACTGACATGCAGGCGCTTCACACCGCAGCGACCGGAATGGCGGCACAGGAACTCAACGTTCAGGTGATCTCCAACAACATCGCCAACCTGCGCACCACCGGCTTCAAGAAGCAGACCGCGGCGTTCCAGGACCTGATCTACGAGCATGTCCGCCGCGTCGGCGCGCAGTCGTCCGACCAGGGCACCATCCTGCCGGTGGGCGTCGACATCGGCGGCGGCGTCAAGACCGTCGGCACGCCGCGCAGCATGACGCAGGGCACGCTGTCGCAGACCGGCAACGATCTCGACCTCGCGGTCTCGGGCGAAGGCTTTTTCAAGATCCTGATGCCCGACGGCACCTACCAATACACCCGCGACGGCACCTTCCAGATGGACAATCAGGGCCGCATCGTCACCGCGCAGGGCAACCCGGTGCAGCCGACGATCACGATCCCGAACAACGCCTCGGGCCTGACTGTCAACGTCCAGGGCCAGGTCTCGGTGACGCTGCCGGGCTCGTCGACCTCGACCATCCTCGGCCAGATCGGCCTGACCCGCTTCATCAACAAGGCGGGCCTCCAGCCCGTCGGCAGCAATCAGTTCACCGAGACGCCCTCCTCCGGCCCGCCCCAGGACGGCACCGCGACGGCCGAAGGTTACGGCAACATCACGCAAGGAAGCCTCGAGCAGGCCAATGTCGACGTCGTCTCGGAGATGAGCGACCTGATCGCGGCCCAGCGCGCCTACGAGATGAACGCCAAGGTGATCAGCGCCGCCGACCAGATGATGCAATCGACCACGGCGCTGTTCCGCTGAGGTGATGACGATGATCCGAACCACCCTTGCCACCATCTCCGCTCTTCTCGCGCTGGCGCTGCCGGCAGCGGCGGCCGACGATTTCATCGCAGCGCCGACGCTGCGCGGAAGCGTCAGCGTGACCTCGGACGTGGTGCGGGTCGGCGATCTCATCGACAACGCCGGATCGGCCGCGCTGATCCCGGTCTACCGCTCGCCCGATCTCGGCACCACCGGCACGCTGACGGTCGCGCAGGTGTTGTCGGTGCTCCGCGCCAAACAAGTGATCGGCGTGATGACCGGCGACATCAAGGAGGTCCAGGTCACCCGCCTCGCCCGCACGCTCGCCAGCAAGGACCTCGAAGCCGCGGTCGCCTCGACGCTCGAGCGCCGCTTCGGCCTTGGCGACGCCGCCAACATCACGGTCACGTTCGACCGCGGCATCTCCGACATGCGGCTCGACGCCTCCAACACCGGTGCGCTCCAGCCGGTCGCAACCCGCTATGACGCCCGCAGCGGCCGTTTCGACGTCGCCTTCGAGATCAACAACGACAACAATCCGGCGCCGACCAAGCTCCGCTTCACCGGCACCGCGATCGAGACGGTGGAAGTGGCCGTGCTGACGCGCGACATCGACCGCACCGAGCTCCTGAAATCCTCCGACGTCTCGCTGGAGCGGCGGCCGAAGGCCGAGGTCACCGGCGAGCCCGCCTCGCGCGATCGTACCGTCGGCATGCAGCTGCGCCGGCCGATGCGGGCGGGCATGCCGATCCGCGTCGCCGACATCGTCAAGCCCGACTTCGTGGTGCGCGATCAGACCGTCACCATCATCTACCAGGTGCCCGGCCTCTATCTCACCACGCGCGGCAAGGCGATCGAGAGCGGCGCCGAGGGCGACACCGTCAGCGTGCTCAACCTGCAATCCAAGCGTACGCTGACCGGCGTCGTCACCGGCCGCGGCCAGGTCACGGTCCAGGGCGCAAGCCAGTCCGCACCGATGGCGCCCGCGGTCGAGCAGACCTCGTCGATCAAGCGTGACGACGTGCCGGCGGCCGCAGCCCTGGCGCAGAGCCTGATCCAGGCGCCGGCGTCTGCCGCCCAGATCGCACAAGCCCAGATTCCGCAAGTTCGCGTCTCGCAAGCTCCAGCCAAGTCAGAGTAAGTCATGTCTCCGTTCAGTTCGGCTTCCCGCCTTCGTCGCATCGCGATCTCTGCCCTGCTGCTGGCGACCTGCGCGCTCGCATCCGGCTGCTCCTCGATCGACCGCCTGTCGCAGATTGGCGAGCAACCAAAATTGTCGGCGATCGACAATCCGACGACGCAGCCCGGCTATAAGCCGGTGCAGATGCCGATGCCGAAGCCGGAAGTCGCCTCCTACAATCCGAACTCGCTGTGGCGCAACGGCAGCCGCGCCTTCTTTAAGGACCAGCGCGCCCGCCAGGTCGGCGACCTCCTGACCGTGACCGTGAACATCACCGACAAGGCCAACCTCTCCAACGAGACCCAGCGCAGCCGGACCAGCAAGGAAGACTCAGGGATTACGGACTTCATCGGCAGCCAGACAGTCACGCAGCCGCTCAAGGTCCTCCCCGGACGTCTCCTCACTACCGACTCGACGTCCTCAGCCGACGGCAAGGGCTCGGTCAACCGCCAGGAAGCGTTGCAGACCAACGTCGCCGCGGTTGTGACGCAGGTGCTGCCGAACGGCAACCTCGTGGTCGAGGGCAAGCAGGAGATCCGTGTCAACTACGAGATCCGCGAGCTCGTGGTCGCCGGCATCGTCCGCCCCGAAGACATCCAGAGCGACAACACCATCGATTCAAGCAAGATCGCGCAGGCCCGCATCGCCTATGGCGGCCGCGGCCAGATCATGGACGTGCAACAGCCGCGCTACGGCCAGCAGGTCATGGACGTGCTGCTGCCCTTCTAAGCCTCTTTAAGAGCTCCCACATCGTGTTCGCGAACCTAGGCGCGAACGACGATGTACGACGCGGCCCTCGCTAGCTCCCCTGGCGAGGGCCGCATGTATTTTGCGAAAGGCGGCTGCGAGCCGATGGCTTCACGGCCAGTTGGTGCACTCAAGCGCGGCCTCAGCCTCGGTCATTGCGAGCCAACGGGGCCGCGCAAAGCGCGGTCCCGTTGGCAGGCTCCGCGAAGCAATCCAGACTGTCGCCGCGGAAAGACTCTCAGTTGGTCAAGCAGCAGCTTGCCGCGACGAGCCGCGCCGCGGCTTCTGACGCACGACCAAATCGACCTTGTAGTCCAGCCGATCCAGGCAGCGCACCAGACGTTCGATCGAGAACTTGCCGACACGCCCGGTGACAAGGCTGGAAACGTCGGGCTGCTTCAGACCCAACAAAGTTGCGGCCTTTGCCTGAGTGAATTTCCGACGCTTGAGGATATCGCGAATTTCACGAACGAGCTTGGCCTTGAGCAGTTCCTCCTCGGGATTGGCAAAGCCGAGATCAGCAAACACATTATCGCTGCCGACCGTGATGTTCTTGTCATCGCTCATTTGCGGTCTTCCTTGACGTAATTCTCATGGTAGTGAGCCTCGGCGAGCTTCAAACGCGCCCTGATGAGGTCGATGCGATGCTTGGGCGTCTCGATTCCCCTCTTCGACTTCTTCTGAAAAGCATGAAGAACATAGATCCTGCCCGCAAAGCGAGCCGTGTAGACCGCCCCTGAAGGTGTCGCCGTCGAAGTCATCGACAACTTCAAGCACGCTCCTCCCACCAAATCCTTTCAACGCCTTGACGCGCGGATGCTCCGAACCGTTCTGCGCATCGTCGATCGCAAATCCCATGACGCGGCGAACCTCGTCCGGAAATGCCCGCAGATCGTGCAGGGACGAGCCAATCCAAGTTGTCGGCTTACGGCCGGTCATTTCCCGCTCCGTGACTTATAGCAGTTTTGCTATCAAAGCTCAAATCGCCCCTCCACAATTTCGGATTTTTAAAAATTTTTGTTGACTCGCTCCGGTCACCGCATTATGTTCTCGTTTTGTCCACAAGAGGGCGTATCGCGATCGTCACGGAACGCGGGATGGAATGCGGTGGCCGCGACGGCGTCGGCGCGCAATGTTGGTTGCAGGGCGGGAATTCCGTGAGCAGCCGCGTGCGCGATACGACACGACGCTGACAGCGTTTTCGCGCAGGTCTCGATGGTGAGCGCACGCCCCAGCCATCGAGGGTCCGGCGAGGATGTGCGCGGACGGAGAAATCGTGTGGTCCTGACGCCCGGGGTCTGTGCGTCAAGCCGTGCGGTGATGCGAGCTGCCCGACCGGGTGCGCGCATCAGCCATCCGCAAGGCGACGGGCAATAGTGCATCGCTCCCCGAGGAGAGCACGAAGGACACCGTTAAAACCATTCGCGCAGGGAAGGCCGGGATGTCCCGTCGTCACCTGTGATCCACCCGAGCGAAGCGAAGCAATCCAGACTGCCTCCGCGGAGAGACTCTGGATTGCTTCGTCGCAAGAGCTCCTCGCAATGACGAGCTTGGCCGAGCGCAATCTGCCCTCTCAACTGTCATCGCCCGCGAAGCGGGCGATCCAGTATTCCGAGACATCAGTGATGAACCGAAAAGCCTCGGCCTACTGGATTCCCCGCCTTCGCGGAGAATGACCGCGGAGGGTGCCGCAACGCCTCACGTAAACTCCGCCTCCACCGTCCCCAGCCCGTCCAGCTCCATCCGCACCTTGTCGCCGGCCTTCAGCCAGAGCGTCTTCACTAGGCTGCCGGTGAGCACGAGTTGCCCCGCGTGCAGGCCCTTGCCTTCGGCGGCAAGATGGTTGGCGAGCCAGGCGAGCGCGTTGTGGGGGTGACCGAGCACGTCGGCGCCGGTGCCTTGGCTCACCTCCTCGTCGTTGACGATGGCGCGGCCTTTCACCGCCATCAGATCCGGCACGGACGAGCGCGGAACCAGGGGTCCCAGCACGCAGCCGGCGGCGAAGAAATCGTCGGCGATCAGGGTCGGCGCGCCCATCGTCTCCCACTTCACGTAGCGATCGTCGACGATCTCGATCGCGGCATGGTAGGCCTCGACCGCCTCGCCGACCCATTCGGCCGTGAACGGCGCCTCGCCGGCGGCAAGGTCACGCTTCAGTCGCACCGCGATCTCGCATTCGACGCCGACGCGGACATAGTTGGAGGCGGCGAGCTTCGCGCCGCTCTCGTGGACGCCGTTCTGGAACACGCCGCCGCCGCAGGGATGCGGGATGCCGATGTAGTCCTGCATCACCTGGCTGGTGCAACCGATCTTGTAGCCGACGAGCGGCCCGACATGGGGCAGCAGGAGATCGTGCAGGGCACGCTGGACTTGATAGCCCTCGGCTTCATCGGCCGGGGGACGCTTCAGCGCCGCGAGCGGCGCATGGTTGCGGCGCGCCAGCGCGATCGCCTTTGCGGCTTCGAGAATCCTGTCCATCGGCGCCGCCTCCCACGCTACGCATTCGAGGGCGACACTTCAGCATCCCCGCTCCGGCCTGACAAGCGCGGGCGGCGGGCAGCTGACGGGGTGCTCCCCGCGTTTAAGGAAATATTGAGCTGGTCCGGGCTTTATGCGCGCGCCATGCGGTTCCGCGGCCGGCGCTCGAAGCGTGATTACAGCGATGCTTGATGCTGCTGGATCAACGCCTCAACATCCGAGTCGATCTCGTTGATGCGACTCGCAAAACCTCCCGCACCTGAAGTGAAGGTTTGTTTCTCATTCCGACCTTCACGTGAGCCCGGAGGAATCGAGTCTAGAGCGTTGATCGCGATTCACTTTTCGCGATTGCGCCCTCGCATTGAAGCGCGCGGGTTTCAAGCGACAGGCAAAACGCCAATCGCGACGCCCAAAGGCGCCTTGCGTCCAAAAACAAAGAGCCGCAACTCTGCGGCTCGGGCTCTATTCGTCGCGATAGACCTTCTCGCGCTTCTCGTGGCGCTCCTGCGCTTCCACCGAGAGCGTCGCGATGGGCCGGGCCTCGAGCCGCTTCAACGAGATCGGCTCGCCGGTTTCCTCGCAATAACCATAGGTGTTGTCCTCGATACGCTGAAGCGCGGCGTCGATCTTGGAGATCAACTTGCGCTGGCGGTCGCGGGCGCGGAGTTCGATGGCACGGTCGGTTTCGGACGAAGCCCGATCGGCAAGATCGGGGTGGTTCACGTTCTCCTCCTGCAGGGCTTGCAGGGTGAGCTTGGACTCTTTGAGGATCTCATCCTTCCAGGCGAGGAGCTTCAATCGGAAGTACTCCTTCTGCCGGTCGTTCATGAAAGGCTCTTTGTCGGTCGGTCGGTAGTTTTTCAACTTTTCCAAGGGCGGCCTATCTGTCTAAGCAACGACTCGCAAACGGAACGGGGTCCGTTGAGCGGGGCCTTATATAGCGGCCTCCTATGACAGACAATATTTCCCTCATCGCTCGGGGGCCACCCCCAAGTCCTTGCACAAGAACGTTTATCCGCAAAGACCCGGGGGCGGCTGCCGGCTCAGTAACCGACCGTGAAACGCTGCCTCAGATGGGCCGGCCGCTCGATCTCGTCGGCGAGCGCAATGGCGTAGTCGGCGAAGGTGATCCAGCTCTTGCCGTTCGCATCTGCGAGAAGCTGGTCGGTCCCGAGCCGGAACTTGCCCGTCCGCTCGCCCTCGACGAACAGCGCGGACGGCGATATGAAGGTCCAGTTCAGGTCCTTTTCCTGTCGCAACAGGTCCAGGAAGGCGGAACCCTTCTCGGCCTCGGCCTTGTACTGGGCGGGAAATCCGGGAGTCGTGACCAGCTTCACGCCCGGAGCGACCTCGAGGCTGCCAGCGCCACCGACGACGAGGTAACGACCCACCTTCGAGTCTTTCGCAGCGCCGATCAGCTTGAGCGGATCGCTGGCCAGGAAGTGCACGGAACTCACGGCGACATCGTGCCCGGCCCACAGCCTGGCCAAGCCGGCCTGATCGAGCACATCGCCCTTGGTGGGCGTGACGTTCGGCAGGGCCGCGATCTTTTCCGGGTTGCGGGCAATGGCGGTGACGCTATGGCCGCGACGGGACAGTTCCTTGGTGATTTCCGACCCGGCCCGGCCCGAGGCGCCGGCGACTGCGATTTTCATGGAAGGCTCCTTTGCTTCTAAAGTAACTAATGGTGACTAGATATCGCAAAGAATGCTGGTGTTAAGAGAGCACTTTGTGCTTACCTGATAACGCTGGAGTAACCGGCGTGCCTATTCGCAAACGACCGAATGGAATCCGAGGACCCGACGATGAAGCCCGACGTCTATGCAGCGAACTGTCCGACGCGCCAGATCCTCGATCGCGTCGGCGACAAATGGGCGGTGCTGATCCTTTTGCTGCTGCGCGAGGAGCCGATGCGCTTCAATCAGTTGCGCCGCACGATCGAAGGCATTTCACAGAAGATGCTGAGTCAGGTTCTCAAATCGCTCGAACGCGACGGCCTGATCAGGCGCCGCGCCATCGCGACCGTGCCTGTCACGGTGGAATATTCGATCACGCAGCTCGGGCTAACGCTGGCGGCGGCGGTCGATCCCCTGCGCGATTGGGCCGAGCAGAATTTGAAGGACGTGCTCGCCGCCCAGCGCCGCTACGACGCACAGCAGAAGGAGGAAGCAGCGTAGGCGCGTTGTGAAGCGACGCGCGGTTTCGTCCCAACCTCCGCTGTCATGCCCCGGCTTGACCTGGCTTGACCGGGCATCCAGCACGCCGCGGCCTCTCGATTCAAAATCGACTGTCTCTGGAATACTGGGTCGCCCGGTCCCGGCTCCGCCAAGGCTACGCCGGGGCCACAAGGGTGCTCGGCCGCCGAAGCTTCAGCGAAGGCGGCAAGCCGGACGACGACGAGAAAGTTTTCGAAGTTGCTAAAGGCGAATGCCTGCCTTACGCCTGCCCGGCCTTCGCCAGTTCGACCTCGACGCGGAGCTCGATCTCGGACAGCACCGAGTCCAGACCGGGATCTCCCGACGACGATTTGAGGTTCGCCGCAGCGTCGCGCAGCCGCATCACGGTCGACGCCTCGAGATTGCCGGACAGGAGCCCCATCTTGAGATCGTCGAGCACGTCGAGCGCGGTCCTGCCGCGGGCGACCGAGCGCTTGCGGCGCGCGACCGGATCCTCCTCGACGCCTTGCAGTGCAAGCAGCGCATCGATGTTGGCGGCGGCTTTCGGCGCGGCAGCACTCCGCGTCTCCTGCGCCGACGAGGTGTCGGGCAGGACGAAGGTGCCGGATCCCGTCCGCCTGGCCTGGCTGGCCGGCGCTCCAAGCGTGGTGCCGTTCCGTCCGTAGATGCGCATCGCAGCAATCCGGGTGATCGATGCCTCACCTTCGCCGTTTTATGGTTAACGGCGCGTAAACGGCTCGGCAAAATCTGCCGACAGGCGGCAGTTTCGCTCCTCAGGACGAACGCCGGCTGACACCGGTCGGAACAGATTTATTCAACCTATTCAGCCACCTACCCTCGCTGCCCCGGGTTGGCACAGCGCTCGCAAGGAAAGCGCCGGACCAGCTCGTCATGGGAGTGTCGCAGCCGGTCCTTCGATTTGAGGAGCCTTTTTAGGAGCCTTGGGGAGCAGAGGATGTCAGGCGTTCGTTGGGTGAGGATTGTTGGGGTGGCCTGTGCCGCGCTGTCAGCGCTGGCGCTCTCGGTCACGCCTGCAAGCGCGACATCGCGCATCAAGGACCTCGCCAACATCGAGGGCGTGCGGCAGAACCAGCTCATCGGCTACGGCCTCGTCGTCGGCCTCAACGGCACCGGCGACACGCTCAACAACATCCCCTTCACCAAGCAGTCGCTGCAAGCGATGCTCGAGCGCATGGGCGTCAACATCCGCGGCGCCACCATCCGCACCGGCAACGTCGCCGCCGTGATGGTGACGGGCAACCTGCCGGCGTTCGCCACACAGGGCACGCGCATGGACGTCACCGTCTCCGCGCTCGGCGACGCCAAGAACCTGCAGGGCGGGACCCTGCTCGTGACACCCCTGTTAGGTGCCGACGGCAACGTCTATGCTGTCGCGCAAGGCTCGCTCGCGATCTCTGGCTTCCAGGCCGAGGGTGAAGCGGCGAAAATCGTGCGCGGCGTGCCGACCGTGGGGCGCATTGCCAACGGCGCCATCATCGAGCGCGAGATCGAATTCGCGCTCAATCGCCTGCCAAACGTGCGCCTGGCGCTGCGCAACGCCGACTTCACCACCGCCAAGCGCATCGCAGCCGCCGTCAATGACTATCTCGGCGTCAAGACTGCCGAGCCGATCGATCCCTCGACGGTGCAGCTGTCGATCCCGCCGGAGTTCAAGGGCAACGTCGTCGCCTTCCTCACCGAGATCGAGCAACTCCAGGTCGATCCCGATCTCGCCGCCAAGATCATCATCGACGAGCGGAGCGGCATCATCGTGATGGGCCGCGACGTCCGCGTCGCCACGGTTGCGGTTGCGCAAGGCAACCTCACCGTCACGATCTCCGAGAGCCCGCAGGTGAGCCAGCCCAACCCGTTGTCGCGAGGGCGGACCGTGGTCGCGCCACGCAGCGCCGTCACCGTCACCGAGGACGGAAAAAAACTGGCCGTGGTCAAGGACGGCGTGTCGCTCCAGCAGCTTGTCGACGGCCTCAACGGCCTCGGCATCGGTCCCCGCGACATGATCAGCATCCTCCAGGCGATCAAGGCCGCCGGCGCAATCGAAGCCGATATCGAGGTGATGTGATGCAGACCGGCACGATCAACACCCCGCGCGTCTCCAACTCTTCGGCCTTTTCGGTCGAGAGCCGCAACGGCCGGCCGGACTTCGAGCTCGCGAGCGCCTTGCAAAAGGTCTCGCCGCAACAGCAGGCCAAGGCGCAGAAGACCGCCACCGATTTCGAGGCGATGTTCCTCAACAGCATGTTCTCGCAAATGACCTCCGGCCTGAAGGGCGAAGGCCCGTTCGGCGACACGCCCGGCACCGGGGTTTGGCGTTCGATGCTGACGGAGCAACATTCCAAGAACTTCGCCAAGGCCGGCGGCGTCGGCATCGCCAACGAAGTCTACCGCACCCTGATCATGCAGCAGGCGAAAACGATCCGCACGGCATAAGGTCAAACGAGATGAACCATTTCAACGCCTCACGTCAGCCGATGCAAGCGCAGCGTCCGAACACCGCGCCCGGCAACGCCGAGGCACGCAAGCTTGCCGAGAACCTGATGGATGCGATGAGCGCCCTGCTCGGGCTGATCGAGCGCGAGACCGAGCTCGTCCGCGCCGGCCAGGTCCGTGAGGCGATGACGCTCGAGGGCAAGAAGCAGGAGCTGTCGCGAAACTATGTCGGCGCCGTCAGCCATCTGAAGGCGAACCAGGCCCAGCTCGCGAAATCCGCGCCCGAGCTGCTCTCGACGCTGCATCGCCACCACGATGCGTTCCGCGCGATGCTTCAGGTCAACCTCACCGTGCTCGCCACCGCACACGCCGTGTCCGAGAGCGTCGTGCGCGGCGTCAATGCCGAGATCCAGAAGCGCAACGTGCCGAACACCTATACCGCCGCCGGTCGTCGCGCGGCTCCCGGCCCGCGCCACATCACGCCGCTCGCGGTCAGCCGCTCGCTCTGAGCGCCCGCAATAACAAGAGACAATTTTATAAAAAACCGCGCGGCGATGTCGTCGCGCGGTTAGGCATGTTCCCTAACCGGACCTTCAGGCTTGGTGTTCCATGCTTGCGCGATTAGAGGGGTTGGGATTTGACTCAAGCAAGGCAACCAGGAGGCTGCCATGAGTACAGATTTCAGCATCCGGCCGGTGGGGATCCCGGCCCCCGTGCAGATCGTAACGACGTCGAACGCGGCGGCGAACGAGGCTGTGCAAACTGATTTGCCGGTGAGCCAGACGGTCGCCGCGAGCGATACGGGCGCGCCCGTACGCAATGATTTGCCGAACCACGAGAACGTCTCGCGTCAGGTCGTGTTCGACCAGGCGGCCGCATCCTTCGTCTTCCAGGTCGTCAACGAGAGGACCGACGCGGTGGTCAATCAGTTTCCCGACGAAGCGATGCTGCGCCGGCGGGCCTATTTCCATGCGCTTGATCTGAAGTCCGAACCCTCGCGTCCGCTCAGCACCGACCGCAGCGCCTGACGCTCAGGCGTCGAACTTGGCCTGTGAGAACGACGGTCGAGAGCTCATGATGTTCGCGATCACGGTCGGCCGGACAGACCGGCAGCGATATTCCTGTTGATCTCGATAAGCGGACGGAAGTGATCGAATTGCGGGCTCATCTGCAATGCTGCGGTCTGGCTCAGCACGAACACGCTGATGTTGGCGATCTTCTGCCGGACGTCGAGCGGCTGCGGATTGGTGTCACGCATGGCCTCGCTCAAGAAGATCGTCCAGAGCTTGCGGTTGAACATCAGGGCCTGCATGGTCTGCTCGCTGAGTGGATCGGCGCTGTTGACGGCATCCTGCAACTTGTTCGCGGCCTTGAGCAGAGTCTGCGCCTCGATGTCGCGAGGAGATGCGGTGGTCGTTGCAACACGCGCATAAGCTGAGGCAGCAGAATTCGACATCAATCACACCTTGGAGTTTACCTAGCCCGTTGAACGCGCTTAAGGATTTCTTTCCCAACCC
Organism: Bradyrhizobium genosp. SA-3; assembly: GCF_004212635.1. Lineage (GTDB taxonomy): Bacteria > Pseudomonadota > Alphaproteobacteria > Rhizobiales > Xanthobacteraceae > Bradyrhizobium. The sequence continues at coordinate 3,610 of NZ_PSRT01000148.1, read as the reverse complement.
TAGGCAGCACCGCTTAAGATTTGCTTACGTGTGTGCTTGGAAGCCCTCCGGTTTATTACGGGTCGCGGAGTCCCTCTTCATCGCGAAGCTAGATGTGCACACGCGCGCTGTAAACACGTCTCGCATGATGCGCATCGATCTCAGCTAATCCTGTCTTAGCGATCTCCATAAAAACGGCGGAGCATCAGCTCCGCCACGATATTCCCGTTCATTGTCCTGCGCTGCGAGATTAGCGGAGCAGCTGGAGCACGCTCTGCTGCGACTGGTTGGCCAGCGACAGCGCAGAGACCGCGATCGACTGGCGGGTCGACAGCGCCTGGCTGTTGGCTGCTTCCTCGTTGGTGTCGGCCAGCGTCAGGTTGGACGAGCCGGTCTGCAGCACGTTGATCAGGTTCTTCGAGAAGTCCTGGCGCACCTGCACGATCGAGAGGTTCGAGCCGAGCGCGGAACCTTCCGAGCGCAGCGTGCTCGAGGCCGCATTCAGGCTCGCCAGCACCTTGTTGGTCGCACCGTTGTCGATGAAGTCGACGCCGTTGACGAGGTTGCTGAGGCCGAGGCCGGCCGCGTTGAACACCACGCCGTTGATGCTGAGCGTCGAGCTGCCGGTCTCGTTGAAGACGAGCTTGAGCGTGTCGCCGTTTAGCAGGTTGACGCCGTTGAACGAAGCGTCCTGCGAGGTGGTGTCGATCTGCGCCAGGATGTTGTTGAACTGGTTGACCAGATTGGAGCGCGCCGTCTGCGCCACGGGATCCTGGATCGGCGGCTGCGCGGTCGTGAAGGCAACCGTGCCGGTGATCGTGCCGCCGACGGCGCCGCCGGCGGTCACCGAGCCGAGCGTCGAAGAGGCGTATTCGTTGACGGTGGTGATCGTGAGCACGCCGTTGGCGTCGATCGTCGCCGTCAGGTGGTTGGCCTGAAGCTGGTTGTTGAGCTGGTCGAGCGTCTTGACCGTGCCGTTGGTGCCGTCGCCGAAGGTGACGTTCACGGGCGTGCCGCCGTTGAAGGAGGTGAAGGTCAGCGTCTTGCCGGAAATGCTGCCCGGACCCGGCGAGCGGCCCGCGGTAAAGGCGGTGCCCGTGCCGGTCGGACCGGTCAGCCCGAACGCGGACAACGCGTTGCCCGTTCCGGTGATCGACAGATCTGCGGTGGTTCCGGTGCTGAGCTTGAGAGCGCCGTTGACGACCGAGGACAGCGACGATCCGCTCGCCGCGACCACGGCGCCGGCGCTGACGATGCCGGCGCCCGATGCCAGGTCGACCGCGTTCAGCGAATCCTGGACGGTTGCGCCCTGGAGATAGACAATGGAGTTGCCATTGTTGTCGGTCACGATGTTGCCGATCTTGGTCGACCCCGTCGGCGCGGCGGCAGGGACGGCCGCGTTCTTGAACGTGACTGTCTTGCCGTCGACGTTGAGCGTGGAGCCGTCCTGAACGAGCGTGCCCAGCGTGGCTGAGGTTGTCAGACGCGCCTTGGTCACATTGACATTGCCGGAGCCGGTCGCGGTCGTCAGGCCCAGCGCCTTGAGGAAGTCGGCCTTGCCGGTGATGCTGAGATCGGCGCCGGTGCCGGTGGTGAGCGTGAGCTGGCCGCCGGCGATGGAAGCGTTGGTGCCCGAGGAGTTCGACAGGGTTGCGGTGCCGCCCGCGATCGCAGCCTTCTGCACGCCACTTGCGAGATCGATCGCATCCATCACGTCCTGGACAGTTGCAGCCGGCAAAGCGTTTGTTCCGAGGTAAACCGTGGAGTTGCCATTACCGTCGGTGACGACGTTGTTGTTCTTGCCGGAGCCGGCCGGAACGTTGGCGACCGCAGGTGCAGCCCCGGCCCTGAAGGTGATGGTCTTGCCGTCGACGATGAGGACGTCGCCGTCCGATGGAGCACCGTTCGTCGCGATGGTAGTGGCGCTCGGTGTACCAAGCAGAGTCAGACCCGTAGCCAGGCTGGCAGCGGTGCCGGCACCGTCGGGAGCGGCGTTACCGGTCAGGGATTGCGAAATGCCACCGAGCGTGGTGCCAGTGGTGATCGGAGTCGTACCGCCGGCCGTGCCGTTGGTGACGACATTGCCGGTCGCCGTCGCATAAGTGTAGCTCGTGGTGCCGCGCAGATCCGCGGGCGTCGCGCCGGGGATCGTGGTCGAGATGTTCGACTTTGTCGAGTAGCCGACCGTGGTCTGGAGCGCCTGGTTGGCGATCGACTTGGCACTGTCGATCAGCTTCTGCAGCGAGGTGATGCCGGTGTTGGCCGCCTGAAGCACCTGCACACCGTTGTTGATCCCATCGAGCAGGTTGCTGATGTCGCTCGCCCGATTGTCCAGCCCCTGCGCGGTGAAGAAGTTGGTGGGGTTGTCCAGCGCCGTGTTGACCTTCTTGCCGGTCGACAGTCGGGACTGGGTGGTGGCGAGCAGGTCGGCCGTTGATTGCAGCGACAACAGGTTCTGGCGAACTGACGCCGAGAGAACGATGTTGGACATTGGCGGTCTTCCTTTTGAACCGGATACGAATCGGGCTCGCCGATCTGGAAAGCGGGCTTTTGTCGAGTTTTAGGGGCTGTCCTTTAAAGTATGGTTAACGGCGACTTAAGGGATAGGGTTAATGCAGGATTAGCGCCCTCACCGGCTCGGAACACGGGCTCCATCGAACTTTTGCACGAACGAAAAAAGCGGCGGGGCCGAAGCCCCGCCGCCGGTTTTAGTTCCGTGATTTCAGACGCTTATTAGCGGAGCAGCTGGAGCACGCTCTGCTGCGACTGGTTGGCCAGCGATAGCGCTGAGACCGCGATCGACTGGCGGGTCGACAGCGCCTGGCTGTTGGCCGCTTCCTCGTTGGTGTCGGCCAGCGTCAGGTTGGACGAGCCGGTCTGGAGCACATTGATCAGGTTCTTGTTGAAGTCCTGACGCACCTGCACGACGGAGAGGTTCGAACCGAGCGTCGAGGCTTCCGAACGCAGCGTGCTCGAGGCTGCGTTCAGCTTGGCCAGCACCCTGTTGGTCGCGGAGTTGTCGATGAAATCGACACCCTGCACCAGGCCAGCCAAACCCAGGCCCTTCGAGTTGAAGGTCACGCCGGTGATGTTCAGGCTCGATTTGCCGGTCTCGTCGAACACCAGTTTGAGCTGATCGCCGTTCAAGAGGTTCACGCCGTTGAAGGAGGAGTCCACCGACGTCGTGTCGATCTGCGTCATGATGTTGTTGTACTGGGCAACCAGGTTCGAGCGGGTGGCCTGGGCAACTGCGTCGACGGTCGGCGTCGTCGCGTTCGTCCAGGTCAGTGAGGTCGTGATCGTGCCGCCGATCGTGCCACCAGCGACGGCAGATCCGATCGTCGAGGACGCATAGTCGTTGGTGGCCGAGACCGTGAGCAGGCCGTTGGCGTCGATCGTGGCCGTCAGGTTGTTGGCCTGAAGCTGCGTGTTGAGCTGATCGAGCGTCTTGACCGTGCCGCCGGTGCCATCACCGAAGGTGACGTTGACCGCCGTGCCGCCGTTGAAGGAGGAGAAGGTCAAGGTCTTGCCCGAGACGCCGCCCGACGCCGCGGAACGGCTCGCCGTGAAGGCGGTGCCCGTGCCGGTGGAGCCGGTCAGGCCGAGCGCGGACAATGCGTTGCCCGAACCT